>NZ_CP025227.1:2753880-3107761 GCF_004010955.1 Actinomyces wuliandei
CACCAGCACCAGCACCAGCACCAGCAGAGCCAACAGGACCCCACAGCCACCAGCAACCACCCCAGCACCCCCTCAGCAGGCGGGCTCAGCACAGGAGCCACCAAGCCGCTCTCCCGGCGAAGGACAAACCGCATGAGCGACACAGTATGGCTTGCCATTGGGTTATTTCTAGGAGTGATCACTCTGGCGTTCTGGGCGCTGGCCATGTTCACCGACACCCAGGCAGGCAAACTCTACGACTCCCTGTCCGACGTCAGGAACGGCACCGCCTTCTGCCTGCCCGCCATAGGCCTGGCCTTCACTATCGGCAGCGCCGCACTGCTGTCCGAGCCGCTGTTCCCCGGCGCGGAGAACGCCCGCATCGCCGCCTCAGCAGTCGCGATCCTGCTGCTCATTCTCGGAGCCGTCTTCCGGTTCCCGATCCCCCTGCCCCGGTGGATGTACCCCCAGTGGCACGCCGAGCGCCGCCTGGAACGCCGCCGCGCCGCCCTGGCCGCAGCCAGCAGCAGCACCACCAGCAGCGCCAATAAGGACCCGCAGCCACCAGCAACCATTCCAGCACCCCCTCAGCAGGCGGGCTCAGCACAGGAGCCACCAAGCCGCTCTCCCGGCGAAGGACAAACCGCATGAGCGAGAACACCCTGGTCGGAATCGGGTGCCTTGGCTTCCTGGGCATACCAACTCTGGCGTTCTGGGCGCTGGCCATGTTCACCGACACCCAGGCAGGCAAGCGCTACGACTCCCTGTCCGACGTCAGGAACGGCACCGCCTTCTGCCTGCCCGTTATAGGCCTGGCCTTCACCATCATTGGTATAGTCATGCTGTCCGAGCCGCTGTTCCCCGGCGCGGAGAACGCCCGCATCGCCGCCTCGATATTCGCAGGACTCCTCCTGATCCTCGGACTCGTCTTCCGGTTCCCGATCCCCCTGCCCCGGTGGATGTACCCCCAGTGGCACGCCGCGCGCCGCCTGGAACGCCGCCGCGCCGCCCTGGCCGCAGCCAGCACCACCACCAGCACCACCAGAGCCAACAGGACCCCACAGCCACCAGCAACCATTCCAGCACCCCCTCAGCAGGCGGGCTCAGCACAGGAGCCACCAAGCCGCTCTCCCGGCGAAGGACAAACCGCATGAGCGAGAACACCCTGGTCGGAATCGGGTGCCTTGGCTTCCTGGGCATACCAACTCTGGCGTTCTGGGCGCTGGCCATGTTCACCGACACCCAGGCAGGCAAGCGCTACGACTCCCTGTCCGACGTCAAGAACGGCACCGCCTTCTTCGCCCCAGTCGGCGGCTTGGCCTTCACCATCATTGGTATAGTCATGCTGTCCGAGCCGCTGTTCCCCGGCGCGGAGAACGCCCGCACCGCCGCCTCGATATTCGCAGGACTCCTCCTGATCCTCGGACTCGTCTTCCGGTTCCCGATCCCCCTGCCCCGGTGGATGTACCCCCAGTGGCACGCCGCGCGCCGCCTGGAACGCCGCCGCGCCGCCCTGGCCGCAACCAGCACCAGCACCAGCAGCGCCAAAACAGGACCCCCGACTCGATCAGCAGCGCCGAAACAGGAGCCCCGATGACTGAGCCAGCCCCCTACGGACCACTCACCACCACGTTTCGCGGACACCTCACCACCGTGACGGCCCCCGCCACCTGGCAGGTCGTGGACGCCGACTTCCCCGACCTGGGCGTGGCCCCGGTCAACGCCAGCAACGAGGACGGGATCGACCTGGTGTGCACCGCCTCAGAGCCTTCCGCCCCAGGGTTCGTGGACAGCTGCGTCATCACCACCGTCCGCCTGCCCGAGGACGTCCCGGAGGAGGAGTGGTTCCGCACGAGCACCGCCCAGGTCATGGAGACCATCGCGGGCGTGCGGATGATCGACCTCCTCGGCTGGCGGTCGCGCAGCGCCTCGGCGGGCCTGCTGCGCCTGGGCGTCTACATCGACACCAGCGACCACTCCCTGACCTTCTACCAGTGCAGCTGGGTCGAGACGCACAGGTACGGCAGGCTGCGACGCGGCGTCACCGCGACCTTCACCTGTCCCACCAGCACCAGCCCGGTCACCGTCCCCTTCTTCTCCACCATGTCTGAGACCCTGGAGGTGCACTGATGGCGCGGCTCAGGACGGACACGCCCAACCCTGTGGCGATCCTCTCCGACCAGGAGTGGCTGACGGTCGAGGCGCTCTGCCAGGGCGACCCCATCCCTGAGGACCGTCTCGCCCGGAGGCTGCGCAAGGCCGGGATCATCGACGACGTGGGCCTCACCCAGGCCGCCGCCCCCGCCTTCCAAGGGCGGGCCACCGCGAGCCGCTACCTGGAGGTGGTCCGCCTGGGTCCGCGCGAGGGGGTGCGCCAGGTCCTGGCCTGGATCGGCCCCTCCCGGACAACCATGATGAAGAGCCTGACAGACGGCCTGCACGTCTACGGGCTGGACGCCTGCGAGGTCCCCTCCGCCTTCGCCGAGTTCCTCGACTTCCACCCGCGCCCCCTCGTCGAGGCGGAGCCCGTGGTGGTGCCCGCGCCCGAGGCCACTGGGCTGCTGAGCGAGGGCGGGGACCTCTCTCCCCTGGCCAGCATCTTCACCAGGGTCGGCAAGCGGCTGCGATCGGGCTCGCACCCAGGGGCTGCCGGTGATACCACGCCGCTGATCGAGGGCCTGGTCAACCAGACATGGTCGATCTCCATCATCACGGCCAGCGTGCGGGTCCCAGGCGTCCTGGACTGGCAGGTGGACTCCAGTCTCCACACGTTCTCCGTCCCCGAGTGCCTCTACGAGTTCTACCCCCGCTCGCTGGCTCAGGCTGCCGGGCGCAGCCCAGGCAGCGGGGACGACCCCGACGACCTCATCATGGATCCCACCACCGCCATGATCGCCTGGCTGCGCGCCGTCCCCTGGTTCTTTGCCTGACCCGGCGCCCGCAGCGGGCACCGTGACGACATCCCCGGCGGGAGCGAGCGGCCACCCTCGCCCCCGCCCCACGGCCTGTGACCCGCTTCCACATACCAACGGCTCCACACCCCGACGACATCCGCCGTGTGCTGTAGACTATATGTGCCGACAGGCCTCGTCTTCCGGGGCCTTACCGCCTCCCGGGAGCCCCAGGAGCCGCCGTGGGCACTCACGCGACCAAGGAGGGTACCGTGCCCGAGCCCCGCGACCAGCCTGACCCCCGCCCCGACCCCACCGACGCGCCCAGCCTGCCCACCCTGGTCGACACCCGCTCCGTCCGCCTGGGAGCCACCGCCTCCGACTGGCGCGAGGCTGTCCGGGAAGCCGGTGACGCCCTGGTCGCGGCCGGGGCCTGCGCCGCCCCCTACACGGAGGCCATGATCCGCTCGGTGGAGGAGCACGGCCCCTACATCGTGCTGTCACCCGGCCTGGCACTGCCTCACGCGCGCCCCGACGACGGCGACGGCGACAACTCTGTGACCCGCACCGCCCTGTCCTACGTGCGCCTGACGTCCCCCGTCGCCTTCGGCCACGAGACCAACGACCCTGTCCGCGTCGTCATGGCCCTGGCCGCCGCTGACGGCACCGCGCACCTGAGGGCGCTGGCGGACCTGGCTGCCATCCTGGCTGACCCGCAGCGCCGCCACCGGCTGGAGAACGCCACCACCCCCGAGGAGGTCCTCGACGCCCTGCGGCCACCGCAGGCAGGACCGCCCGTCGGCAGGAGCACCGAGGCCGCCGGAGGCACAGGCAGTCCCGAGGGCGCCGACAGCAAGGGGAACCCGGGAACCGCCGAGGCCGCCGCAGACAGCGCAGCCAGCACAGGCAGCGCAGCCAGCACTGAGACCACCGTCGCCTCCACGGGACTGGTCCTCACCGTGTGCGGCAACGGCCTGGGCACCAGCCTGTTCCTGAAGAACACCCTGGAGCAGGTGCTCGACACCTGGGGCTGGCTGCCCTACCTGAGGGTCGAGGCCACCGACACGATCTCAGCCAGGGGAAGGGCCAAGGACGCCGACCTCCTCCTGACCTCCGGGGCCATCGCCCAGACCCTGGGCGACCCCGGTGTGCCGGTCGAGGTCATTGAGGACTTCACCTCCCACACCGAGCTCGACGCCGCGCTACGCCGCACCTACGCCGTGTGAGCCTGCGACCGCCCGCCCCGTCCAGCCACCAGTCCTGACCACCAGCACCAACCGCAGGAGACCACTGTGTCACTCCTTGCCACCATCGCCCAGTTCGTCGTCAACGAGATCCTCAGCGTCCCCGCCTTCCTCATCGGCATCATCACGGCCACTGGCCTGGTCGCCCTGCGGCGAGGCACCGGCACGGTGCTGGGAGGCGCTATCAAGGCCGTGCTCGGCTTCCTGCTGGTCAGTGCCGGCGCGGGCCTGGTCACCGCCTCCCTGGAGCCCCTGGGGACCATGATCCAGGGCAGCCTGGGGACCCGGGGCGTCGTCCCCACCAACGAGGCGATCGCGGGCATCGCCCAGGAGCAGTACGGCACCCAGGTCTCCTGGCTGATGATCCTCGGCTTCGTGGTAGCCCTGCTCCTGGCCCGCCTGACCCCGCTGCGCTACGTCTTCCTCACCGGCCACCACCTCCTGTTCATGGCCACCCTCATCACCATCGTCATGGCCTCCGCCGGCATGCCGGGACCGGTCGTCGTCGCCCTGGGAGCCCTGCTCCTGGGAGTCCTCATGGTGTCCCTGCCCGCCCTGGCGCACCCGTGGACCAGGCGGGTCACCGGGGACGACTCCATCGCCATCGGCCACTTCGGCACCCTGGGCTACATCGCAGCAGGAGCCGTGGGGCGGCTGGTGGACCCCCGGGGACGCTCCCGCTCCACCGAGGACCTCAAGGTGCCGGAGTCCCTGCGCTTCCTACGCGACTCCATGGTGTCCACCGCCTTGTCCATGGTGGTCATGTACCTGGTGCTGGCCGTGGCCTACCTGGCACGGCGTGGCTCGGACGTGGCCTTCACAGCCTTCGCGGACGGGGCCACAGACGTCGGCAACTACCTCATGCAGGCGGTGACCCAGGGCCTCCAGTTCGGTATCGCGGTCGCTGTCATCCTGTTCGGGGTCCGCACGATCCTGGGCGAGCTCGTCCCCGCCTTCCAGGGGATCGCGCAGGCCGTGGTCCCCGGGGCCGTCCCGGCGCTGGACGCGCCGATCGTCTTCCCCTACGCCCAGAACGCCGTCCTCATCGGGTTCCTCTCCTCCTTCACCGGGGGGCTGGTCGGGCTGGCGGTCCTGGGGACCTGGCTGGGGCCCGCCCTCGGTCTGGCACTCATCCTGCCCGGGCTCGTCCCCCACTTCTTCACCGGGGGCGCGGCAGGCGTCTACGGCAACGCCACTGGTGGGCGCCGGGGTGCGGTGGCGGGCGGGTTCGTCAACGGCCTGCTGGTGACCTTCCTCCCCGCGCTGCTGCTGCGGGTCCTAGGGACGCTGGAGACGGCTGCCACCACCTTCGGCGACACCGACTTCGGCTGGTTCGGCCTTCTCATCGGGTACGGCGCCCGGACCGGCACCGCAGCAGGAGGCGTGGTGCTCGCCCTGGTGGCCGCAGGGCTCCTGGCGGCAGCCATCGTGGTGCAGCGCCGGGTGGTGGAGCCCGGCTGGGACCCCGCCCCGGCCCGTCCCCGGACAGGCGGTCAGGCCGCAGCCGCCCCCGGCGCCGAGGCCACGGGTAACGCAGCGTCACAAGAGGCGTCACAGGCACCGCCGTCGCCACGGCAGCAGGCCGGAACCGTCTCCGGCACGACAGACGACTCCCCCACCTCACCCCGGCGCCACCCGCGCGTGAGACCCCCGGCCGGCGCTCCGGCCCCTCCCCCGCCGCCCCTCCCGCAGGACAGCACCGGCCCCACTCAGGCACACTAGTTCTCATGACCAGCACCGCACTCCCTGAGCCACTGCCCGACACCGCTCAGCCCGGCCCTAACGCCTCTGCCGCACCCACCACACCCACCTCGCCCAGGAGCTCACCGCCCGACGCCGCGCCGCCCCTGGCCCCGCCACGCCGCCGCCAGCCCCGGCACGCGACCGGCCCCGCCACCATCGACCTCGACCAGGTGGTCCACTACCTGCCCCGGACCGGGATCGGCACCGACGTGCACGCCTTCGCCGCCCCCGGCTCCACCACCCCGCTGCACCTGGCCTGCCTGGAGTGGCCCGGGCAGACCGGGCTGGAGGGTCACTCCGACGGCGACGTCGTCGCGCACGCCTGCTGTGACGCCCTCCTGTCCGCTACCGGCCTGGGGGACCTGGGCAGCGTCTTCGGCACGGCGGAGCCACGGTGGCAGGGGGCCTCAGGGGCACTCCTCCTGGCTGAGACCGCCCGGCGGGTGCGCCAGGCCGGCTTCGAGATCGGCAACGTCGCCGTCCAGCTGGTCGGGCAGCGCCCCCGGGTGGCCGACCGTACCGCGGAGGCGGCGGCGGCGCTGTCAGCAGCGGCCTCGGCACGGGTCACCTTCAGCGCCACCACGACCGACCACCTGGGGTTCCTGGGACGGGAGGAGGGGCTGGCTGCGGTGGCCACCGCACTGGTCTACCCGGCTCACCCGGCCTGGCGCGCCTCCTGACCCCGTCTCCTGGTCACCAGCCTTTCCAGCCCCGGTCACCGTCACACCCCGGTAGGGTGGGACGGTGACTACAGTGACTGCCGTGCCTGCCGGCTCCCCCGCCCCCCAGCCGACCCTGCGCCTGTACGACTCCGCAGCCCGGGAGGTCGTCCCCCTGGCCCCCACCGTGACCCCGGGAGTGGTCGCGATATACCTGTGCGGCGCCACGGTCCAGGGCAGCCCGCACATCGGGCACATGCGCTCAGCCATCGCCTTTGACGTGTTGCGCCGGTGGCTGGAGCGCCAGGGCCAGAAGGTCGTCCTCATCCGCAACGTCACCGACATCGACGACAAGATCCTTACCCGCTCCGCCGCAGCCGTCCCCCCCGTCGCCTGGTGGGCGTGGGCGCAGCGTCACGAGCGCGAGTTCGACGCCGCCTACCGCGCCCTGGGCGTGGCCCCCCCAACCTACGAGCCTCGCGCCACCGGCCACGTCCCGGAGATGATCAGCCTGGTCACCCGCCTGCTGGAACGCGGCCACGCCTACACGGGGGAGGCTGGCAACGTCTACTTCTCTGTGGCCTCCCTGCCCGGCTACGGCTCGCTGACCAACCAGCGTCCCGAGGACCTGGCCTCCACCGAGGAGGAGCCGCAGCAGGAGGACCAGGAGGACACCGAGGCGGACAAGCGCGACCCACGGGACTTCGCCCTGTGGAAGGCGGCCAGGCCGGGCGAGCCGCAGGACGCCGCCTGGGACGCCCCGTGGGGGCGCGGGCGTCCCGGGTGGCACCTGGAGTGCTCGGCCATGTCGCACCGTTACCTGGGCGAGGAGTTCGACATCCACGGGGGTGGGATCGACCTGCGCTTCCCGCACCACGAGAACGAGCAGGCCCAGTCCCACGGCGCTGGGTGGGGCTTTGCCCGGCACTGGGTCCACAATGCCTGGGTCACGATCAAGGGCGCCAAGATGAGCAAGTCGCTGGGCAACTCCCTGACCGTGGCCGAGCTCCTCAGGTCGCACGACCCGGTCGTCCTGCGTCTGGCCATGGGGACCGTCCACCACCGCTCCACCGTGGAGTTCTCCGAGGAGACCCTGACCGAGGCCGCCTCCCTGTGGGAGCGCCTGACCAGTGCCCTGACCCGGGCGCAGGAGCTCTGCGGGGACCTGGGGAGCACCGACCAGGCTGGGCTGAGGCGGCTGGCGCTGCCTGAGGCCTTTGCCGCCGCCATGGACGACGACCTCAACCTGGCGGGCGCCATGGCCCAGGTGCACGCCTGCCTCAAGAGGCTCAACATGGCCCTGGCCCAGGCGGGCCACGACGGCGCGGGCGCCGCCGCCGACGCGGGGACAGCCGGGGCCGCGCCTTCCGGAGTTGAGACCGTGCGCCAGGCCGCCCTGGAGCTGCGCGCTATGCTAGACGTCCTGGGGCTTGACCCCTTCAGCGATCCGTGGCGCTCCTGCCTGGCAGGGGCCGCAAGGTCGACAAGCGGGTCCGACGCGGCCGCGCACGCCCTGGACCACCTGGTGACCGACCTCCTCGACCAGCGCGCCCAGGCCCGGGCCGCTAAGGACTGGGCCCGGGCGGACGCCCTGCGTGACGCCCTGTCGCAGGCAGGGGTCGTCGTCGAGGACTCACCCGTCGGCGCCCGCTGGCACCTGGCCTGACCAGGACCAGGAACGACAAGCTAAGGAGGCACCCAGCGATGCCTGGAAACGACCGTCGCCACGGCGCCCTGCGCCGACGCGGCAGGAAGGGCCCCACCAAGGGGTCCGGCGGAAACCGCCGTCGCGGCCTGGAGGGCAGAGGACCCACGCCAAAGGCGGAGGACCGCGTCGGCCACCCCAGGGCGCGGGCCAGGCAGCAGGCTCAGGCGCAGCAGGAGCGCCCCAGCCGCGCTGAGCAGCACCACCGCACCCGCGAGCGCCTCCGGGTCTCCCGCAGCAGCGAGATCGTGTTCGGCCGCAACGCCGTGGCAGAGGCCGCCTACGCCTCCGTGCCCTTCTCCCAGGTCTTCATGGCCGCCTCGGCCGACGACGACGAGCGCCTCCAGGCGGTAGTACGGCGTGCCGCCCTGGCTGCCGCCCCCGTCGTGGAAGCCAGCAGGGCGGACCTGGATGCCCTGACCGAGGGCGCCGCCCACCAGGGCGTGGCCGTGGAGGTGCCCCCCTACCAGTACGTGAGCGCGGCAGACCTGCTGGAGGGCGCCCGCAGCCGGGACCGCACCCCCCTGCTCGTGGCCCTGGACCAGGTCACCGACCCCCACAACCTGGGAGCCGTCCTGCGCAGCGCTGGAGCCTTCGGCGCCGACGGGGTCATCGTCCCCGCCCGCCGCAGCGTCGGCGTCACCGCAGCCGCGTGGAAGGTCTCCGCAGGCGCGGCGGCACGGGTGCGCGTCGCACGTGAGACCAACATGGTGCGCTGCCTGGAACGCCTCCAGAGGCAGGGGTGCTTTGTGGTGGGGCTCGACACCCGCGCCACGACGCACGTGGAGGACATGGGCCTGGCCGACTCCCCCCTGGTCGTCGTGACCGGCTCGGAGGGCAGGGGCCTGTCCCGTCTGGTGCGTGAGACCTGCGACCTTCTGGTCTCAGTGCCTATCACCGGCTCCGTGGACTCCCTCAACGCCGCAGTCGCCACCAGCATCAGCCTCTACGAGGTCGACCGCCTCCGCCGCCAGGCACGGGGCGCGGCCGAGGTCGGCACCCGCTAGGACTCACTGGCGCTCTCCCCACAGACAACCGGGCCCTGTTTGCTGACACAATAGGCCCAGCCCACCACAGGAGGTCCCCATGGCCCAAGCCGTGCCCCAGCGCTGGAACCGTACCGACGGGGTGCTTGTCGCCCCGGGCGCGGCCCCGGAGGCCGTTGCTGCCGCCTTTGCCGCCCGCAGCGTCGTCGCCCGCCTTGAGTGGTTCCCCACCACCGCCCACCTGCTCAGCCTCACCTTGATGACCGACGCGGACGGACGCGTGGCTGTCACCCCTCCCTCCCGCGGGGGCGTCGTCCCCGGCCCAGGGGTCGGTGAGCTGGTGGAGTCACTGGCACGTGAGCTCACGGCTGACGTCGCTGTCGGCCCGGCCTCCTTCAACGCCCTGCCGACCGACCTCACGCTGCCCCCGGCCACCACCCACGGGGCCGCCAGCGCGCGCACTGTCGTAGTCTCCCCCGTGAGCGCCTACATGGTTCCCCTGCAGGCCACGCTCCTGGAACGGCCCCTGGCGGTCGCCTCCGCGCCTGGCCTGGACCGCCGCATCATCATGTACTCCGGGGAGGGCAACGGCCTGGGAGCCTTCGGCTGGGACGAGGAGTCCCTCCCGGCCCTGGTCCTGACCTCCGACTCGGAGGACATGTCGGTGCGCGCCGTGACTACCGGGGACCCGGAGGAGGACGCCGTCTTCTCCTGGGGCATGAGCTCGCTGCACGTGTGGGGCGCCGTCAAGGAGCCGGGTCCCGCCCTGCGCGCCCTGGCCGACGAGGTGCTCGCCGACCGCAAGGACGCCTCTGACATCGCTGCCGCCGTGCCGGGTGCGGACCTGGAGGCTGCGGCGGCCGCTGTGCTTCGGCCAGGTGTCGAGGGCTTCCAGGCAATGATCGAGGCGCTGGGCCTTCCCGACTGGGTGCTCAAGGTGCTGACGGGCAGCCTGGCCCCGGTCGAGGTGCCGGGTGTCGTCGTCCACGAGCCCCGGGGCCTGTCCAACGCCGTGGGCCGCAGTGTCGGGCTGTTCCTGGAGGACCCCTCCTCCCCCGGCTCCGCCCTCTGGCACTCCTACGTCCGCACGGTCACCGACATGCCCTGGGCTGTCAGGGCGGTCACCCTCCTGGAGGCCAGCCTGGGCGGGACGCTCATGGGTGCTGCGGTGCGTCGGCACCGCAGCGGGGGCAGCCTGTCAGGAGGGCTTGTGGCTCTGGGAACCTTCCTCATTGTCGATGCCGTCACCGAGGTCTCGCTGGCCTCGTGGACCCGCCACCGCGAGCTGCGCCGCCGGGCAGACCGGGAGACCGCTCTGGTCGCCGAGGAGCTCGGGGCCTGACACCGCACCCTCACCCTCCTTGGGACCAGCCCCTCCAGCCCCGGCTGCTGCACATCTTCACGGTCCTTCCAGGTCGGGCCGGGAACGCGGCCCGCAGGGTTCTGAGGCTGCTGCGCGGGCTGCCAGGCCGATGATGTGCAGAAGAGTGGGTGCTGCACATCATCAAGTCTGTGGCAGGCGGTGTGGGGCCAACCCGGATGGTCTTTCCCGCAGAGTGATGCGGTTGCGATGCGGGCCAGTCCGCTGGCGCCGGGCGTCGCAGCCAGTGAAGATGTGCATGATGGGTGCGGGCACGTACCAGCAGCCGTCCCCGAGGGCCGGGGGAGCCGTCCTCACTCCCCCTTGAACTTCATTCCTGCGGTGAAGCCAAAGGGGTTGGCCTCGTAGGCAGCAAGTGTCTGCGCGTCGAGGGCAGCGAACTCTGTGTCCTGCGGCTCAGCCTCCTGCGAGACGGGGACCGCCTCGATCTCCTGGGTGTCCGGCGTGGCGAGGAACGCCCGCTCGTCACGGTGCTGGGGCAGGACCGTCGCCACGTAGTCGGCGGTGGCGTCCTCCATGGACACGTCGCCCTGACGCTGCTCCGACATGTACCAGCGGTGCTCCAGGATCTCGTGGAAGATCTCTGCGGGCTCCAGCTTGCGGCGCAACTCGAGCGGGACAGCCATGATGGTCGGCTCAAAGACGTCCGAGAGCCAGGCGTGGGCGACCAGCTCGACGGGGTCGTCCTTGCGACCGCAGATCGCCCGGTAGGCCTCCAGGTCGTTGAGCATGCGCTGGCCCTGACGCTCCTGGACGTCCAGGCCGGTCAGGCGCATGACCTGCCTGTGGTAGTGGCCTGCGTCAACGACCTTGGGCTGGATGGACATGTAGGTGCCGCCGGCGTCCGTGGTCATGGTGAGCTCGGCGACGTCGTAGCCCATCTCGTTGAGCCTCTCGATACGGCTGCGCACCCGCCACCGCTCCCTCAAGGAGAAGGACTCCTCAGCGGTGAGAAGGTCCCACAGCTCGACGTAGCGGGCCACGATCCGGTCCCCCACCGCTATGGTGTCCACAGTGGGCTCCAGCAGCGCACCTGCCTGGAGGTCCATAAGCTCACCGATGATGTTGGTCCGGGCGATGTCGATGTCGTAGAGGCGCTTGCCCTCCGTGATCCCGTCGGGGTGGAGCTCACCGGTCTCCGCGTCCACCAGGTAGGCCGCGAAGGCTCCGGCGTCACGCCGGAACAGGGTGTTGGACAGCGACACGTCGCCCCAGTAGAAGCCCAGGAGGTGCAGCCGCACCAGGAGGACCGTGAGGGCGTCGATAAGGCGGGTAGCGGTCTCGGGACGCATGTACTGGCTGAACAGGCCACGGTAGGGCAGGGAGTAGGACAGGTGCTCAGTGACGAGCGCGGAGTTCAGCAGGCTTCCGTTGAGGTCCGTGCGTCCTGAGACCACCGCAGTAGGCTGGACGCAGGGCGCGCCCAGGCGCACCAGGTCCCGCAGCAGCGTGTACTCCCGGTGAGCGACCGACTCACCGATCTCCTTGACGGCGATCACCCCGCTCGGAGAGGTTGACGAAGCGCCACGACGTGCCGCGACAGGCCACGGGGCAGCGCGGCGAGGACCTCTGCAGGCCACCGCTCCAGCGGCGTCTCCCACGGAAGGTCCAGCAGCGCGGGGTCAATGGTCACCGCAGCGATCTTCATGGACTGGGGCATGGGCTCATCCTCTCAGGTCGGCAGACTGACGGTGCGCGCCCCGGGCCTCGCCCCTCAGGACAAGGCGGGCGGCGGGAGGGGGAGCGGGGAGAGCGGTACCGGGCCGTGGCGCCCCGGTACCACCACGGCGGGTCCCGCTCCGGTAGCCAGGGGCAGGACCCGCCGTGAGGAGGTTACGAGCAGGTGCGGCCTGGTGGCGCACCGGGGTGCGCCACCAGGCCGGGAGAGGGCATCAGGAGGGAAGCCGCGTGCCGGTGGCTGAGGAGAAGATGTGCTCCTCACCCGGGCGGATGCGCACGTGGACCGTCTCCCCGGGCTCGGGGGCGGTCCTGGGAGGCACCCGCACGATGATCTGGCTGGAGTCCTCACCGGAGCCGAGCTTTGCCTCAGAGTCCTCGGCCCCGACGAGCTCACCGTAGATGTAGGCGTCCGAGCCGAGCTCCTCCACGAAGGACAGCCGCACCGGGATGGAGTGCTCGTCAGAGGAGGAGACGACGTCCAGGGACTCCGGGCGGAAGCCGATGGTCACCTTGCCGTCGTCCTCGGGGGTGAGGGCGTCCAGGGTGGCCTGGGAGAGGCGGATCCTGGCCTCCCCGGTGGTGGCGGTGTCACCGTCGACGGTGAACTGGCCCAGGTTCATCGCCGGGGAGCCGATGAAGCCCGCGACGAACTCGTTAGCGGGGTTGTCGTACATCTCGCGGGGGGTGCCCACCTGCTGGAGCACGCCGTCCTTGAGGACGGCGATGCGGTCGCCCATCGTGAGGGCCTCGGTCTGGTCGTGGGTGACGTAGACCGTGGTGACACCCAGCGAGCGCTGGAGGGAGGCGATCTGGGTGCGGGTCTGCACACGCAGCTTGGCGTCCAGGTTGGACAGCGGCTCATCCATGAGGAAGACCTTTGGCTTGCGCACGATAGCCCGTCCCATGGCCACACGCTGGCGCTGGCCGCCGGACAGGGCCTTGGGCTTGCGGTCCAGGTAGTCGGTCAGACCCAGGATCTTGGCTGCCTCCCGCACGCGCCTGTCGATCTCGTCCTTGGGAGTGCCTGCGATCTTCAGGGCGAACCCCATGTTGTCGTGGACCGACATGTGCGGGTACAGGGCGTAGTTCTGGAAGACCATGGCGATGTCACGGTCCTTGGGCTGGACATCGGTGACGTCACGGTCACCGATGAGGATACGGCCGGAGTTGACGTCCTCCAGGCCCGCGAGCATCCGCAGGGAGGTGGACTTTCCGCAGCCGGAGGGGCCGACCAGGACGAGGAACTCCCCGTCGGCGATCTCGAGGTTGAGGGCGTCGACACTGGGGCGGTCGTTGCCCGGGTAGACGCGCGTCGCGTTCTCAAAAGTCACAGTTGCCATGTGCGCTTTCCCTTCACTGGCAGGTACGTGCCAGACGATCCGTGGTGAAAGGTGCCGATGCGTGTCCGCATTGACACGGTCCGCCGGGAGGTAGGGCCTCCCTGCGGCAGGGACATGCTTTCACACTCCTCGCCCGTTGACCAGCCCCGATCTCACGAGTCTCGCACCTGATCTCACGAGTCCTGCACCGGGGCTGACTGGCCCCGTCCCCGCCACGCTGCCGGTACTGTGGGGACATGAGCTACGATCCCGGGGTGCCGACGAGCGGGGCACCGCCCCTGCGCGGCCTGCGCGCGGGCAGCGACGTCGGCGGCTACCGCCTCCTGCGTCGTCTGGGCGCCGGGGGCATGGGCGTGGTGTGGGAGGCTGCGGACGCTGACGGCCGTCGTGTGGCCATGAAGATCCTCCACCCCCAGATCGCCGCCGACCCGGTGGCCCGGCGCCGCCTGGAGCGCGAGGCCCGGGTCCTGGCGCGTGTCCGGGGGGAGCGCGTGGCCCGCGTCCTCGACGTCGAGACCGGTGACGGCTCCGGGGAGGGCCTGGACGTCACCTTCGTCATCACCGAGCTCGTGGACGGCCCCACCCTCCAGCACGAGGTGGACCGCGAGGGGGCCTACGACCTGGGCCGGGACGCCGGCGACCTGGCGGACCTCGCCCACGGGCTCGTGGAGGCGCTGAGGGCCGTCCACGCCGCCGGGGTCATCCACCGCGACCTCAAGCCCTCCAACGTCATGCTCGGTGCCCAGGGGCCCGTCCTCATCGACTTCGGCATCGCCCAGGTCGCCGACGACAGCCGCCTCACGCAGACGGGCCAGGTCACCGGCACCCCGGGCTTCATCCCCCCCGAGATGCTCGACGGCGGGGAGCCCTCCCCGCAGGTGGACTGGTACGCCTGCGCGGGGGTGCTCCTGTTCGCGGTCACGGGCCAGCCTCCCTTCGGCTCCGGCCCCTGGCAGGCGGTCTTTCGCAGGGTCTACGCCGGGACGCCGGAACTGGGGGGACTGGAGGGAGGCTGCCCTGCCCTGGCGCAGGCCTTCACCGCCGCGCTGGCCCCCCAGGCCGACCGGCGCCTGAGCCCTGACGGCCTCCTGGCCGTCCTCGACGAGGTCGCCGAGGGAGGCAGCGGCCAGGAGGCGCTCGCCGCCGCCCTGGCCGGAGCAGGACTCGCCGCCGCAGCGGGGGCGGCAGGGGCCGCCAGCGGCGTCGGCAGCACTCCCGGGGGCGGTGATACCACCGCCACGGCTGACGTCACCCCCAACACCGCTGTCGCCGCCACCCAGGACGTCTCCGGGTACGGCCCCACGTACGGCCCCGGCACAGCCGACCCTGCTGCCCCGGCGACCACCACGACACCTGCTCCCGTGCCCGACCCCACTGTCCCGGCCGTGGGACCAGGAGACCTTGTTGGCGCTGCAGGTGCGGCTGGCACTGTCCCTGACGGCGTCACGGCGCCCGCCCCGACCTCGCCGGGCGCAGCGGCACCCTCCGCGCCCCCTGCTGTGCCACCAGTCACCGGGGCGCCTGCCGTCTCACCGCCCTACGCCCCCCAGGCCCCCCAGGCCTACGACGGCTACCCGGCACCGGGAGTGGTGGGTGAGACCAGCCTCTCCCTCCCAGCGGATGCGCCAGCCCCCGCCACAGTCCCGCCCCCGGTGCCGTCAGCACCGGCGGAGCCGTGGCCAGGCACCAGCCAGCCACCGCCCCAGCCCGTGACCGCCCCGATGCCCCCCGGCACCCTGTCAGCGGGAGCCACTCCCGGGACCGCCCAGGGGAGCACCTACCCCTACCAGCCGACGACCGTCCAGCCCCCAGTGCTGTCGGGGCCGCCTCCTGCCAGCCCGCAGCCACCACAGGCCCCCTACCCCCAGCCCCCCTACGACGCGCCTGCTCCTGCACCTCTGCCCGCCTGGGCGCGGGAGCCCGGACGGTACCCGGGTGCCATGGTCGCTGTCCTGGTCCTGCTGGCCGTGGCGGGGCGCTTCTCAGCAGGGTGGGTGGTCCTGGCCGTCACGCTGCTGACCCTCGTGGCGGGGACGGTGGGACGCGCCCAGGACAGCCTGCGCTGGACCAGGCTGTCCAACCGGGCGGTCACCCCGGGCGACCGCTCACGCATGTGGCTGGCCACGCCGTGGTACCTGCTGCGCTCCCTGGTGGCCACGACCTTCGCCGCGGCATCGACCCTCGTGGCGACCGCGCCGCTACCCTACGTCGCGCTGCGTGCACCCGAGCTCCTGGAGAGCCCGTTGTCCTTCCTCGACCCGGGTGGCAGGCTCCCGTTCATGCTGGCCCTGTGGGTCGCCGTGTACACCCTGCTGCTGTGGCTCATCCCCTGGGGCGCCCCGGCCCGTCGCGGAGGAGCCCACCTGGTTGAGACCGTGGCCCCCACGCCACGGGCCAGGTGGGCCCTGGTAGCAGTGGTGCTGGCGCTGAGCCTGATGCTCTACACCCTCCAGGACTCCGGCCAGGTGGCACAACAGCTCCTGGAACCACTGCTCACCGTGTGGTGAGACGCGGAAAGGGCCTGGCCAAGAAAGGTTGCCTGGCAAAGACAGCCCGGAAAGACAGCCCGGCTGGGCCATGCCTCCAGGCACCGGGCCGGGTCGATCCAGATCACAGCGCTGTCCCCCTACCGCGAACGACGGCGCTCCCACCCGGCGCCTAGGTGACAATACGTGCACCGTCGGGACAGGCGCGCGCACTCTGCCTCATACTGGGCACACTCCTGTACCAGCCTTCCTGCCCGACATCCGGGCGCAGTCCTCCGGTCGGCCCGGTGTCCTCACTTCCCAGCCCGTTATCCACATCCGCACCGCACAGTACAGAGGAGCTCCAGGTGGCCTCGAACCAGCCCCGTCCGACCAAGGCCCAGCGCCGTGAGGAGGCTCGCGCCAGGGCCAAGGCCCTGAGAGAGCAGGAGGCCCGCAGGCAGAGGCGCGCCACCATCGCCCGGCGCTCCCTCCTCGGTGCCGCCGTCGTGGGGGTGGCGGGAGTCTCGAGCTATGTGATCTACAACCACCTCCAGGACAGTGGTGGCACCGGCTCCGCACAGTTCCCGACCGCAGGAGCCATCGCCACCACCAGGGCCGACCGCAGCGGGGTGCCCGAGCCGGTGCTGTCCAACGGCTCGTGGACCTACGGCCCCAGCAGCGAACTGGACACCATCAGCAGCCAGGCACCGGTCCTCGACGTCTACTTTGACTACTCCTGCCACTTCTGCGCCTCCTTTGAGACGACCCACGCCGCAGAGATCTCCACGCTGCTGTCGCAGGGCAGGATCACCCTGGTGCTGCACCCCTCCACGATCCTCGGCAAGGAGTGGACTGACCAGGCGATGAACGCCATGGGCGTCGTCCTGGACGAGGCACCGAACCAGTCCATGGCCTTCCACACCGCTGTGATGGAGCTCTTCGGCCGGATCTACGAGGCCCAGGACACCTCCATGATGACCACCGAGAACCTGGTGGCCGCAGCCACCTCGGCTCAGGTGCCCACCGAGGTCTCGGCCCGGTTCGAGGAGGCCGTCAACGACAACACGTACGAGGAGTGGACGACTCTCGCCCAGGAGGCGGCCTCCGCGGTCGGGGTCACCGCCACGCCCACCGTCTACCTCGACGGCGAGCAGCTCGACCTGAGCCAGATCAGCGGGGAGACCGCTATCACCGAGCTGGTGGAGGCCGCCGAGGCCTCAGCAGCCCCCGCCGCCAGCGAGGAGGCCACGCAGGAGGCGTCAGCCTCCCCCACCGCAGAGGGCTAGGGGCTGTTGCGACAGCCCGCTGGGGGCGCCTAGGGCCAGGGACGCAGCAGGAGGTCGAGCGTGACGGAGGCCAGGTCGGGGACCACGACCAGCCCGGGATCAGCCGGGAAGTGCTTGCTGCTGCCGACCTGGACCACGCGGATGCCGTTGCCCCGTGCTGAGGCCGCGCCGGTGGGCGAGTCCTCGACGACGACGCACTCGCGCGGCGTCGCCCCCAGGCGCTCCACGGCGGTGGCGTAGGGCAAGGGGTCCGGCTTGGAGCCTGCCCCGTCGTCACCGCAGACCAGGGTAGCGAAGACGTCGGTACCAGAGACGTCGCCGAGCTCGGCAGCCACCCGCTCCACGATCACGCGCGGGGAGGCGGAGACGATCGCCTGGGCGATCCCCACCCGGGCCACGGCGGAGGTGATCTCCCGCGCGCCCGGCAGCAGGGGCGGGTGCGCGGTCACCCTCGCCTCCACGTCGCGGGCCATCGCCTCGTAGACCTCCAGGGCGGCGGGGTCCTGGGGGCTGGCGGCGGCGCCGGTGGCGGCGATGACCCCCCGGGCGACGGGGATGGAGGTCCCCGCCAGCGCGGAGACCAGCTGCGGTGTCACCGTGCCGCCCCGGGCGGTGCAGTGCCTCGCGAAGGCCTCGTCCCAGAAGGGCTGGGAGTCGATGAGGGTGCCGTCCATGTCCCACAGGACGGCACGGACAGCGGGAAACAGGTCAGGGGCTGCGGGCTCGGAAGGTGTGGCGGGCTCGGAAGGTGTGGACGAGGTCACCTTCCTCAGGGTACCGGTTGCGCCCTCCGTCCGGGCGGGCCAGGGAAGAGTCGGGGAACTCCCCGATACCGGGCGGGCCCAGAGCAGGGGAGGATGGAGCCATGACACAGCAGCACCCCTCCCAGCAGCCTCCGTCCCGTCCGGCCTCCTCCGGCGCCAGCGGCTGGTGGGCCAGGACGCGGACCGTCCTGCCCGCCCGCTCCCGGAGCCACCGCCTCCTGGGCGGTGTCTGCGGCGGCCTGGCCCAGGCGTGGGGCACCCGCCCCCTGGTGGTGCGTGTGGGCGTCCTGCTCCTGGCCCTCCTGCCGGGGCCGATGTGGGTGGTCTACGCGCTGGCCTGGGTGGTGATGCCGCCGGAGGGGGCAGCCGCCCCTGGTCCGGACCACAGCACGCAGGCACAGTGGTAGCACCAGAACCGACCGCCCGGGACCGGAGGCCGACGACTCCAGGGTCATCCTAAAGATGGAGGTGGGGTAGTCCTTCAGGAGGAGAGGCGGAGCGCAGGTGGCGCGGGTCTTCGTTCCCCAAGAGGATGGCAGGGCATTCCTGCGCTTTCTACGGTAGGACCGTGAAGATCACAGCGAGGACACGAGGTGACGTGTCGCATGCAGCACAGGTAGAAGAAGGGGCGACGCCACCGGGGACCGTGGCCGCCCGGCGTCGGTACCGCCCCTGGGCGGAACCCCTGTCGCTCCTGGCGTCAGTGGCGCTGGCAGCGGGACTGGTGGCATCTGCCGCCCCCGGGGCCGTTGCCGCCCAGCCGGCCGGCAGCTCCAGCTCGGTGGACTCCTCCACAGAGTCCTCAGCCTCCTCGGCGGGCGGCTCAGACAGCAGTGGGGGCGCCGGTGACTCCGCCAGCACAGACAGCACAGACTCCGCTCCGAGCGAGGAGGTTCCCGAGGGCCTGGAGGACTTCTACGGCCGCCAGATTGACTGGCAGCCCTGCGAGGAGTCCCAGCAGGACGCCCAGGGCCAGGACGGGGCGGGGCAGCAGGGCGAGGGGCAGGAGGCGCAGCAGGCCGCCCGCGAGTGCGCCACCGTCCAGGTGCCCCTGGACTATGACGACCCCTCCGGGCAGACCATCGACCTGGCGCTCAAGCGGCTCCCCGCCTCCGGGCAGTCCCAGGGCAGCCTGTTCACCAACCCCGGCGGGCCCGGTGACAGCGGAGTGGAGCTGGTCGACGCCGCTGAGGGCTACTTCTCCGAGGACCTGCGCCAGGGCTACGACATCGTGGGCTTCGACCCCCGTGGCGTGGGGCAGTCCACGCCACTGGAGTGCATGAGCCGGGAGGAGGCGCTGGAGGAGGTCTCCGGCGAGTCCACGCTGGAGGAGGCGGGCGGGACAGACGCCCTGGAGGGTGAGGGCCAGGAGCCTTCCCCCGGCGCCTCCCTGGTGGAGCAGGCGGTCCAGGAGGGGGCCAGCCAGGCGGCGGCCTGCCTGGAGCACTCCCCGGTCCCCGAGATCATCGACCACATGGACACCCAGTCCGTGGCCCGGGACATGGACGTCCTGCGTGCCCAGTCCGGTGACGAGAAGCTGGCCTACCTGGGCTTCTCCTACGGGACCTTCCTGGGGGCTGTCTACGCCGACCTGTTCCCCGGCAACGTGGGGCGCATGGTCCTGGACGGCGCCATGGACCCCTCCATGAGCATGGCGGACATCCAGCACTCCGACGCGGTCTCCTTCCAGGCCTCCCTGACCAGCTTTGTCTCCTACTGGCAGCAGCGCGGCAACAGCCCGCTGACCGGCACGCCCGAGGAGGGGACCGCCCAGCTGGTTGAGGTGGTCCAGGCGCTGAATAATGAGCCGGTCACCGACCCGGGCACCGGTGCGACGCTGGGTGGAGAGGACCTGACCGAGCTCCTCTACCAGGCCATGTACAACGATGCGTGGTGGGACAGCCTCGCCACGGCCCTGGGGCCCGTCGTCACCGACCGCGCCCCCTCTGCCCTCGTCGAGCGGTACTTCAACAACCTGGCCTCCGAGCAGACTGCAGCCTCACTGGCCAACAGGCCGGCCATCAACGCCATCAACTGCCTGGACAACCCCGTCCAGGGTGACCTGGAGCAGTGGGAGGCCCAGTTCGAGCAGCGGGCAGAGGTCTCGCCCCTCTTTGGGGCGAACGAGCGTGCGTGGAGCGACGCCTTCTGCTCCGGCTGGGGCCGCCAGGCCGTGCGGGAGCCCGCTGAGATCAAGGCTGAGGGCGCGGCCCCCATCCTGGTGGTAGGCACCACGCAGGACCCGGCCACGCCCTACCAGTGGGCGCAGTCCCTGGCCGACCAGCTGGAGTCGGGCCACCTGCTGACCGCCGAGGGCAACAAGCACTGCGCCTACAGTCACGGCTCGACGGACTGCGTGGACGCGGCTGTCGACGCCTACCTCCTGAGAGGGGAGCTCCCGCAGGAGGGGACGAGCTGCGCCCTGCCCGGCCCCGAGGAGGGCGCAGGGGAGGCGCCAGCCCCTGCCCTGCAGGAGCAGGTCCTGAACGGGGGCCGTCAGGCCCCGGGCCAGGGCCTGGCTCTGGCGACCCTGCTCGAGAGGAAGGAGGTGAGCCGGTAGGAACCCACCCTGATGCTTCTCATCCATCCGTGAGCGTGGCGGTCACCCTTGTTGTTTCAGGTGGCCGCCACGCTGCGTGCCGGGCGGGACCACCAGTCAGGGCCGTCGCACCTCACCGCCCGGCCCTGCCTCCTCCGGCGTGGCTGCTCCTGGCAGGCCCGTCTGCCCCGCTGCGTCCCCCAGGCCCGTCCCGATCCTGTCGCAGGTTCGTGGCAGGATCGGTGCCATGCAGCAGCCCGACCCGCAGCCCCGCCCCGCCGGGCAGGCTCGTCCCCGCCGTATCGAGTTCCGCTCAGCCTACGACCAGGGGTTCGCGCGCGTCGCAGCGGTCACCCTGCCCGTCGTGCCTGCGGACCCCGCCGCCAACGCCGCCGCCGTCATCGAGCAGGCTCGGCAGCTGTCTGGACAGGGCGTGTGCCTGGCGGCCTTCCCCGAGCTCGGCCTCAGCGGCTACGCCATTGACGACCTCCTCCTCCAGGACGTCGTGGAGAAGGAGGTGCTCGCAGCCATTGAGGCGGTACGTGCCGCCAGCCAGGACCTCCTGCCCGCCCTGGTGGTGGGCGCGCCCCTGCGCGCCCACGGCACGCTCTACAACTGCGCCGTGGTCATCCAGGGCGGCTGCGTGCGCGGGGTTGTCCCCAAGTCCTACCTGCCCACCTACCGCGAGCTCTACGAGAGGCGCCACTTCGCCCCCGGTGACGTCGTCAGCGCCCGGACCTCCCGCCTCCACCTGTCCGGTGTGCGCCAGGGACCGCACCAGGAGCGGCCGGGAGCCGGGGCAGGGGGCCAGGCAGAGGAGCACGGCGAGGACCACACGGCCCGGCTTCCCGGCGCGCTCGTGCCCTTCGGCGCCGACCTCCTCTTCGACGTGCGTGACGTGGAGGGCCTGGTCTTCCACGTCGAGGTCTGTGAGGACTCCTGGGTGCCGGTCCCGCCCTCGTCGCTGGCGGCCCTGGCGGGGGCGAGCGTCCTGGTCAGTATCGCCAGCTCCCCGGTCACCGTGGGGCGCTCACGGGAGCGTCGCGCCCTGGTGCGCTCCTCTTCCGCCCGCAACCTGGCCGCCTGCGTCTACGCGGCCGCCGGGCAGGGGGAGTCCTCCACGGACCTGGCCTGGGACGGCCAGACCCTCGTCTGCGAGGGTGGCGTGCTCCTGGGAGAGGGCGAGCGATTCGCCGACGGCCCGCGCGCCACGGTCGCCGACGTCGATGTCGAGGGGCTGCGCGCCCAGCGGCTGCGTCAGGGGACCTTTCGAGACAACGCCGTGACCTTCTTCCAGGCAGTGCCCGGCTCCCAAGCAGTGCCCGGCGGCGGGCAGGACGTCCGGGCCGCACCCGTGGGGGACCCGTCGCGCTTCACCACCGTGGTCATCGGGGAGGAGGACCTGGCCGTCCCGCGCACGGACATCGGCCTGAGGCGGCTCGTGGACCGCTTCCCCTTCGTCCCCGCCGACCCCGACCGCCTCGCCCAGGACTGCCACGAGGCCTACTCCATCCAGGTCGCCGCCCTGGAGCAGCGGCTGCGGGCGATCGGGTCCCCGCGCCTGGTGGTCGGCGTCTCCGGGGGGCTGGACTCCACCCACGCCCTCATCGTGGCCGCCCGGGCCATGGACCGGCTGGGACGCCCCCGCTCCGACATCCTGGCCTTCACCATGCCCGGCTTCGGCACCACCCCAGGCACCCGCAGCAACGCCGAGGCCCTGGCGCTCGGCCTGGGGTGCCGCTTTGAGGAGCTCGACATCCGGCCCACCGCGACCCGGATGCTGGCGGAAATCGGCCACCCCTACGCCAGCGGCGACAGGTCCCCCCAGGCCTACGACACCACCTTCGAGAACGTCCAGGCGGGCCTGCGCACCGACTTCCTGTTCCGCATCGCCGGCGCACGCGGCGGCATCGTCCTGGGAACGGGAGACCTCTCCGAGCTGGCCCTGGGGTGGTGCACCTTCGGGGTGGGCGACCACATGGCCCACTACGGGGTCAACGCGGGCGTGCCCAAGACCCTCATCCAGCACCTCGTCCGCTGGGTGGCGTCCGAGGGCCTCTTCGGCGAGGACGTCAGCCAGGTGCTGGCCTCCGTCCTGGCCACGGAGATCAGCCCCGAGCTGGTCCCCGCGACCCAGGCGGACCCGGTCCAGTCCACCCAGGCCCGGATCGGCCCCTACGCCCTCCAGGACTTCACCCTGTGGCACGTGCTGCGCCACGGCTCACGCCCCTCGCGGATCGCCTTCCTGGCGGAGAAGGCCTGGGCCCGCGCCGAGGAGGGCACGTGGCCGCCAGGCCTGCCGGAGACGGAGAAGGTCTCCTACAGCCTGCCGGAGATCCGCCAGTGGCTGGAGGTGTTCTACCGCCGCTTCTTCTCCAGCCAGTTCAAGCGCTCCACCCTGCCCAACGGCCCCAAGGTCGTGGCAGGCGGGTCACTGTCCCCCCGGGGGGACTGGCGCATGCCCTCGGACGTGGCCGCCACCGCGTGGCTGGCGGAGCTGGAGCGCAACGTCCCGCAGGAGCAGCGTCCCGCAGGAGGAGGGCGTGGACGGTGACCGGGAGGACGGCTGAGACAATCACCGGGGACGGGACTCATGAGCGTAAGGAGACGCAGTGACCAGACTTCTCGTGACCGACCTGGACGCCACGATCGTCTTTGACCGCCAGGTCGGAGCCGCCGACCGCGCCGCCATGGAGCGCTGGCGGCAGGCGGGCAACCTGCTGGTCGTGGACACCGGCAAGTCCGTCGTCGCCACCCGGGACGTCCTGGAGCCCTGCGGGGTCGGCTTTGACTACGGCGTCGTCTTCACCGGGGCGGTCCTGGTGGACGGTGGCTACCAGGTGCTCTCCGCGCGCTTCATCCCCGACGGCGTGGCCCACGAGGTCGTCTCCACGTTCACGCAGTGGCCGGGGGTCACGGTCTTCGCCACCACCATTGAGGCCGACCACATCCTGGCCCAGGGCGGGGGGACCTCCTCCGTCCTGCCCGTCTACAGCCCGATGACCCTCCAGGAGATGGCCGCCCACCAGTTCATCGGGGTGCCGATGCGCGTACCCGACGACACCCGGCGGGAGGCCGTCAGGGCTGAGGTCGCCCGACGCTGGGGCGGGGTCCTGGAGTGCCACCGCAACCAGGACTTCCTGGACCTCGTCCCGGCGGGCTCCTCCAAGGGCAGCGGGCTCCGGCAGGTCCTGTCCGGCCCCCTGGCTGGCCGGGACCTGGAGGTGTGGACCATCGGGGACTCCTGGAACGACCTCGACATGCACGCGCAGGCCGACCACGCCGTGGCCCTGCCCTGGTCACCCCCGGAGGTGGCGCAGGTCTGCGAGCGCAGCGTCGCCTCCATGGCCGAGCTCATCGACTCCCTCCTGGCGGAGGAGGCGTAGAGAGGAGGCGTAGAGGAGCCGTCACCGCCGCCCAGCAGCCGCCCCCGAGAGCAGCGCCGTGCTGCGCCTTGACGGTAAGCGCGCCCGGGCGCCCCTGAGCGCCCTCAGTCCCGGGCGTAGCGGTAGACGTTGGTCTCCCGCAGCGAGAACCCCGCACGGCGGTAGAGGCGGTTCGCCGCCTCACGGGTAGGACGGGAGGTGAGGTCCACGGTGCGCGCCCCCAGTCCGGCAGCGTGGTCGACAGCGGCCTCCACCAGGGCCTGCCCCGCCCCCTGGCCCCGGGCGTCGGCGTCGACGACGACGTCCTCGACCCACGCGCGCAGCCCGGTGGGGATGGTGAAGGTGGCCAGGGTCAGCATCCCCAGGATGGGCGCGGGCTGCTGCTCCTGGGTGTCGGGGCGGAAGACGAAGAGGTAGACACCCTCCTGGGCCACCAGGGCCTCGCACTGCTCGGCCGTCAGCGCCGGGGCGCTGCGGGACAGCTGGGGGATGAGCCTCTCCATGGCCTCAACGACCTCCGGGCCGGAGGCGGTGACGAGCTCAACGGACATGTGTTCCTCCTGGGTACGCGCAAACAGTCTGGCGTGGTGAGCCTACATCCTGTCGTGTCCGTCCTGTCGCGTCGCCAGGTCCTGCGCGGGGTGGCCGGAGGTCCCTGCGGGCAGAGCACTGAGCGTCACCGTGTCGCCAGGTCCCGCGCGGGGTAGCCTGGGGGGTGTCCCGGACGCCGCCGGGCCTGCTGCTACCCGGAAGGCTGCTCATGGTCGAGTACCCACCGTCCTCTGGCTCCTGCGACTCCCCTGGCGTCGAGCACCTCTTCGACGCCGAGGAGCTCTTCTTCTCCACCACGGACTCCCGGGGCCGTATCCGCCGGGCGAACGCCATCTTCATGAGACTGTCGGGCTACCCGCGCGGCAGCCTGGTGGGACGGCCCCACAGCGTCGTGCGCCACGCTGACATGCCCGCAGGCCTGTTCCGCTCCGTGTGGGACAGTATCGAGGCTGGCTACGCGGCTACCGCCTACATCACCAACCGGTCCTCCGACGGTGGCCGCTACCGGGTGCTGGCCACGATCGTCCCCTCTGGGGACGGGTACCTGTCGGTGCGGACCCTGCCGATGCTCACGGGGCTGCGTGACCGTGTGGAGGAGGTCTACGAGCGGGTCCGTGAGGTCGAGTCCGCCTCGGCTGCGGCAGGCTCGACACGTCGCCAGGTCGCGGCGGCGGGCAGCGCGGCCCTCCTGGCCGAGCTGCGCGGGCTGGGCTACGCCGACGCCGTCAGCTTCACCCGGCAGGTCCTGCCCGAGGAGGTCGCTGCGCTGGTGGCCAGCGGCGTGGGCATCCCCGACCGGCCCGGCGCCACGGGGCCGGTGGGCCGGGTCCTGGCGGCCATGAACGCGGTGGAGGAGGAGACCTCCGGCCTGGTGGGCGTCCTTGAGGAGGGCAGGACCCTGGTGGGGCTGCTGGGGCGCAGGGCCGACCAGATCGACCGGCTCTCGCACCGTCTGGGGGACCTGCGCCAGGCCCTGCGCCGCCTGCAGGAGGAGTCACACGAGTCACAGGAGCAGCCCACTGCGCCCCCAGCGGCCCAGGCCGGCCAGGGCTGGCGCGAGGTGGACGCCCTGGTCCTGGAGTGCGCCGAGCAGCTGCGTCCGCTGCACGGCCAGGTTGAGGAGCTGCGGGGCGACATCGACTCGGTGCGCTTCGCCATCGCGCTCATGCGCCTGCACAACCTGGCTGCCGGCTTCTTCGCCCTCCAGATCCTGGAGGGCGACGACGAGCTGGGAGCCAACGACGCCGTCGGCTCCCTGGCCGAGCTGTGCACCGCCCTGGAGGCCGGGGCGGCGTCCCTGACGCGGCGGCTTGACCTCCTGGCTGCCCGCAGCGACCTGGTGGCCGGGGAGCTCGACGCGGTGGTCGACTCGCTCGCCGCGGCCACAGCACCCCTGGAGGACCTGCTGCGGGCAGCGGGCAGCACCGTGACGCCGGACGGGGCCGGGGCGGTTGCCCCAGGAGGGGATGACGGGGACAACGAGGACGATGGGGACGCTGCGGCTGCCGTGCGCGCCCTGGTGGGTGACGGGTTCCCGCAGGCGCGCGACCTCGCGGACCTGGCAGGCCGGGTGCGTGACCTGGACCTGCCCTACAAGGAGGAGCGGGTCGATGCCCGTCTGGAGGAGGTCCGTGCCGCCCTGGCCGAGCTGGGCGGCTGAACCCGGGCTGGGCTGGGGCCTGGGCCCGGGTCAGGGCGAGGCCGGAGCCTGAGTCCGGGCCAGCTCGACCAGCACCTCGGCGTGGTTGGTGTGGGGGAACATGTCGAACAGGCGGGCACGCCGCACGTGCAGGGACGGCATCTGCCCCAGGTCGGCCGCCAGGCTCGCCGGGCTGCAGGAGGAGTAGAGCACGCGCGGCACGCCGCAGGCCTCGATACGCCGGGCCAGCTCGGGGCCGAGGCCGCGCCGGGGAGGGTTGACCACCAGCAGGTGCGCGCCCTCGCCTCCCGGGGCAGCGGGTGCCTCCAGCAGGTCCAGGGAGCGGGCGTCACCGGCCTCAAAGCGTGCCGCGCCCGGGTCCAGCCGCATGAGCCTGGCCGAGTCGCGCGCCCCGCTGACAGCCGCCTCGGAGACCTCCACGCCCAGGACCTGGCGCCCGGGCCCGGCCAGTGCCAGGGCGAACCCTCCCACCCCGCAGAACAGGTCCCGGACGTGGGCCGGGGGCTGCCCGGCCGCCCCGCCCGGCCCGGCGTCCTCGGCCCAGTCGCGCGCCGTGGCGTACAGGGCCTGGGCCACGCCGGTGTTGGTCTGGAAGAAGGAGCGGGTGGGCAGGTGGAGCAGCAGCTCGTGGGGGCGGCCCCGGCCACCTGGTGCGCTGCCGCCCGGCGGGCGGTCCTGAGCCGACGTGGCTCCCGGTGGTGGCAGCCGCAGGCGCATGAGGAGCCGGTCCTCCTCGGTCAGCACCAGCTCGTCAGGCCCCTCGATGACCGCCTGGTGCACCGGCTGGATGTTGGCGCTGGCTACCGCCAGCTGGGGCAGCCGACGGCGCAGGTCCGGCAGGGCGTCCCGCAGGTCGCCCACGTGGCGGCAGGAGCGCAGGACGAAGCGGACCATGAGGTCCTCGTCGGGTGAGGCCGTCACCAGGACGTGCTTGAGCTCTCCGCGGCGCCCGGGGACGTCGTAGGGGGCGATCCCCGTAGCGGTCACCAGGTCCGCCAGGGCGGGCAGGGCGTCGCGCACGGCGGGCACGTGCAGGGGGCAGGCCCTCAGGTCGGTGCCGTGGCCGGCGGCGTCGAGGATTCCCAGGGTGGGGTGGCGCGAGGTCCCACCCACCACCATCTTGGCCTTGTTGCGGAAGTGGGTGGGGCTGCTGGGGCAGGGTGGCTGCCACGCGCCAGCGGGTACGTGCGCCCCCAGCAGGGCGGCCACCCGGGCCTGCTTGGCCTCCAGCTGGTCGCCTGGTGGGGTGTCCAGGTGGGGGCAGGAGCCGCACCGGCCCTCGTCGTGGAGCGCGCACAGCGAGGGCTGGCGCCCTGGCCGCTGTCCCGGGAGTGGCGCTGCGGGCGGGAAGGGTGTGCCCGGCACGCTCAGCCTGCCTGCCGGGGTGAGCCGGGCCGTTGCGGCCAACGGGGACGGGGCGGAGGAAGTGGCACCATGCAGGACAGCATGCCACCCTCGTCAAGGCCCGGGTCCTCCTGTCACCACCGACCTGGGGTCGGCGAGACGTCGGTCTCTGTCGTGCGAGGATCCTAGCGGCCCGGCTGGCGATGTGCAATGATAGTGGGGAGCCGAGCGGGGAGGCCCGCCCGGTTCCCGGAGATAACCGGATGATGCAGGCCCGGCGTCCTCGCAGGGCCACAAAGGACCCAGATCATCGGTGGAGCCGTGAGCCACGGTCCACCAGGTCTGGGTTCTTTGTGCGCTCTTGAACTCCCACGTCCTGCCAGCCCGGGGTACAGGCCCTCCGGCTAGGGCACCATCATCGTCGGTTCCACCCGGCGCCTGAGGCTGTGGCCCCAGGCGTAGTCGCTGGTCCGGCGCTGCGCCTGCCCCAGGACAATGCTGGGGGCGATACCGAGCTCAGCGGCGAGGTCCCGCACAGCCTGCAGGTTGCGACCTTCGGGAATGAGGTCCTGGTACTGGCGAGGTATCAGCAGGAGCTCCGCGTACTCGTTGGCCTCCTTTTCCTTTGAGTCGTCAGCCCCTGCGAGATAAAGACCCTTGGGATCGTGGAGCAGGACGTGCCCGATCTCGTGAAAGAGGGTGAACCACAGCTGGTCATCACTTTTCCATAGGCCGGACAGCTGGATGAGAGGGCGACCGTCGCACCAGCGCGTTGCCCCGTGGACGCCCAGCCCGGGCACGGCCGGGACCAGGGCGAGAACGACGCCGCACTCGCGTAAAAGAGCCTGTGCCGCACGGAAGGCGTCTGCAGGTTCCTCGACGGTCAGCACCCGCAGGTCAGCAACTGCTTTCTCGAGTCGGCTGCGATCGTACTCGGGCAGGTCGGTGCCGCTCAGGCTTCAGCTCTGCGGCACGCAGCCAGACCGCAAGTGCGGCCGAGTTCTCTCGCCCGACGGCGGAACGTCTGTACGCCACCGCCCCCTGCCGCCAGGTAGAGGAGAATGAGTCAAGGGACGCGACACCAAAGAAGCGCAGAAGATCCCGTACCGTGCCGGCCTTGTCTCTCACCTCCGCCGTCACGAATCCTGCGTTGACGCAGGTACGTCAACGGAAACGCCTTAGCCTGCTCGTACTGTCTCACCAGGTCCTCGTCGGCGTCGCGGCGAGCCAGCGCCTCCCGGTAGCCGGTCTCGTGGAGGTTCCAGATACGCGCAGGCACACCGGTGACGTTCTCAAGTCGCAGCGCCATCTCGTGGCTGAGCGAGGCCTCTCCGTGAAGAAGCTTGCTCACGTGCTTACGGCTCACGCCCAGCCTGCGGGAGAGCTCGGCGGCGCTCACCCCCTGGTCCTCCATCCACTCCTCGATAAAGTCGCCAGTAGGCACGACGTAGTTGGGGACGCTGAGTCAAGACTGCCCTCCTTGAAGAGACGCCGTGGACTAGTGGTAATCCGTGACCTCAATGACGCAGGCGACGACAGGGAAGCCGCCTTCGTCGGTGACGATGAGCCTCCCGTTGGCGCTGAGCCGTGCGGACCACTGCCCTGCACGGTCCCCGGTCAGCTGCTCCCAACGAAGTGCTGGGGGCCGCGCGGCTCCATTGTTGCGAACACCACTTGTCTTGATCTGGTGTCGCCAGCCGCGACAGGGCGTCCGCAACCACCCGTGCGCGCTCGGAGGCGGTGGAGACATGGGCAACGCCCTCCCGCAGACAGGGACTGGTGGTCAGGGGTGGGCCACCCTGGCCGTCCGATAGGCGGACTTGTTGGCGACCTCAACAACCTTGGGGGCGCTGACTCTACAAGAGGGGGCAAGGCGAGCTCCAGTGCGCCAAGCGCATCAGCAGGCGGTCCTGCACTTGGGCGGAGCCATAACGGAACTGTCAAGAGAGTCACGTGGTTGTTGTACATGATGGGAAGCACGCCGTCCACCAGTACCGACCTAGGCGACATGGGTGGCACTGCACCTAGTGTGGTCGACCTGCACAAGCACACGACAACGGTCGTCCAGCATCACCGCACACGCCAGGGCGCAGAGCTGGGGTGTGGAGACAGTCGCGCCCCTCCAAAGAAGGAGCGGCCGCCGCCCGGGCGGGCGGCGGCCTTGCGGAGCCGCTTGTCGGACTCGAACCGACGACCTGCTGTTTACAAGACAGCTGCTCTACCAGCTGAGCTAAAGCGGCGGGCGCCTTGCGGCGCAGGACAGTCTGTCACAGGCTGCCCCACAGGGGAAGCGGCGCTCCGTGAGTCGGCGGGACGCCTCCCCAGCCCTCGGGGTCCAGAGGTGGACCATGGGTTCCAGAACACGACGGGTGCGCGCGCCTCGGCGTGGCGGGGCCAGGGCCTACCGCCTTCTCACAGGGTGACCGTCTCCTCACAGCACGACCGATTCCTCACGGGATGACCGATTCCTCACGGGATGACCGATTCCTCACAGCACGACCGGCACGTCAGTCACCTGTGAGGAAAAGGTACACCAAGGAGGAATCGGTACACCTGTGAGGAAAAGGTACACCAAGGAGGAATCGGTACACCTGTGAGGAAAAGGTACACCGAGGAGGAAAAAGTACGCTGCGAAGGAGACGGCAGGCCCCCGTGCCCGCAGAGAGTCTCCCCCGGCTGGGCTGCGCTGGTGCGCGGCTGTCCGCAGGCCCCCGTGCCCGCAGAGAGTCTCCCCTCGCGCGGCGCGTCCCACTCCCCTCGGGCGGCGCGTCTTGCGGGCGCGGCTCAGAGCGCCCAGCGCGCCCGCAGGGAGTCCACGTACAGGCGCAGCTCGTCCACCACCGTGGTCTCCAGCACGTCGGTGGCCGAGCTGCCCGGCGTCGTCGAGCACAGCCACTGGAGCTGGAGGCCGTCGGACAGGGCGACGAGTGTGCGCGCCACCATCCGGGAGGGCATCTGCGGGTCCACGGTGCCAGCCCGCTTGCCCGCCTCGAAACAGTCCTCGAAGAGCCCCACGGCGCTGCCCAGGTGAGCGGCCATCCAGTGGTGGGCCGGGTGACTGGCGTCCAGGACCGACACGGAGGTGGCCGTGTAGATCGCGGCCAGCTCGCGGGAGCGGGCGCTGCGGTGCAGGAGCTCGATGTAGCGCTCCAGCTGGTGCCAGGGGTCGGCCGATCCCTCGGCCTGGGCCAGGAACTCGGCGACGTCGCGCTGGTCCCGGCGCTCCAGGACCCTGGTGAACAGCTCCTCCTTGGAGGAGAAGTGGTGGAGGACGCCCGCCTTGGAGATGTCGGCGGCTGCGGCGACGTCGGCCAGGGAGGTGCCCGCGTAGCCCCGGGAGCCGAACAGGGCGACCGCCTCGCTGAGGATGCGCTCGCGCTTGTCCTCGCTGCCTGCCTTGGGCCTGCCGGGGCCGCGCCTGTGTGAGGGACCCGCCTCGCCAGGAGGGGTGTCTGGGGTGGTCATGCCTGCATCATGGCACTGCTGGCCCTGATGCGGCACCCCCGACCCCGCTTACCTTTGTGACAGTGTTCCCGTGACAGGACCGTGATCCTGGTATAGGTTTGGGCTGGTTCCGGCGCAGATGCCGGTCCTCACACTGCCAGCCCGAGGGAGGCCCTGATGCCCGCCGAGCCCCGTGACACCCGTGAAGCCCGCGACGCCGCCCTCCGTGACGGCATCCTCCGTGACGTCTGCGACGCCGCCATCCGTGGTACCCGTCCCGGCCCGGGGAGACGCCGGGGCCTGGCTGCCGTGGTGGCGGCGGTGCTCCTGGCCTCAGGGGGTGTGGTGGCCTGCTCCTCCGGCCAGGACCCCGACATCCCCGCCCTGGAGGAGGCCACCTCCGCGATGACCGGGGCCTCCCAGGAGTCCACCGCCCAGGCCACCTCCACGGCGGCACCCAGCCCGGACCGGACAGAGGAAGAAGGGGAGGAGACGGCCGAGGGCGGGGAGGACTCCCCGGCCCCGGCCAGCCCGCCCGACCCCGGCGAGGTCACCGCAGAGTCCCTGTCCGACCCTGCCACCAGCTACACGGTGACCTCCGTCCCCGACGACCTCGACCAGGCCCAGGCGGAGGTGCTGCTGGCCTTCGTGGCCTACGACCGTACCACCTGGGAGGCCCTTCGCGACATGGACGGCCTGGAGGAGGTCGAGGCCGCCACCACCGGCAGCGCCCTGGAGTCCTACACCGAGACCTACAACAGGTACGCCGAGGCCGACCAGCACTATGACGGCTCTTTCTCAATGTCTGTCGCGTCGGTGGAGGTCAGCCCAGACCATCTCACAGCCACGGTGGGATCCTGCGGGGACTACCGAGAGGTTTCACGTCTGTCCTCCTCAGGAGAGGACCAGACCCCGGAGGGCTTTCAGGGCACCTCCAGTACGGACTTCACGCTGATCTACGGCGTCGAGGGATGGAAGGTCTCGGCCTGGTCAGAGTCGGGGACAGACTGGTGCTGAGCACGCGCCGCCTCAGTAAGATCAGCCCCACCTTCAGTGAACGGGGGCGGGACAGGAGGTGCCCCGGCAGAGCGGCCCGGCGGGCTTCGCACCGGCTGGCACCCCTCCTCCTTGCTGCGGTGCTGGTAGCCGCAGGCCTCCCCGTCGCCACGACCGCGACAGCGAGAGATGACGACGCGTCCAGCGCGGCAGCAGCCAGCCAGTCCTCCGACGGTGGCGCGCGGATCACGGTGTCGGTGTCCTATACCCAGGCAGGTCCCGGGGGCACCGGAGGCGGTGGCCCGGTTACGACCTCGACCCAGGTGGAGGCCACCGTGCTGCCCGTGTGCGAGTACGTCCAGGGCTATACAGGCGAGGAGATGGCGGAGTTCCTCAGCTCCAGCCGCAACATGGCCATGGCAGCCCACTACAGCGGGGAGAGTGTCGAGGAGATACAGTCCGACTACCCTGACTGGGAGGAGTACTCCGAGGACACCGAGGGCCACTGGTACACCTCGTTCTGCTGGCAGAACCGCGCGCCGGAGATGGACGGCACCGCCTTCAACGAGATGAAGGAGGAGTTCGAGGGGGACAGCCCCCCGGTCTACGTCGAGGCCGGGGAGGCGCCTCCCGAGCCCCCGGTGGACGGGGCCACGCTGGCGGCCGCGGCCTGGGACGCGGTGGAGATCCCGGTACCCGAGGTGGACCACAACCCCTCCCTGGGAGGCCAGGGCGCGACCCTGGTGGGCTGGTACACCTGGGTGTGGGCCGCCGGGGACACACCCACCCAGGTCACCGCCACCGCCACCGCCGGACCCGTGTCAGCCACCGTTACCGCTACCGCCACCGGCCTGGACCTGTCCGCCCCCGACGCCCAGGTGGACTGCCACGGCTTCGGCACCCCCTGGAACCAGGGCGCCGAGGGCACCGACTGCACCGTGGTGTTCACCCGCAGCTCGGCCCACCTGGGCGGGACCACGCCCCTGACCACCTCCATCCGCTACGAGGTCTCCTACACCGCCACCGACGGCGCTACCGGCACCCTAGACACCGTGACCACCACCAGCACCACCGCCCTGCCCGTCGCCGAGGTCCAGACCCTCACCACCAACCCCGACTAGAAACCCGGAAACACCACCGCCTGCGCTACCGGGGTCCCGGCCCCGGGGGCGTCAGGAAGCAGCTGCGGAGGAATCCGACGGACTGACACCCGGGGAGGCCGACCCCGGGCCAGCAGGATCGACGACGCAGTCACATTCTCACCCTCTGGCCCACCACGACGCACCACACCACCAGCAGCACCACGCACCACACCACCAGCACGCGCCAGACCCCTCTGCACACCACCACGACCACGCACGAGAACAGCCCCCCTAGCCCTAGTCCTTAGTCCTTAGTCCTTGTTGATGGTGATGTCACCGGGGTCACCGCCCGGCTCACCGTCAGCACCCAGCACCAACTCAGCAGCCGCGTTGCCCCCTTTGTTGATGGCATTGGCAGCATCCATCAAGACATGGTCCTCATCAAGATTCGCGACAGAGTTAGACCCCGCCCACCCACGCACCTCCGAGACCACGTCGTCACTGGGAGCAGCAGGCAGGTCGACCACCGGGCCGTCCCCCGACCCCGGCTCCCGGTACCACGACGAGTACGGCTCGCCCCTGACGTCGGTGAACTTGTCCCGCGTCAGGGCCTCCTGCGGCACCAGCCCGCCGTTGGCCGCCTCCGCGTAGGCGTAGGCCTCCAGCAGGCTACGACTACCAGCAGTCGGTCCTTCCAGGTCCGCCACGGTGGCCCCGGGCAGGCCACCCACCGCCACCGGCCCACCCAGGGTGGCACCCTCCTGCACCACCAGGGGCGCAGCCACCTCCGCACCGGCACCACCACCGCGGCCACCCACCACCGTGGTAAACACGGCCCGGCCCAGGTGCTGCACCCCCCAGAACCCCTCCATCTCCTCCTCACCCGCACCACCAGCCTCCAGCTCCGCCCCACGCACCGACCCCACAGCCCCCAGGAAGGCCTGCACCGCACCCACCCGGTAGTACACCCCCTCCAGACCCCCCGCCGTGGAGACCTGACCACGCGCCGCCACACTGGCCAGACCAGACGCCACCGTCACCACCGCGTCCCCGTCCTCCACCAGCCGGTACACCACAGACGCCACCACACCCTGCCGCTCAGGAAGACCACCACCCAGGCCCAGGCCACCACCACTCCCCCGTCCCAGGGCCACACCCACCACCTCCGGAGCACAGTTAGCCACCACCACAGCCACCTGGCGCCTGACCTCCCCCGAGAACCGACCCACAGGAACCCCACCAAACAGCCCCATCACCCGACCAGACACCCACAAGGCACGCGCCCGCACCACCGGGTCCTGACTGCCACGCAACGACGACACCACAGCCCCCACCCCAGCCAGAGCCTCCAGACCCTCAGACCCCCACCCCCGCGACGACAACCCACCCCACCGCTCCACAGCAGCACCCGACGCAACCCACACCCCATCCCGCACACCACCCCCACCAGCAGCCCCGGCCTCCCCGTCAGCACCCACCGAAGCACCCCCCGTCGCAGCCGACGCAGCTGTCGTGGCCTCCTGGGCAGGCCCCTCCGGAGCCAGGTAGTCCAGCGCCGCCACCGGGTCACCCACCAGCCCCTCCAGCACACCAGACAGAGGATCATGCACCCGAACCCACCACCACCCACCAGCACCCACACCACCACCAGCCAGCACCACCACCAGCACCACCACAACCAACCCACCACGACGCACCACCCACCCAGCACCACCACGCACCACACCACCAGCACGCGCCAAACGACCCCGCACACCACCACGACCACACACGAGAACAGCCCCCTAACCCTTAGCCCTTGTCGATCCTGAGGTCACCATCCCGGCCACCCGCCTCCGACCTGTTCTCGATTCGGGAACCACCAGCATTGTCCCCTCTGTCGATGGCATTGGCAGAATCCATCAAGACATGGTCCTCATCAAGACTCGCGACATCATCGGACTCGGCCCACCCACGCACCGCCGAGACCACGTCGTCACTGGGAGCAGCAGGCAGGTCGACCACCGGGCCGTCCCCCGACCCCGGCTCGTGGTACCACGGGTACGGCTCACCGGTTGCCGGGTCCACGAAGCGCTCCGGGGCCAGGGCCTCCTCCGGCAGGAACCCGCTGTTGGCCGCCTCCGCGTAGGCGTAGGCCTCCAGCAGGCTACGACTACCCGCAGCGGGGTTGTCCAGCACCTCCACCGTCTCCGGCGCCAGGGCCTCCACCACCACCGGCCTGGCCAGGGTGGTCCCCAGGCTCCACACCAGGGGCGCAGCAGGCCCCGAGGTCACAGCACCCACCCCCGCACCAGCCACCGTGGTAAACACCGACACCGCCGTGCCCGCCGCCTCCCGCGCCCCAGCCGCCTCCGAGGCAGCCTGGGCCTCCAGGTCCGCGACACGCTCCGACCCCACAGCACCCAGGTAGGCCTGCGCCGCCGCAGCAGCCTCGTACTTGCTGTGCAGCTCCTCGGGGGTGGAGGCCTCGGCGCCCAGGGCCTGGTTGGCCATGGCCGCCGCCATGGTCACAGCCGCGTCCCCGTTGTCAACCACCCGGTACATCAAACTGGTCACCACGCTCTTCGCCTCAGCAGAACCACCCTCAAGCCCCAGCCCCACCGGGTTCTGGTCTTTGGCGACCTGGACGGCCTCCTGGGCGCTGTTGGCCACCAGCAGGGAGAGGTTCTCCTTCATCACCTCGGTGTAGTCCTCCAGGGACACCTCGTTGACCGCCATCTCCATGGACCGCGCCGTGGCCCACGTCGCCGCCCCCGCCGTGGCGGCATCGGCACCACCACGAAGAGAGGAGGCCGCCGCCTGCGCCGCGGTCAGACCATCCAGACCCACCTCCGGGTCCCACTCACGCGACCCCAGCAGCTCCCACCGCTCCTGAGACCCCTCCCCAGGCACCCACCGCCCCTTGTCATCGGGCTCCCCGTCAGGCACCAGGTACCCCAGCGCCGCCTGCGGGTTGGACCCCATCGCCGACAGCACCCCGTACAACGGGTCCATGGAGTAGCCCACCAGGGCCGGCCCCTCGTTGTAGACCGCCCCGTAGACCGGGTCGTACCACCCGTAGACCGAATCCGGGGTAGCGCTGGCCGCCTGCCCCCCGTAGGGCAGGTCCTCCAGCCGGTCGGCCAGGTCCACCAGCGTGCCCGTAGCATAGACCGCCCCTTCGGAGGCCAGCAGCGCGTTGAGCGCCGACATGCGCCCCCTGCTGCCCTCCTCGGCGACCGCACCGTAGAGCTGGTCGGCCCACGCCCCCTCGCCCTCACGTGGGTCCACCCCGCTGAGCGTGGCCGCGGCCAGCACGTGCCCCAGCACCCCTACCGCCTCGCCCAGCCCCTCGGCGTCGTCGATCTCGAAGGAGCCCTCGCTGCCGACCGACCCGTAGCGCTGCTGCAGCATCAGCACGTTGTCCACGAACCCCTCCACGCCGAAGGTGTTCACGAAGGACGCCCCGTAGGTGGGCACGTCCTGGTGCTTGGCCATCTCCGCCAGGACCTGCTCCACAGTGCGCCCGTCCTCAGCCACCCCTTCGGGACTGCGCCGCGCCTGGTTCAGGGCGGTGGCGTCGCCGCGCCCGCCCGCCACCGCCAGGGAGTTGTAGGCCACCACGTTGGCCGCGGTGTCCTCCGCCCCGTCAGGCAGGTAGTAGCACACCCGCCCCTCAGGTGTCGCCATCGTGACCCCCTGGGAGTTCATGTCCACAGCCTCCTGCCGACGCGTGCGCAGCTCGTGGGCCACCTCCTGGAGGTGCACCACCGCCTGCCCCCAGCCCGCGCCCGCCCCCACAGGCACAGGCCCACCACCTCCACCACCAGCAGCCGCGCCGACCCACGCCCCGCCCCCGCCAGGCAGCGTCTTCCACTCCACCGACTCCACCACAGGCTCACCCACCCGGTTCACGTTACGAGCCCGCACCTGCAACCGCTCCGTGTCAGCCATCGCCGCCCACAGCTCCAGCCCCACCACGTACGACAGCAGCTTCTCCGGATCCAGGCTCACAAAAACCACGACCACACCTCCGTCCTGGCCTGACAGGTACTCATCACGGCTACTCGTCCCACTTCGTGTCCGCCTCGTCACTGCCCTCGGGCACCTGGTCCTCCTCCTGGTTGATAGCCGACTGCACGTCAGTCTGGACCTCTTCCACCCTGTCACGCACAGCCTGGACACCAGTGTCAATAGACTCAGCAAACTCAGCAGCCTTGGGCGAGTCCCACGCCCCGGCCAGGCCGCCGGCCACGTCACTGACACCCGTAGGCGGCGTCACCGCCGTCGCAGCCACCGAAGCAGTAAGACCGACATCGCCATCGACGCCCGACGCCGCCAGCACCACACCGGTCCTGAGCCGCTCCATCGCCGACCTCCTCCTGTTCTCATCAGCCCCCGAACCTGCTGGGGCCGTCGTCGCCGCCCCTGGCGGCACTGGCACCCTGGTCGAAAGAGTCGGAACTGTCCTCGTAGGCATCACTGACTGCAGGGTCAGCAGTAGTCGGGAACTGGTCGGCCAGGTGCTCGAAGGCATTCCTCACCCTCTCCTGGTCGGCCTCGTCAGAGGAGCCGAGGAGCTCCCACCTAAGAGTCCCGTCCTCGTTGATGAGCACACCAGCCTTCTCCGCCTCACCCCAGGCAGCAAGCTGCTCCGACGTGACAGTACCAGAAGCGATCAACTGGAGGACCAGGGCCTTACTGGCCACATGACCGGGCTCGGAGTGGAGATCAGCCCCGTTGACAGCAGCCAGCAGGGGATGAGCGGCCAACACCTGGCCCAGAGCAGCAACCAGCCCCTGGTCACCACGAGCCTGCGTGTAGACGACACGGCTGCCGCCACCGACTCCGTCATGGACAACAGCCGTGAGGCCCATGAGCCCGTCGATCCAGGAGTTGACCCGCGCGTCAGCGTCCTCGCCCTGACGGACCGCCTCCTCACTAATAGACGCGGCAACAAAACCCTGCGCACGCAGAAGACCCCCTACAGCGTCCTCCAGGTCACCCGACCGCCCCGTCGCCTCATAGACATCCGTAGCGTGGGCGAACCTCCTGTCGTTGACAAGACTGAGCCGCTCGGTGAGTGGATCCAGACCGTGATCGTCCTGACCAACCACACCGACCAGCGAAGACAGGGCGCAGTTCGAGAACAACGCCTGAGACGGCACACCACCCCAATAGGAACCTCCGAACTCACTGGTAGCAGCAGCGTAGGTGCTGGCTCCTGCCCCCGACCTGCCACCTCTTTCCTGAACAGACAGATCAACACCGGGGGTGTAGACGGCCAGGACCCGGCTGATGCTGTCACGCGCGGAGCGACTCAACGCGAGGTCGTCGGTCTCACCGATCTCGTTAAGCAGGCCCGACACCGCCACAGCCGCCTGGTCAGCCAGAGCAACCTGGGCAGACGTGGCAGCAGCAGTGTCAATGTCACCCAGGGCGCTCACCGCCTGGGCCATCCCCACCACCGCGTCGGTCCACTGGTTGTCCCCGATACTGGAGCGCGAAGCGATACCCCGGATACGGGCAACAGCATCAGCATCAGAACCCAGCCCCTGAGGCGCCAGCCAGTGGGCGGCAGCCTGGGGGCTGTGGCTCATGGCCTCCACGACCCCCTGGAGGGAGTTGAGCGAGCCGCCCTCCAGGCAGGGACCAACCACCTGCCTGGCATACGTGCCCACAGGAGTCTGGGCACCACGCTCAGCGGCGTAGACATCCACCACACCCTGGTCCACCTGCTCCATCCTGGCCCCCAGCGCGCTCAGGAACTCAGCACCAAACACCACCTCCTGCCCACCCAGCAGCTCGTTGACCACGGTGACCCTCCCGTAGTCCCCCTCACCGTCCACACAGTCCCCGATCTCCTCAGCCACCTCACGCGCCCTGTCCTCCCCCCACGCCCGGGACGCCCCCGCCAGGGCACGCCCCAGCAGACCAGCCAGCTCCACACCCGCACCCGGACGCTCCTCCACCTGCCCATAGGCGCTGTCACGAGTCACGTAGTCCTCAGCCTCCAGCGGCAGACCCGTCAGCCCCTCACCACCCACCTGGTCAACCAGCGCCTGCGCATAGGCAGGATCCCCCTCCACACCCGCCCTGACCGAGGCCAGCACCTCCTCGTAGGACCGCCCACTACCAGGCACCCCACCACCCACCAGCTCCTCCAGCTCACGACCATCAACCACACCAGAGCCCCCGCCCGACGACGACACCGGCACCGGCAGCAGCCCCACCCCCAAGACACACACCACCAGCACCACAACAACCCACCAGCCTCGGCCGGCGTCCACTCCATTCACACGTCTCGCAACCGCATCAACCAGACCTCGCATCTACCTCAGCCCCCGAACCTGCTGGGGCCGTCGTCGCCGCCCCTGGCGGCACTGGCACCCTGGTCGAAAGAGTCGGAACTGTCCTCGTAGGCATCACTGACTGCAGGGTCAGCAGTAGTCGGGAACTGGTCGGCCAGGTGCTCGAAGGCATTCCTCACCCTCTCCTGGTCGGCCTCGTCAGAGGAGCCGAGGAGCTCCCACCTAAGAGTCCCGTCCTCGTTGATGAGTACACCAGCCTTCTCCGCCTCACCCCAGGCAGCAAGCTGCTCCGACGTGACAGTACCAGAAGCGATCAACTGGAGGATAACAGCGCGATTAGCGTTATCCTGCCACTCAGCCTCGAGGTCAGCACCTTCAGTTACCGCCTCCTGGGCGTGGGTTACGAGTTTCTCCTTGAGAGCGGTAGTTATAGAATCTTTGGCATTAGCTTGAGTGTAATTCATGATCCTGGTTACCGCCTTACCGGCGCCCTCTACTCCAGGGATAAGGGCCGTGAGGCCCATGAGCCCGTCGATCCAGGAGTTGACCCGCGCGTCAGCGTCCTCGCCCTGACGGACCGCCTCCTTACTAATAGACGCGGCAACAAAACCCTGCGCACGCAGAAGACCCCCTACAGCGTCCTCCAGGTCACCCGACCGCCCCGTCGCCTCATAGACATCCGTAGCGTGGGCGAACCTCCTGTCGTTGACAAGACTGAGCCGCTCGGTGAGTGGATCCAGACCGTGATCGTCCTGACCAACCACACCGACCAGCGAAGACAGGGCGCAGTTCGAGAACAACGCCTGAGACGGCACACCACCCCAATAGGAACCTCCGAACTGCTCACTGGACATTGTGTAAGTGTCAACGCCTGAGCCTCTTAGGTCCCCGTATTCTTCTATAGAATTGTAGATGCCGGGGGTGTAGACGGCCAGGACCCGGCTGATGCTGTCACGCGCGGAGCGACTCAACGCGAGGTCGTCGGTCTCACCGATCTCGTTAAGCAGGCCCGACACCGCCACAGCCGCCTGGTCAGCCAGAGCAACCTGGGCAGACGTGGCAGCAGCAGTGTCAATGTCACCCAGGGCGCTCACCGCCTGGGCCATCCCCACCACCGCGTCGGTCCACTGGTTGTCCCCGATACTGGAGCGCGAAGCGATACCCCGGATACGGGCAACAGCATCAGCATCAGAACCCAGCCCCTGAGGCGCCAGCCAGTGGGCGGCGGCCTGGGGGCTGTGGCTCATGGCCTCCACGACCCCCTGGAGGGAGTTGAGCGAGCCGCCCTCCAGGCAGGGACCAACCACCTGCCTGGCATACGTGCCCACAGGAGTCTGGGCACCACGCTCAGCGGCGTAGACGTCCAGCGCCCCCTGGTCGACCTGCTCCATCCTGGCCCCCAGCGCGCTCAGGAACTCAGCACCAAACACCACCTCCTGCCCACCCAGCAGCTCGTTGACCACGGTGACCCTGCCATAGTCCCCCTCACCGTCCACACAGTCCCCGATCTCCTCAGCCACCTCACGCGCCCTGTCCTCCCCCCACGCCCGGGACGCCCCCGCCAGGGCACGCCCCAGCAGACCAGCCAGCTCCACACCCGCACCCGGGCGCTCCTCCACCTGCCCATAGGCGCTGTCACGAGTCACGTAGTCCTCAGCCTCCAGCGGCAGACCCGTCAGCCCCTCACCACCCACCTGGTCAACCAGCGCCTGCGCATAGGCAGGATCCCCCTCCACACCCGCCCTGACCGAGGCCAGCACCTCCTCGTAGGACCGCCCACTACCAGGCACCCCACCACCCACCAGCTCCTCCAACTCACGACCATCAACCACACCCTGGCCCCAGTCGGCCAGCTGCCGGACCGACTCGATGGTCACGTCGTCAGGAATCGTGCACGTGATGACACCCTCGGCGTCCATGGCAGCGACCCCGTTCTCATTGAGCTCGACAATCGTGTCCTTGACCCCGCGGACATCCTCGGCGCACGCCCGCAGGTTGTTCGCGGCGTTGGACGCACTGAGAGGGAAGAAGTCGATCCCCTCATAGGGGTCACCCAGCTCCTCCGACCTCTGGTCGATGCTCCTGCGCGCCTCGTCGCACCTGTCAGCCACCGAGAACAGCTTGTCAATCTGGACCTGAAGCCTCTCAGGATCAAGAAAAATCGTGGCCACGTCACCCTTACCTCCTTAACTTCACGCGGGCTGCGGCAGGCCGGGACCCACCGACACGGCAAACCCTCACGACAGGCCGTCAATAGCCGCCTGGATGTCATCAGCCAGGCCCGTGAACACCTCAGCCAGGCCCTGGACACCCTCCCTGACCGCATCAGCCTTGTCATCAGCCAGCGGACCGCTCCAGGTGTCATCAGCGTTAATCTTGCGCGCCCTCGCCCTCCTCAGCCAAGACCACCAACCCCTCTCCACTCCGACCCTACTAGGGTAGACCAGGGTGGCCGCCCACAGGACGCCTCCCCGGAGGACGGCCACAACCTCAGGCTAAGTAACGCTCGGACAGTCACGTGGATTACGCTACCATCACAGGCGGTCACTCCGGAAGAACACCCGCAAGAAACACGGGAGACGCCCAGCCCGCGCCACCAGCACCCACGACATCCCCGTCGCCGAGGTCCAGACCCTCACCACCAACCCCGACTGAGACCCACCACCAGCGGCCGACAACCACAGCAGCCCCGCCCCAGTGTGTCAGCGCTCAGACCACCCGGCTGCCGAGGAAGTCTCCGCCCGCGCGCGTCAGGGACTGGCCGAGGACGAGGCCGACGGGGAGGCCGACCCTGGGCCAGCAGGGAGGCTCCCGCTGCGGGCAGGACCGGAGGCTACCTGGGGCAGGCGCGCCAGGGCACCAGCCAGCACGGTACGGAACCCGAGCTCGTAGTCGTCCTCTCCCGGGCCGGGCCCCCAGGAGCACCCATCCCAGCAGCTCAGCCGGGCCAGGGCGGTGTGCCCGTCAGGGTAGCGCCAGGCCACCAGCGCAGTCACCCGTCCTAAGTTCCAGGCCCACCCCTGGCCCTCCACGCCCTCCAGCTCCAGCTCCTCCACACGCGCGTTCAGGTAGACCTGCGGGATGTCGTCGAACTCCACCGTGTCGCTGCCCGCCCGCACCACCCTGGTGGAGGCGGAGTAGTCCAGGCTCAGCCGCCCCAACGGGTCCTGGTCAGACTCCAGCCGGCACGAGTAGGAGTAGCCCTGCCCGCCACCGGGCAGCACCCCCTGCGGCTGGTGGCTGTAGGAGACGGAGTAGACCCGCATCTCCAGCACCCGCTCCAGCTCCCGGGCGGAGAACACCTCGCACAGCGTCTCCTGCGCCAGCGGGGAAGACCCCACCGACGCGGTAGCCGTCGGCTGGGCCGAGCCATCCAGCCGACCTGCCCGCCAGGCCAGGACCAGCCCTTCCGCCAGCAGGCCCACCACCAGCAGCACGAGCACCACCAGGGCCACCCCGTGCTGGCGCAGCCACGGCGCCCCAGCCCCCGCCCGGCGCGCGCCCCGCACGCCCGTCCTCTCCCGGACACCCGCGTCCTGACCGCTCACAGCTCCCCCTCCAGGTCCTCGAAGCGCTGTCCCGCCCCCGGCACGGGCTCGCCCTGGCACACCCACGGCGTCATCGAGGTCGCCAGGTTGACCAGGTTGGCCCGCCTGTCCCCCCGCATCCCGTGACCCGGCTGCACCGAGGCCACCACGTAGCGGTCCCCGCACACGAACACCGCCGACCCACCAGGCCCAGTAGTGCCATCGTAGTCATCCAGAGCCACCTCCCCCTCGCCGTCCACACCCGCCACACCAAACGGCTCACCCTCCTGCCCCGACTGCCAGGCCGAGGCCTGATTGACCGGGCTCTTGCCAGGGTACATCCGCCCGAAGGAGGCTATCACCACCGGGCTGACACTGCGTCCTTCTGCCGCGTATGCAGCGCAGTTGACATACCGGATCCCCCAGTCGTCCTGGTAGCGCACCGACTGCTCAAAGGTCACCGGCTCCTCAAGCACCACCTCGAACGAGGAGGTGGGCACGCCCACGCACCCAAACTCCGCCTCCTCCACCGACACGCTCGCAGGCGCCACCGCCCCAACGTCCCCGCCGTCACCACCACCCCAGGGCAGCACCGAGCACGCCCCCACCACCACGCACACCAGCAGAACCACACCAGCACGCACGAGACAACCCCGCACAGCACCAGGACCACGCACCACGACCACCCCTCACCGCCCCCTCGGTGCAGGAGGGTTCCCGCTGCCGGGACAAGCGTCATCATGTCCCTCGCGGTACTCACCGGCAACTCTGTCAGTAATGTCGGACAGCCCAGGCCTGCCGTCGGAGGGCAGGACCCCGCCGATATCGGCCAGGGCCTGGTACTGCTCGTCACTGAGCACCGAGAGGTCCTCCTCCTGAGCATCAGAGACAGCCTCGATGAGGACGTTGCCAGACGGGTCCAGCACCGAGCTCACGTCGCTGCTGGCCCCCCGCACGATCTGGACCATCTCGTCGTCGGTGTAGAGCCCGCTACGCAGTAGGGTCAGCGTCGTAACGACCTCGCTGAAGGTCTCCCTCTCCACGTAGTGCTGCTGGTTCCGGCTCCTGGCCTCCGCCTCCTGGCCCGCCAGGGCGCTGCTGGCCGAGCTGCTGGCCGCATCTACCACCCGGGACTTGGTAAAGCTCGCCGCAGCGTCAATGAGCCCGCCAGCCCCCGGAGCAACGGGGATGAGGCCAGCCAGGGCGGCAGCCGTGTCAACATAGGCCTGCACACGCTCGTCAGCGTCAGCGCCGACCTGCTCGCCGGTCCTGGCCACCGCACCCCGGAAGAACCCATCAGTCCGTCCCTGCTCCTGAAGGATCTCCGCAAAGGACTCGTAGCCCTGGCTCCCGTTCTTGATGTCCTCGACCACCACAGCGACACGCTCGTTGTTGAAGGCGGTCAACGAGGCCTGCAGATCAACAGTCACGCCATCGTCCTGCCCCACCTGACCCAGCAGGTTCGACAGAGCAAGATGCGACATCACAGGCTGCTCAGGAAGATCAGCAGACCACGACGCCTCCGGGTTGGGAAGCATCGTGAACCCAGCCTGATCACCCTCGACCGAGCAGGTCACCCCCAGGGGATAGCGCGCCAGGGTCTGGCCTACCAGTGCCCTGCCCATGCCCGACAGGACCAGCGCCTCACCGCTCTCACCCACACCGTTGAGCACCCCCGAGACCACAGCAGCAGTATCCTTGCCGTTTATACCGTCCTCGCCCCCATTGACAGCGGGACTGGTGGCCGACACGGCGTCGGCGATTCTCAGCCAGTCATCGGTCCACTGGTTGTCCCCGATGTCGTCATAGCCCATCAGCTGACCGATACGGTCAGCCGTGTCCGTACTGTCTACCGAGCCCCCCGAGTCAACCGGCGCCAGCCACTGCCTGGCGGCCTGGGGGTTGGCGGTCATGGCGGTCACGACCCCCTGGAGGGAGTTGAGCGAGCCGTCCGCCAGGGCCGGGCCGATCACCTGCCTGGCATACGTGCCGACAGGAGTCTGGGCACCACGCTCAGCGGCGTAGACGTCCAGCGCCCCCTGGTCGACCTGCTCCATCCTGGCCCCCAGCGCGGTCAGGAAGGCCGTGCCGAACACGACCTCACCACCCCCCTGACCCACGCCCAGCATCTCGTTGACCACGGTGACCCTCCCGTAGTCCCCCTCACCGTCCACACAGTCCCCGATCTCCTCAGCCACCTCACGCGCCCTGTCCTCCCCCCACGCCCGGGACGCCCCAGCCAGGGCACGCCCCAGCAGACCAGCCAGCTCCACACCCGCACCCGGGCGCTCGTTCACCTGCCCGTAGGCGCTGTCACGAGTCACGTAGTCCTCAGCCTCCAGCGGCAGACCCGTCAGCCCCTCACCACCCACCTGGTCAACCAGCGCCTGCGCATAGGCAGGATCCCCCTCCACACCCGCCCTGACCGAGGCCAGCACCTCCTCGTAGGACCGCCCACTACCAGGCACCCCACCACCCACCAGCTCCTCCAACTCACGACCATCAACCACACCCTGGCCCCAGTCGGCCAGCTGCCGGACCGACTCGATGGTCACGTCGTCAGGAATCGTGCACGTGATGACACCCTCGGCGTCCATGGCAGCGACCCCGTTCTCATTGAGCTCGACAATCGTGTCCTTGACCCCGCGGACATCCTCGGCGCACGCCCGCAGGTTGTTCGCGGCGTTGGACGCACTGAGAGGGAAGAAGTCGATCCCCTCATAGGGGTCACCCAGCTCCTCCGACCTCTGGTCGATGCTCCTGCGCGCCTCGTCGCACCTGTCAGCCACCGAGAACAGCTTGTCAATCTGGACCTGAAGCCTCTCAGGATCAAGAAAAATCGTGGCCACGTCACCCTTACCTCCTTAACTTCACGCGGGCTGCGGCAGGCCGGGACCCACCGACACGGCAAACCCTCACGACAGGCCGTCAATAGCCGCCTGGATGTCATCAGCCAGGCCCGTGAACACCTCAGCCAGGCCCTGGACACCCTCCCTGACCGCATCAGCCTTGTCATCAGCCAGCGGACCGCTCCAGGTGTCATCAGCGTTGATCTTGCGCGCCCGGTACTCCCCCGGGGAGGTGCTCGGCCCCCCGACACTCTCAACGAATCCCAGGTACACGTTCTTAGACTCCACAGTCTCCTTCAAAGCCTCCAGGTCCTCCTTCCGGTCCTCATCACTCTCAGACACGGCCACCTGCCCTCCTTCGGACGTCGCACGGGATCACACAGACTATCAGTCACGTAACATATCACGTCACGGTCACTGCCGCGCCCCCTCACCCCCAGCCCCGCCACGCCAGTCCGACCCAGCAGTCCCACGCGCCTCCTGCTGCACCCTAGGCACCTGAACCCAGGACCAGCCCGCAGCAGAGGCAAAGACCGCCCGCCCCCTGGGGGCAGGACCACCCACCGAGCGGGGCAGCCGGACCGACAGCACGTTCCCGTCCTCAGCAGCCCGAGGCGCCAGGACCAGCCCGGTGCGGGTCCTCTTGACCGCTGCCATCAGCCCGCCAAACATCCCCTGGGCCTCATCTACCCCGCACCCCACTAGCAACCCGCCAGCCGTGTCACGGCTGGCGCGCATATGACGCATCATTGCCTGGCACAGTGCGTGGTCATTGCCCAGGACGTCGTAGTCATCAACCACCACCAGGGTGGGCGCGTCGCTCCCGCCCACCAGCCTGTCCAGGTCCTCGGCCCTCGCCTCTGGCCCCAGCACACCGACCACACCCCGGTGGCCCTCAAGCGCAGCCAGCGGCGAGCGCCGAGGCAGCACCAGCACCACCGGTACTCCCGTGCTCAGCGCTCCCTGGACAGCGAACAGCAGCGCGGTGGACCTCCCTGAACGGCGTGGTCCGGCCACCAGGACCGCGTTGCCCACATCAGCCATGTCCACCTGAACCAGCTCCAGAGTGTCCCCACCCACCGCCAGCGGAACAAGTCCTCGGGCCAGCGCTGGCCCCAGTCGGCGCGCCTCGACAGCGCTGATCGTCACCGGCAGGTCGTCCACCCCACCGGGGCGCCGGTGCCGCGGCACCTCGCCCCAGTGGTCCGCCGCCCACCTGGCAGCATCGTGCACGGCAGCAGCCTGGGCCGCCCCCGAGTCGTCCGCCTCCAGCAGGGCCACCTGCACTTCCCGGGGCGCCTCCACCCCGGCCCGGAACCCCCGCCCCGGCGGCATGCCCTGGGGCACCTCACGGGGCCTCATCCCCACCGCCTCGAAGTCCTCGGCCTCAGGCATACGCAGCAGAAGACGGTCCTCCAGGGCCATCCCGAACCGCCCCCGCAGCAGCCGCCTGTCACCGGTGACCACCACCCGCAGCCCCACAGCAGCACCCTCACGCATCAGCGCCTCCACCTGGTCCAGGAACGCTCCCCCGTCGGTGGTCTCGTAGACGGCGGTGAAGGAGTCCCACCGGTCGATGAGCAGCACCAGGTAGGGCAGGCGCTCACCCTCGGGCGCCACCACCCGCTGCTCCGCCAGGGAGGCCAGCCCCCGGCTCGCCAGGTACTGCTGACGACGCGCCACCTCACCAGACAGCAGCGCCAGCAGGCGCCGGATACGGTCGGACTCACCCCGGGTCACCACCGCCCCACAGTGGGGCAGGGACAGGCACGGCAGCAGCGCCCCCGCACCGGCGTCGATGCCGTAGAGGTGCACCTCGGCCGCCGAGGCGCTGCGCGCGATCCCCACGGCCACCAGCCGCAGCAGCGCCGAGCGCCCCGACCTGGGCGCACCCGCCACACCCAGGTGGCCCCCACGCGTGTAGTCCCAGGTCATGGGCCGCTGGTCCTGCTCCCCGGGCACGTCCTCCCGCCCCAGCACCACCGGCGGCAGGAACCCCTCCCCGCGCGGGTCCGGGGCCGCCTCCTGGGCACTGTCCTGGCCTGCCCGCCCCTGCGGGGGCTGCGCCTCCTGGCCGCCTCGCCCCTCCCGCCCCTGACCGCCCTGGTCCCGGGCTCCCTGCCCCCGGGCAGCCACGGCCTCCTCCAGGGTGAGCACCTCCGGCAGGGGCGGCAGCCAGGGACTGTGGGGCGCGAGCCGACCCAGGGACTCATAGGCCTCCCCCACCGCGGTCACCAGGGTGGCCAGGTCGGTGGGCACGCTGGCGTCCTCCTCCACCTCCGGGGCCGCCGCCTCGGGGTGGGACAACTCGGCCAGCGTCAGGGGCAGGGCACGCAGGCTCGCACGCGGCACCGCCCCGGCCGGGCGGCCCCCGACCCGGGAGGACTGGAAGGCCCGCAGGCTGGCGTGCCCCAGGCGCGCCCAGGCCCGCCCCGGGAGGCTGGGCGGGATACGGGCTGCGGCGGAGGCCTCCACCACGTCCTGGGAGTCGTTCTCATCAGTGACCCGCAGCGCGATACGCAGGTTCGTGTTCGACTTGATCTCAGCGGAGACCACCCCGGCGGGCCGCTGGGTGGCCAGCACCAGGTGCACCCCCAAGGAGCGCCCCCGCCGGGCGACGTCCACCAGGCCCTCCACGAACTCCGGCAGCTCAGCCACCAGGGCCGCGAACTCGTCGATGACGATCATCAGCCGTGGCATGGGCTCGTCGTCGGGCCCCGCAGCGGCCACGTAGTCCTCAATGTCCTTGGCGTCGGCCCGCGCCAGCTGGTGCTCACGCCGCCGCAGCTCCGCCCCCAGGGACTCCAGCGCCCGCGAGGTGAGGTGCCCGTCCAGGTCGGTGACCATGCCCACGGTGTGGGGCAGGCGGGCGCAGTCCTTGAAGGCTGCCCCACCCTTGTAGTCCACCAGCACAAAGGTCATCGCCTCCGGGGTGTTGCCCACGCACAGGGAGGCGATGAGGGTCTGCAGCAGCTCGGACTTGCCTGAGCCGGTGGTCCCGGCCACCAGGGCGTGGGGGCCGTGGGCGCTCACGTCCACGCTGAACAGCCCCTCGGCGTCCTCACCGATGACAGCCCGGGTGGTGCGCCCCACCTGGCGCCACCTCTCCAGCACCGCCTGGGCGTCAGGCTCGGGCAGGTCCAGCACGTCCAGCAGGCGCGAGGAGGAGGGCACAGCACCCTCGGCCCCCTGGGTGGAGACGTCGTTGACCGGGGCCAGGCAGCGGGCCAGCCGCTCGCACCAGCCGGGCGGGACCAGGTCGGCCAGGACCTGCTCCACCTCGTCCTTGCCCGTGACAGACACGCTGGCACCCGCCAGGCCCGCCTCCACCACCGCCCGGCACTCCTCGGGCAGCCAGGTGCGGTCGGTGTCCACGCACGCCACGCGCACGCCCACCGACGGGCCAGCGCGCAGCACGTGGACCATGCCGGGACGCTGGCGCAGCGCGTGCGCCCCGTCCAGCACCACCAGCACCTGCTCTGCCGGGACGACCCCCGTCCCGGCAGCCTCCCCCTGCTCACGGCGCGCGTCCACCAGGTCAACCAGCTCGGCCACCCGCCGGGCCACCGACTCCTCGTCCACGCCCACCCGTACCCGCGCGCCCACGCCCTCGGCACCGCGCAGGTGCGGCAGCCACCGCGCCCACTCCCACCGGCAGCGGGCCTCCTCCCCCTGTCCCGGGTCCATGAGGAGCACCATCTCCAGCTCGGCAGGGGAGTGCAGGGCCGCCGCCTGGGCGGTCAACCAGGAGGCCAGCCGGTGGCGGTGCGCCCCGCACACCCCCACCACGCCCGTGCGGGCCACCGGCACCGTCACCGGCACGTCCGGGGCCGTCCACCGCAGCTCCTCCTCGTGCCGGGCACGGTCGGGGTCCTGGAGCACCACGTCACTGGGCAGGTCCGCCGTGCCCACGCGCAGCTCCAGCCAGTCCGGGTCGGTGGGCCGCCTCTCCCACAGGGTGGAGCGCGGCCCCGTGGCACGCAGCAGGACCTCAGCCGGGTCCGGGGAGTCGGCGCGGCGCAGGCGGCGCTCCTCACTCAGCGCCCTGAAGGCGGCCTCCTCCACCTCGCCGCGCTGCTGCTCGTAGCGGCGCAGGTTCTCCCGGTAGGTCCGCCTGGCGCCCGACCGGCCCTGGATGCGGTTGGCGATCATCATGACCGGGGAGAGCACCATGAACAGCAGCGAGTACACCCGCCCCGTGACCAGGTACATGCCCGCCCCCATGACCATGGGCGAGACCATCATCGCGAAGGGGAAGGGCTGCCTGCGCGGCCGCTGGGGCGGACGCGGCAGGGCGAACTCCGTCCTGCGCCCGGGCCGGGCCAGCCTCGGCGGCCGGTTGAAGTCCAGCGTGGTGTCCTCCGGGGTCGGGCTGGTCACCGCGTCCGCCTCCGGCAGCGCCCCCACGGTCAGCAGGGTCCGCCCCACCCGCAGCACCGCCCCCTCCCTCCAGGAGACCTCCCGGGAGACCGGGCGGCGGTCCAGCTCGACAAGGTGGCGCGGGGCGTCAGGGTCCACCTCCTCACGCCCCCGGAGCACGGGCGCGGCCTCCTCCTGCCCACGGCGGCGGCCACGCCTGCCCAGCCCGCGCCTGCCGGCCCCGCCTCTGAGCGTGCGCCTCCTGCGCCTGGTACTGCCGCCGTCCCTGCCCTCACCCGCCTCGTCTGGGGACTCCAGCACCAGCGGCCCGGGCAGGCGGCGACGCCGCAGCGGCGGAACAGGAGCCATGCGCCCGGCCACCTCCGGGTCCACCGACAGCACCACCGCACCGCCCACCCGAACCGAGACGGTAGCCACCACGGCAGCCACCCTGGGCGGCTCCGGCCCCTGCGCCCCCTCCGGGTCCAGGTCCCCCAGGCCCTCCGGGCACTCCAGGGCTTCTCGCTCCGCCAGGTCCTCCAGGCCCTCCAGGGCGATGTCGCAGCCGATCCCGCCCAAGGTGTAGGTGCCCAGGCCCAGCCGGTGGACGGCACCTGCCCCCGACCCCGACACCACCCTCAGCTCGACCACCCCGCCGGGCTCGCCGAGCTCGGCACCCTCCCGCACCGCAGCCCCCAGCCCCAGGACCATCCCGTCGTGGACCGGCCCGCCAGCCAGCAGCTCCCCGGGGTCCAGGAGGGTCGTGCCCGCCCACAGGTCCACGACGGGACCCTCCTGCCTGCGGGCCTGGCCAGCCGAGACCACCAGCCGCAGCGCCGCGCCCCCAGCCTGCCCCTCAGCGGCTGCCACGTCCCCCAGGGGCAGGCTCCTGTCCAGCGCCACCGCCAGGTCCCCCACGGTGGAGTCGCCCTGGGCGGCCACGACAAGGTCCCGGGTCACCGGCTCACCCGCCTGCGGGCGCACCGCGCTCACAAACAGCTGCACGCCACCCGCCTCCTCCCCCGGACCTGGCGGCACCGGCCGCTCACGCGGGCTCCCTGCGCACGCCCAGGCCCGGGGCCAGGTCCTCCACGAGCGCGGCCGTGGCCGGGTCCACCAGCGCCAGGTCCTCAGCACCCGCAGCGTCCAGGAGCGCGTCCACCTGGCACCGCAGCTCCTCGTCTCCTCTCCGGGCGGCCAGGCGCAGCCGGTCACGCCACAGGACCTGGCTAAGGTCCACCACCCGCAGCCCGCGGTCCACAGCCTCGGCCGCGGCGTCGGGGACGCTGTCCCCGATCAGCACGACCAGACGGTGCGCGGCGTCCACCACCAGGGACTCCACCTGCCGGGCCACCCGCACCCGGGCCAGCCAGCTGTACCGCCCTGCGGGCGCGTCCTGCCCCACCGGCCCGTGCACCAGCCGCAGCGCCTCCCTCAGGAGGGCGGCCTCACGCCCGGGCGGGCTGGAGCGCGAGGAGCCCAGCAGGCAGCGCAGCACGTCCCAGTCGGTCACGACGCCCGGCCCCATGACCAGACGTCCCTGTGCGTCCTGACGCAGGTGGGGCACCCCCTGGACGTCGTGGCCCAGCCACCGCCTCAGCCGCTCCACAGTCGCCTCGACCACGTCGCCGGTCACCCCCAGGGGCCACAGCATCGCCGCCAGCGCGTCGGGACGGACCCCCTGCGGGTGCAGGGCCACGCACACCGCCGCCTCCGTCAGCAGGCTGCGGCGGCGCCGCTCCACCGGACCCGCCGCCTCCACCAGGGTGCGTCCCAGCACGTGGACGCGTACCGGGGCGGCCCGCAGGGCGGCGGCGTCCACCGGGGGCCGGGGCGGGTCGGGCACGGGCGGCCGCGTGCTGTCCACGGGGGCGGGAGCCAGGAGCTCGGCCAGCGCGGCGACCTCCTCCCCCGTGGCGCGGGTCGCGGTCACCACCAGGCCCAGCGGGTCGATCCGGGCACTGCCGGAGGCGTCAACCTCGATCCGCCAACGTGAGCCCTGGCTGGCGCCGGCACGCACCAGGGCGGTCCTGCCCCCGGGCGGCAGCGGCAGCGGCACCTCCCCGCCAGCCACCAGCATGACGGCGTTGACAGCCCCCGGCCGTGGCCCGCTGAGCACGGGATCGCCACCGGGCGCACGCGAGCCGCGTACCAGGTCCTCAGGGGAGTGCAGCCTGCCGCCCAGCATGTCGTGCAGGGCGGCAGGCAGCCCCGCCCCAGCCACCACCACCTGGGAGGACCAGGGGTTGGTGCACAGCTCCAGGGCCAGCGCCCCCACCACCTCGGCAGCCATGGCGGGGTCCCCGGTCACGCAGATGTCACCGTCGGCGGAGGCCAGGTCGATGAGGACGTCGGCCCCCTGGGCGTCACGCCCGATGGTGACCAGCCCGGGCACCAGAGGCGGGGCCGCGCCCGGCTCGGGCTCCTGGCCCGCAGGCAGCACCCAGGTCAGGCCCTGGTTGCGGACCTGCCAGGGGGCGGGTGCCTCAGGCAGGGGCCGAGGCAGGTGCAGGAGGCAGGACTCGTCGCTGAGGACCACCGCGTAGGGGCGTGGCACCGGGGACAACCCGCCCAGCCCCCGCAGCACGGCGTCCAGGCGGCGGGACCGCTCCGCGTCCGCCCCCACCCGCAGGAGCCTCTCCAGCTCGGCCGCGTCCTGACCCACCTCCCCGGCCAGCCCCAGGCGCCGCCTGCGCACCAGCAGGCCCACCAGGGCGGCCGCCAGCAGGCCCCCGACGGCGGGGACCCGGGCGGGGGCGACATCATCAGCACTGGCAGCACCGCCACTGCCGCTCATGCCGTCAGCACCGTCAGGGCGGCCAGCCCCCTCCTGGGCACCGGCGCCCTGCTCCTGGGAGGCGCCGTCGCGCTGGGACGGGGCGGGTGGCGCCTGCTCCCGGACCGGGACCGCCACCACCCGGTCCACCGTCTGCGCGGACTCCGGCATGACCAGCAGCCACCCGGGCTGGATCAGCCGGGCCAGCTCCAGACGGCGGCCGTCAGGCTGCTCCCGCCCGGCGTTGAGCTCGTAGACCTGGCTGTAGGCGCGGCCCTCACCCAGGGTCCGCTCGGCGATGTCCCAGAGGTTGTCGTGGTAACGGCCCTGCGGCGGCTGGACCACGTAGACCCGCTGGCCCACGAGCTCGGCGCCGGTGCCAGGGTCCAGCTCGACGTCACCCACCATGTAGCGCACGCCCTCCTGGGGCTGACCCGTCTCACCCTCCTGGCCTGAGGCAGCAGCCTCCTCCGCTGCGCCGGAGGCACTGGCCGCGGCGCCGCTGTCGGCAGCGGCCACCGCCGGGAGGGAGGGCTGCGGGGCAGCAGCCACCACGGGTCCGGCCACCGTGCCCAGGGAGGTCAGCAGCAGGGTGGAGACCACCAGGCGGCGCACCACTGACTGGGTCAGGCCGGACAGCGGCAGATGCCTGGGCACTCCCCGACCGCGCAGGGCGGAGGCCGCCTCGACCACGGTGCACACCGTGAACTGCAGCCAGGCCAGCCACGCCGCCCACACCAGCAGGTCCACGAGTGTCCCCACGGTGACGGCCCGGGTCAGCACGGAGAGGTCAGGCTCCTGTGGCACCGGGGGCAGACCCGCCGTGAGCACCAGGAGGACAGGGACCCCGGCCACCACCGCCACCAGGACGACGGCGGACAGGAGGCAGCGCCACACCGGGGCGCGGTAGCCTCCCTCGGGCACCCGGAAGCGCTCGGGGCCCCGGGGCTGGTCACGGGTGTGCTGGCGGGTAGCCGAGAGGCTCACAGGTCGCCCTCCTCGTAGATTCCTGTCGCGGTACGCGCCTCACCGGTGGTGGTGACGTGGACCGAGCGCAGTCCCACCAGGCGCAGCATGGCGGTGGGCACGTCACGCTCCACGGTCACCGTCACCGTGCTCGGACCCACCGAGACCTCCGAGCTGCCCGACAACCCGACACCTGCCAGGTAGGAGCGGGCCGCCAGGCCTGCCGCCCGGGTGTCCAGGGTGACCTCGCTGCCCTGGCGCACGCCGTGGTCCGCCAGCTGCTGGGCACCGGACCTCGCAGCCTGCTCCGCCTGGTCGGTCAGGGTGGCGCGCGCGTTGAGCACGCGACCGCCCTCAATGCACAGCCCGGCCAGGAGGAGCAGCACGGCAGCGATGACAACGACGAAGACGGACAGGGAGCCGCGCTGGCGGCGCAGACCGCTCAGCTCAGTTCCGTCTCCCCTCTCCGCCGTCGTCACTGCCACCACTGTCATCCTCCTCACCGTCATCCCTGCCACTGTCGTCGCCCCCGTCACCCCTGCCACCAGGCTGGCCGCGCTCATCGGGTCCCCCTCCACGTGTCCACCGGTGCCGTGGACTCGGCGGTGACGGTGGTGGTCCCGGGCAGGAAGACCAGGCCCAGGTCGGACAGACGCACCCGGCAGCCCACCCCCACCGTGACCGTGCCCCCACGCCCGAAGTCCGCGTCAACAACCCGTGCCGAGCACTGGGCGCGGGCGGTGTCCGCAGCGGCCAGGCTCCGGGCGGCCGCAGCACGGGCCTGGCCGGTGGAGCGCTCCATGGAGGCCGCCCGGGCAGCGTCACGGGAGGCTGCCTGGACCATGCCCTCGGCGGAGACCATCCTGCCCCCGGCCACGGCCAGCAGCACCATCACCAGCAGGACCGGGACCAGGACGACCATCTCCACCGACAGCGTCCCCCGCTGCCCGTCGAGGCCGTCTCCCCGGACAGGTAGGCGTGGTCTCACAGGTCCTCCCGGAAGGTCTCGCGCTGCGCGGTGACTGAGGCGTGGACGCGCGGCACCAGGCCTGCCAGGACAGTCATGGCCTCGCCCTCGACGTTGACCACGACCTCCTGGCCGGTGACGCTGACGTGCACGTCCAGGTCGGTCAGCGCCCTGCCCCCGACCTGGTGGGCGTAGCGGCGTCCGTCCTCCCGCGCGGAGGCGACCTCGCCACCGTTGCGTACCTCGCGGGCAACCTCACGGGCCGTCATCATCGCCACCTCGTTGCCGTACCAGCTCAGCGCGACCTGGACGGTCAGCAGGATGATGAGCATGAGCAGCGGGAAGAAGACCAGCAGCTCGACGCTGGAGGCGCCCTCCTGCCCCCGCAGCCGCCCCGCCAGGACGCGCAGACGGTGCCGTGACTGCACGGCCTGGGCACCCGGTGTGTCCGGCACGCCATGTCCTCCCCTCATCATTTTCCCCGTCTCTCTTCCGGCTCTCTTCCGTCACTGCCCCTCCTGTCTCTGCCTGCGGCGCCTGCCCGGAGCCTCTTGACAGCGCCCGTGGGCCAGGGGAAGGAGGTTGCGTGCCCAGCCCCATCGATCGAGCGCTTCCGAGCGCCTGCCTCAGGTGAGGGAGGGCAGCTGCAGGTTGCTGGAAGCGCCGTCAACCATGGCGTAGATGGCTCGCCCCACCACGGCGGCCAGCACGATGAGGAACCCGGTGATGATGACCCACTCAACGGTGGACACGCCCCTGTCGTCGTCGGGCAGGTGCCGGGCGGTCTGGGTGAGGTGGTCACGCAGGCCTTGCGCGACCACCTGGAGCGTGCACAGCAGCTGGAGCATGGGTTGCCCTCTCTTTCTGTGTCGTGTTTCTGTGCCGTCTTTTCTGTGCCGTCTTCTGGACTGTCTTTCTGGAGCGTCTTTCCGGTGCTGTCCTTCCGGGGCGCCTCTTCCCGGGGCGGTCCGGGTACTGACGGTGTCACAAGGTGCTGCCCATAATTCCTCTCAGCGCCGGGTAGACGAGGAACACGATGAACCCCATGGCGATGACGAGCTGGGCCACGAGCATGGACTCAGAGCCCTCTCCTGCCCTGCTCTCAGCGTCGGCCAGGTCCCTGCGGCGCATGCTGGAGGCCCGTGCCGCCAGCGACTCGCGGATCTTGGCCCCGTCCTCCGCCACCAGAGCCAGGGCGGCGGAGAGGTCCCGCAGCTCGTCAATGCGCAACTGGGTACCCAGCTGGCCCAAGGCTGCCCAGGGGGTCTCCCCGCGCAGCCGGGCCACGGCCAGGGCGTCACGGATACGCACGATCGCCGGGTCGTCGCACAGGGCGGAGGCGGCGTCCAGCGCCTCGGGCACGCCGCGCCCCGCCGACAGGGACATGGAGACCAGATCCAGGTAGGAGCCCACCACGTGGCGGAAGTCCCTGCGGGCCTCCTCGGCCTGGCTGCGCAGGCGCAGCGTGGGCAGCGCCAGTCCCGCCAGGCCCAGCACCAGGCTGACGACCACGGGGACGGACCAGCCCAGGGGCACCCCCATCAGCTGCATGAGGCCGACGACCAGGAGCGGGGCCACTAGGGCACCCAGGCCCACCAGCACGGAGGTCACCAGGTGACGCTCCAGGGAGCGCCCCACCACGGCCAGGTCCGCGTTGAGGGAGAACAGGTCGGTGCCCAGCCGCCGGACCACGGCGGCGGCGCGGATACCCAGCACGTCCACCCACTCGGGCAGCGCGACCTCCCCGGGGCCGAGGCGACGCACGTCGCGGCGCAGCCGCTCCTGGTCACGCCGCGTGTCCAGCTCGGCCAGCCCGGCAGCCGGCTGGACGGCAGGAGGCAGCAGGACCAGGAGCAGGAGCAGCAGGCCCGCCCCGCTGAGCGCCCCGCCCAGGAGGACCCAGGTGATCACGTGCGCTCACCCCCGTCCTGGCCAGCGGTCACGGTCAGGAACCGCCGGGGCAGCCGGACCCCGGACAGGCGGCGCATCCACAGCATCCCGGCAGCGAACAGACCGACGACCACCAGGAGCACCAGCTGGCCCTGGGCGGACTCGTAGGGGGCCACAAAGCTCCGGTTGAACAGGGCCAGCCCCAGCATCACCACCACGGAGAAGATGATGACGATCTGGGCGGAGCGACGGGTCCCAGCGCGGGACGCCGACACGCGCTGACGCATGTCCAGCTCGGCACGGGCGGTGTCCGCCAGGGCGCCGAGCAGCTGGCGCAGCCCCGGCCCGCGCAGGCGGGCGTTCATGATGAGGGCGGACACGATGAGGTCGGCGGTGGGGTCGTCGAGGTCGTCGGCAAGCTGGCGCAGCGCCGTAGGAAGAGGAACCCGCACCCGCATGCGGTCCGCCAGGAGGGCCAGGTCCTGGCGGATGACCGGGGCGGCGGCGTGGACGGTGGCGGGGATAGCCTGCTCCAGGCCCACCGCCCCGGCGATGGTGTCCCTCAGCGACTCCGCCCACGTGGCCAGCGCCTCGATCCTGGCAGCTGCCAGCCTCTCCTGCCTGGCCCCGCCGAACAGCAGCGGCCACACCCCCACCAGGCAGGCCGCCGCCGCAGCCAGCACCACCCAGCGCGTGAGCACCAGGACAGCCGCCCCGGCGCCTGCGGCCAGGAGGACACGGCGGGACAGCCCGGCCAGGCCTGCGGGCGACGCCACGGAACCACTCACCCTGGCAGGCCGCAGGTCGGCGCCCACAAGGTAGCCGACCAGGAGGAACAACCCTCCCCCGATCAGCGCCCGCACAGGACCGCGACACCCACCACCGTCTCGCTGCTCATACCGCCTCCTGCGCATAGGAGGCGGCCGGGTCGTACCCGGCCTCCATCAGGTCGCCCGCGCAGGCGACAGGTGCGGCTGGCTGGGCGGTGCCCGATCCGTCGTCGGCGAAGACCTCGCTGGACAGCACCCGCCCGTCCACGCCGTTGACCTCCCGCACGGAGGCCACGTAGCGGCGCAGGCTGCCTCCCTGGGAGAAGCGGTTCTCGCGGATGAGGAAGATGACGAAGTCCACCGCCCCGGCGATGAGCAGGTTGGTGGCCTCCTGCGGCAGGTGCTCGGCGGACTGGATGGCGTAGGTGGCGATCCGGTTGAAGACCTCCGAGGAGGAGTTGGCGTGGATGGTGGACAGGGAGCCGTCGTTGCCCTGGCTCATGGCGTTGAGCATGGTGACAATCTCGTCGCCCAGCACCTCCCCGACGATGACCCGGGAGGGGTTCATGCGCAGGGAGCGGCGCACCAGGTCCGCCATCGAGATGGCGCCGGAGCCCTCGGAGTTGGGCAGCCGCTCCTCAAAGGCGACCACGTTGGGGTGGAGGTCGGCAAACTCTCCCAGGCCCAGCTCCAGCGCCCGCTCCACGGTGACCAGACGCTCACCGGGCGGGATCTCGTTGGCCAGGGCACGCAGGAAGGTGGTCTTGCCCGCGTTGGTGGCCCCTGCGATCATGATGTTCTTGCGGGCGCGCACCGCAGCCGAGCAGAAGGCCGCCAGGCGCGGGGTCAGCGTCCCCAGGCCCACAAGCTCGTCCAGGCCCACCCGGTCCAGGCGGGAGCGCCGCACAGAGACGGCGGGCCGGGAGCAGACCTCCATCACCGCCGACAGACGGGAGCCGTCGGGCAGGCGCAGGTCCAGCTGGGGGTTGGCGGAGTCGAAGGGCCGGGAGGCAAGACCAGAGTAGGAGCCGAGCACCTGGACCAGCTCGACGAGCTCCTCGTCGGAGTCAGCCACCGGCTCGCCCCGCTGCTCCCGGCCGTCCGCGTACTGGATGAAGACGTTGTCACAGCCGTTGATGTCGATGTTCTCCACCTGCGGGTCCTCCAGCAGCGGCTGGAGGCGCCCCACGCCGAACAGCGCGGCGTGGATGCCCTGGGAGACCTGCTCCTCCTCCTGCGCGGTCATCGGGGTCCGCCCGGCGGCGACCTCGGAGCGGGCGTGCTCCTCCAGGACCCGCCCGATCAGCGCCCGGGCGAGCTGCCTCTCGTCCTCCGGCGTCATGGGCGGGACACCGGAGGCGTCGTCATCGCGCCGCTGCTGCGCCAGCAGGTCGGCGACCTCCTCACGCATGTCACGCACCAGGGCCTGGTCCGTCACCCTCCCCCCGGCGCCTGCGGGCACCGTGTCCGCAGCACCGGTCCTGCCGGTCACGCCGATGGCACCGGCGGTCATGACAGAACTGATGGCGGTGTCCCTAAGGCCGTGGGGGCTCATGCGCGGGCTCCGTCCGTCGTTGCCCCGGCCTCGGAGGCCGGGGACGCCGGGGAGGGCGCAGCGGGCGCAGAGGCCATGGAAGCCGTGGAAGCCGTCGAGGACATTGACAACATGGAGGAGGCCAGTGCCCGCGCCGAGCGCACCAGCAGGCTGCGGCCCAGGGGGCGCTGACGGCGCCCCGCCAGGACGTCGGCTGCGGCGGCGTCCTCGGCCAGGACCCCCAGGACGGGGACCTCCAGGCCGCTAGCCTGGAGCAGGCGGGCCAGGTCCGCTCCCTCGTGACGGGACCTCCACGGCGCGATCAGCACCACGCCCAGGGCGGCAGGTCCCATGCGACTAGCGGTCTCCTCCCGGAGCCAGGCCAGGCGCTCACGCAGGTGGCCGTAGTGCTCTACCCCGGGGCGGGTCACCAGGACCGTCAGGTCGGCTGTCAGTGCCACCCCCAGGCTGGGCACGCCCGGGCCGATCCTGCCGACGTCGGCGACCACGTCCCGGCCGCCCCCGGCGCCCGCTCCAGCCTCTCCGGCGCCCTCGCTCCCCCGGAGGCTGGTGGCCAGGGCCGACCACCCGGCACCGATCGCTGCGGCCTGGTCAGGCCGCGACAGCCCGACCAAGGCCTCCAGTCCCCCGTCGAGGACAGTCAAGTGGTCCTGGAGCCGTGTACCCGGGTCGCGCCGCAGGGCGACCGCCAGGGAGACGACCCCACGGTCCCCGTCCGGAGGAGCACCCTCACGGGTCCGGGTCCGGTAGGCCAGGTCCGAGCCGACGGGGTCCAGCTCGGCCAGCAGGACCTGCCGCGGCCACACGGCGGCCAGCACGTGCGCGCTGGTGGACGCTCCCGGTGACCCCTTGGCCGAGGCCATCGCGACCAGCATCAGTCCTCCCCGATGGGACGGCCGGGCGCGGTGACGACAACGGCGATGTCCCCGGCGGCGGCGGAGGCGGACAGCTCGACCGCGTCCTCGGCGTCAACGATGACGGAGACGACAGCCCCGGAGGTCCACTCCCCCTCCGTCCCCGAGGACGGCACAGCATCCAGCACCTGCGCACCGGAGACGACGACGTCGCGGCCGTTGACGTCAACGACGTCAACCACGTCCCCCGGGCTGAGGCCGGTGGCCGGGAAACGGCCCGCCTCCAGGGCGACGCCGACGACCTGCCTCCCCTCCCCGGGGAGGGGGTCCTCAGCGACCTGAGAGGTGTCCAGCAGTTGTCCCTGGCTGATCTCCACCCGCGCGGTCTGGCCGATAACCTGCTCCGCCTGATCGAGGCGGACCAGAGTGCCCAGGTCGGAGGCGACAAGCGTGGAGGCCAGGTCGTCCTGGGTGATGACCTGCCCGGCCTCAATGGTGACGGCAGCGGCCAGCACCTCTGTGCGCTGCCCCATCCGCAGCGCCAGCATCCCAGCAAGCAGCGCACCTCCGAGAATGAGCAACACGGCCAGCGCGGCCAGCGCCGGGCGCCGCTCGCGCGGCGCGGAGGGCAGGCGAGCCGCGCCACCACCCTGGCCGACACGCACGGGTCCCGCGCCCTGAAGGCCACGCACTAAGCGACGCTGACCTCGTTCGTCCTGGGGCTGGGCCATGGGGCAGAAACCTCTCAGTCGCTGAGTAAATACCGGCAGCACCGTAACTCAGACGTGATTTTGGCGGGGCAGATGCGGGTGTGACGATGACTATACTTTTTGCTTGACACCCACCCTTGCGAAACGTCACCCTCCTGTGACATGGTGCGCGTGGCAACGCGACTACAGGGCGCTGCCAGCCAGCTGCGGCCCACAGCCCTGGCACCTCCCGGCAGCAGCGCGCACCACGAGGCGTCCTCGCGCCCACGGACCGACCACCAACCGAGCAAAGGAGCACCGACATGTCCCTGCAGGCGGACCTTGACACGCTGGCAGCGCTCTACGACACCCTGAGCAACAACGTCCAGCTGTGCCACGACATCCAGACCACCACGGACTCCTCCCTGGCCTCCGCCGTGTGGGAGAGCCCCAACGCGGAGGCCTTCCGGGCGGCCTGGGAGGAGTTCAGGCCCAAGCTCATGGCCTTTGAGGACGCCCTGGCGGCGGGCGCCACGGACGTCGCCAACAACCACAACAACAACGCCGCCGCCAACGGCGTGACAGACGCCCGTCAGCTGGCGCCGGTGGCTCCCGTCGCCTGAGCCGTCGAGGTAGAAGCAGGCAGCATCCGGCCCTATTTAGAGGTAGGCCTACTTAGTGATGCGTGGGTAAAATTAGGGAATCTCGTGAAGGCCACGCAATTTCCCCCTTTGAAACTATTCATCATAGTTTCACCTTATTGCTGGTGCGGGAACGCTCCTCGCGGCTCCGCACGAGGAGCGTTCCCGCACCAGCACTGGCTGACCACCCCAGGACACCACTGTGAACCCCCAGCGGGGTCGCCGCCGACGTCCCCCGAGGACCCGGCAGCCCCGCACCAGGCCCAGACCCCCACCAGGAACCGCACACGCATCCAAGGCCTGGGCCGCTAGGCCCGCCCACACACCCGCACCCACCCCACAGACCCTCAGCCGCCCCTCCAGCCAGCGCAGGCCACTCCGGAGCCAGCACGCCAGGCAGCCGCCAGGACACGCTGATAACCGCTGTACGAACCCGGGGTGCGCCTTGCGACCACCCGGACCTCGCACGACGTACCCCGACCCCGCAAACTGTCGGCAGGGGCGGACCGGACGGGGCCGGGTCCTGGCACCGCCCCCTCGCGGGCATACCAGGGGAGGGCACCCTCGAGCCGTTGACGCCCCCGTCGCCTGTAGCACATACTGGTGGGGAGTCACTTGGCTGTATCCCGGGTGGGTCCCCGATGCTGGTGATTCAGCTGAGCCACCTGCCGAGGGCGTCAACACGGACACCAGCGGCCCGGACCAGGCGAGCGATCGCGTTCAACAACTCGCTCACTTGCCGGGCCTCGCTCACCGCCCACCTGCCGGGCCGTTACCCCGTGTCCCTGCTGGCCTTGACGTGCCTGTCTCTCGACCTCTCAGGCACGGGCACCATCCACCACAGCGCGCGCTCCGCCTGACGCGGGTTGCCCCCTCAGCCGCCACTACCAGTCAGGTTGAAGAGCGCGATAACCAGGTTCACCAGGGTCTGTAGCATGAGCAGGGCGACTGGGATGACGACCCTGGGCGCGGCCAGGGTCAGGGCTGCGATGAGGGCGCCGAGCGTGACTGTGCTGCGCCGCCCCTTGATGACCTGCCCGCCCCGGCGCCTCTGGAGTGCCCAGGAGCCGACGGCGAGGACGAGGGGGATCGTGCCGGTACGAGCAAGGACGGTGAACAGTCCGTCTGCGCCGGCGACGCTCTCAGCGGTGGTGACGAAGTCGCCCCAGAGGGAAACGAGGTCTACGAACTCGAGCATGGCTTCCGCCTTCCATAATCGTTGCTTGCTGCGCTCACTCAATACACATGCGGACCGCGTCCCAGAACCACGAAGAGACCACCCCGCTGCTTCCACGTGGCTGCCTGAGACACCTGCGCTGTGGTGGTGCGGATGCGGGTACGGCTGGGTTTATGAGGGTGAGCAGGGCCGAGTGGGTGGTCGAGCACCTGGTCTTCCTTGCCCAGGCCCAGGACCACGTCCTGGGCCCCGACTTCTCCGCCGCCACGGCCGAGGTCGCCGCCAGCATCGCCGCAGGCGCCGACCCCAACCGGGGCAACGGAGCCACCGGCGGCAGCGGCAGCGACGAGGGGGCGGGCGGCCCGGGCAGTGCTGGTGGCCCCGGCGGGCCGGGGGTGGGGTCGTGGGGGCCGGGCGCTGGCGGGGCCGGCCCCGCTGGCTCAGGCGCGGGCGCCCACCCACCCCACCACCGCCACTGCTGGTCCCGCAGGCCGCGGCGGTGTGCCCGGTGGTGGCGCTGCCCCCGGCCACAGCGGTGGTGGTGGCCCGGCCCCCGACCACAGCGGTGGTGGTGGTCAGGTCCCTGGCCACGGCGGTGGCGGGGGCGCGGGTACCGCCTTGGTGGCGTCTGACATGTTCACCCCGGGCCGAGCGGGTGGGAGGGGCGTGCTGGTGTGGGAGGGGGCCGTGGCTGCCCCGGCCAGCCCGCTGGGGTGGCACTCGCGGGTGCCGGTGGAGGTGTTCTTCCACACCGGCCACCACCACTCCACCCAGGAGCTGGCCAGGGAGTTCACCCGCCAGCTCGACCGACAGCTCTCCGCCTTGTCCCTGCTCAGCGCGCAGCGCCTGCTGGAGGGCATCCGCGCCTACAGGGCACAGGGCCGCCAACCCACCTCCACCAGCACCCGCAACGATAAAAAACTCTTCATGGACAAGGTCGTGGGCGACCTGGTGCACGTGCACCACCTCTCCCGGGAGGACGCGCGCGCCAGGACGGCTGAGGTGGACCGGGCGCTGGTGGTGCTCCACGAGTCCGACCAGGTCACCTACGGCCCCTCCCAGCCCGCCACCACCACCGAGGGGTGGCCCTCCCTGGGCCACGGGGCGGTCAGCTCCTCCATCGGCGGCCAGGGCAGGCCCGTGGCCACGGTCCTGGAGCAGGCCACCCTGGCCGTCCCAGCCGCCCCAAGCAGGCCAGCCACCCCAGACGGGCGCCACCCCAGCCAGGCCGGACCAGCCACCCCGGCCCCTGACCCGCGAGGAGGTCCTGGCCAGGATCACCACCCAAGCCACCCAGACGGCCCCCCAGCCCACCCAGCCCCCCACCAGAAACCGGAAGCACAACCACGACCTAGGCCGATAAGAGGCCGCTAAGACCCGACCCACACACCCGCCCCCACCGACCCTCAGCCACCCCTCCAGCCGGAGCACACCGGAGCCGGACCGACACCGACAAGCCCCTACCCGCAGCGGCACACACGCCCAAGGCATGGCGTCCCACGGAAAAAGGACACGGTCCTGCCCTAGCTCTCCTGTCTTAGCTGGCTGCTGTATGGGGCTGCACATCTTTGGCCGCAGCGAGGCGCGGACTCCCCCGCAATTCTGCGGAAAACGACCCGCCCACCACCCGGGTCATACACCATCACCGGTCCCATGATGTGCACCAGGCACTCTGCTGCACATCATGGAGCCTGCACCGCAAGGGACCCCGGGATGGCAGCCTCCGCTCCCCACGCACTGACCTTGCCGCAACCCACAGAAACATGCGGATCTCTAAACCTGGCTCAGCCTCAACAGGCAAGCCGACCTCCACCCCGGGCGACCACCAGGCATCCGAAGATGTGCAACCTCGTCTCCGCACCAGCAGCACGCCGCAGCCACCCTGCGCCAGCAGACAGCCCCAGCCGGGGCACCGCCCTCCTACGGCGAGAATCTCCGCCACAACGCCACGGTCAGACTACTATGCTCGTCATTGGAGAACCGATATCCGCACAAGGAGAAGAACATGGCCGGCTACCGGATCGACCGACAGCTGAGCGAGCTCGGTGAGCACGTACGGGGCTGGCGCATGGTCCTGGGACTGACCGCTCAGCAGGTGTCCGAGCGCGCTGGTACCACGCGGGACACCTTGCGCAAGATCGAGACCGGGGACCCCTCGGTCAGCTTTGGCAAGGTTGCGCAGGTGCTGCGCGCCCTGGGAGTGCTTGACCAGGCCGTCGAGGCGCTCGACCCGCTCAGCAGCGACATTGGCCGCCTGCGAGCAGGGAGCCTGACAAAGAGGCGGGCACGGTGACCACCGTCGAGGTGCTCGCCGAGGAGGCCGAACGTACCCGGCTGGTTGGCCAGGCACACGTGACCCGCACCCGTGGCCGGGTCTCCACGACGTTTCTCCACGACCCCACCTCTCTCGCCAACGGCGGCACGGTTATCGACCCGTTCTTCCGCTGGTAGCGGGCTCCCGGTACCACAACGGGCTCGTACCGGCCTTCGCTGACAGCGCCCCGGACCGGTGGGGCCGCAACCTCATGGAGAAAGCAGAGCGCGCTCACACCCGCGAGGAGGGAAGGACCTCCAGGAGACTCGACGACCTGGCCTCAGGTGACGACTCGTCAGCCGCCGTCAAGCAGTTCCTGGACACGGGGACCATGGGGCTGGGCGGTGCCCGGCCAAAGGCGTCCGCGCGGCTGGAGGACGACAGCCTCGCGATCGCCAAGTTCCCGCACAGCAACGACCAGTGGGACGTCATGGCCTGGGAGGCCACAGCGCTCGACCTGGCACACCTCGCCGGGATCCGCGTGCCCCGGCGACGGCTCACCCGCGTGGGAGGGCGCAACGTCCTGGTCGTGCGCAGGTTCGACCGCACCGGCGGTCGGCTCGGCTACATCAGCGCCATGCCGACCACCGGCTCCACCGACGGCGAACGCCGTACGGGCCTGCGCCACCCCGCCACCGGCATCCACCCACGTCGCCCCCGGCTCACAGCGCCGAACTGGCGGAGGGCGCTGAGGGGGCCGAGCGCGCGGCCTCCCCCTCGGCCCGCAGGCTCAGTCCCGTCTCCCCCGGGAGCCGGTCCACCACCACGTCCTGGCCGTCAAGGACCTCACCGGCGAGGATCATGCGGGCCAGGCGGTCCCCGATCTCACGCTGGACCAGACGGCGCAGCGGCCGCGCCCCGTAGGCCGGGTCGTAGCCCTCGTCCGCCAGCCAGGCCCGGGCGGCCTCGGTCACCCGCAACGACAGGCGACGGCTGGCCAGGCGCTCGGTCATGCGCTCCAGCTGGATGTCGACAATGCCCGCCAGCTCCTCCCTGGTCAGGGAGTCAAAGACGATCGTGTCGTCCAGCCGGTTGAGGAACTCTGGCTTGAAGGAGGCCTGCACCACGCTCATGACCTCGTTGCGCTTCTCCTGGGGAGACAGGATCGGGTCGATGAGGAACTGCGACCCCAGGTTCGAGGTGAGCACCAAGATGACGTTGCGGAAGTCCACCGTGCGCCCCTGGCCGTCGGTGAGCCGTCCGTCGTCGAGGACCTGCAGGAGGATGTCGAAGACCTCCGGGTGGGCCTTCTCCACCTCGTCGAGCAGGACCACCGAGTAGGGGCGACGGCGCACGGCCTCGGTGAGCTGGCCGCCCTCCTCGTAGCCCACGTACCCGGGAGGAGCACCCACCAGGCGCGCCACAGAGTGCTTTTCGGAGTACTCCGACATGTCGATGCGCACGACGGCGCGCTCGTCGTCGAAGAGGAACTCCGCCAGCGCCTTGGCCAGCTCGGTCTTGCCCACGCCCGTGGGTCCCAGGAAGAGGAAGGAGCCAGTGGGGCGGTCCGGGTCGGACACGCCTGCCCGGGAGCGCCGCACGGCGTCGGCCACTGCGGACACGGCGGCGTGCTGGCCGATAAGGCGCTGCCCGATGACCTCCTCCATGGTGAGGAGCTTCTCCGTCTCCCCCTGGAGGAGTCGCCCCACGGGGATGCCGGTCCAGGAGGCCACGACCTCGGCGATCTCTCCGGCCCCCACCTTCTCGGCGATCATAGGCTCGCTGGAGCCCGCCTGCTGCTGGGCGTCGTCGGCCTCGGCCTCCCGGATCTGGCGCTCCAGCCCCGGCATCTCGCCGTACCGCAGGCGGCCCGCCTCCTCGAAGCGGCCCTCGCGCTCGGCCAGGTCCGCCCTGGTGCGCATCTCGTCCAGGGCGGCGCGCAGCTCTCCGACCTTGTTGTGGCCGGCCTTCTCCGCCTCCCAGCGGGCGTTGAGGGCGGTGAGCTGCTCGGTGGCGTCGGCCAGCTCGCCGCGCAGGCGCTCCAGGCGCTCCGCAGCAGCCGGGTCCGCGTCGTCCTGGCCCACGGACTCCTCCAGGTAGGACTCCTCCATCCGCATCCGGTCCACCCGGCGGCGCAGCTCGTCGAGCTCCACAGGGCTGGAGTCCAGCTCCATGCGCAGGCGCGAGGCGGCCTCGTCCACCAGGTCGATGGCCTTGTCGGGCAGCTGGCGGCCGGTGATGTAGCGGTCGGAGAGGGTGGCGGCGGCCACCAGCGCCCCGTCGGAGACGGTCACCTGGTGGTGCGCCTCGTACTTGGGAGCGATGCCGCGCAGGATGGCGACGGTGTCCTCCACGCTGGGCTCACCGACGAAGACCTGCTGGAAGCGCCGCTCCAGGGCGGGGTCCTTCTCGATGCGCTCGCGGTACTCGTCCAGGGTGGTGGCACCCACCATCCGCAGCTCGCCACGGGCCAGCATGGGCTTGAGCATGTTGCCCGCGTCCATGGCACTCTCGGAGCCTGCCCCCGCGCCCACCACGGTGTGCAGCTCGTCGATGAAGGTGATGACCTCGCCGTCGGAGTCCTTGATCTCCTTGAGCACCGCCTTGAGGCGCTCCTCGAACTCGCCACGGTACCTGGCCCCGGCCACCATCCCGGACAGGTCCAGGGCGATGAGGCGCTTGCCGGTCAGCGACTCGGGCACGTCCCCGGCGACGATGCGCTGGGCCAGCCCCTCGACGACGGCGGTCTTGCCCACGCCTGGCTCACCGATGAGGACGGGGTTGTTCTTGGTGCGTCGGCTCAGGACCTGGACCACGCGGCGGATCTCGGTGTCACGACCGATGACGGGGTCCAGGCGGCCTTCCCGGGCCGCCTCGGTCAGGTCGGTCCCGTACTTCTCCAGGGTCTTGTAGGTGCCCTCCGGGTTGGCTGAGGTGACCCGCGCGTCACCGCGCACCTGGGGCAGCGCCTCGCGCAGCGCCTGCGGGGTGGCACCGGCGTCGCACAGGACCTTGGCGGTGGTCCCCGAGGTGCCAGGCGTGACCGTGCCTGCGGCGATGCCGATGAGGAGGTGCTCGGTGGAGACGTAGTCGTCCCCGAGCTCGCGCGCCTGCGTGCTGGCGGCGTCAAGGGCTGCCAGCAGGGTGCGGGAGGGCTGGGGCTGGGCCACCGAGCTGCCGGAGGAGGCGGGCAGCTGGCTGAGGATGCGCCGGGTGGCGGCACCTACTCCCTGTCGGGCGGCCGGGTCCGTGACGACGGCCTCCAGGAGTGCTGCCGCGACGCCGCCCTCCTGGGTGAGGAGCTCGGTGAGCAGGTGGGCGGGCTCGATCTGGGGGTTGCCCGCTGCGGCGGCAGCCTGCATGGCGCCCGCGATCGCCTCCTGGGACTTGGTGGTGTAGCTGGTGTCCATGGGGACCTCCTTGAGGACGTGTGGTGAGGATGCGTGGTGAGGACGTGTCGGTCCCGGCCTCGTGACCGGGAGAGCTCTGACCACCCCAACCCAATCAGAGTTGAGTCTATTCCGCTCAACCCTTGAGTTCGATGTGGGATGCGCCCCCACCGGCCTCCAAGCCGACGTACACAAGATCACGTATCGTTAACGGCACCCAATACCCAGGAGGAACTCATATGCGAGCACGTATCCGTACAGCAGTAGCAGTCGGCGCGGTCAGCGCCGCCCTGGCCCTGGCAGGCTGCGCCGGCAGCAGCTCTGAGGAGGAGACCGGGGCTGCCGCAGAGGAGACCGCTGCGGCAAGCGAGGAGACGGCGGACCAGGAGGGTCAGGAGAGCACAGACGCTGAGGAGTCTGCGGCGAGCGAGGACTCTACCGAGGACGCCTCCGCGAGCTCCTCCGAGGACGCCGAGGCGGTGGTCCCCGAGGGCTACCAGGAGGTGGAGGCGCCCACGGCAGGGATCTCCCTGGCCGTGCCGGAGGGCTGGGAGGACTTCAAGGCCTACTCCGACGAGCAGCTTCAGGCCATCGCGGAGGCCCAGGGCAGCGACCTCGCCACCATCCAGCAGCAGATCGAGGCCCTGGACCTCTTCTACCGGGCCGCTGAGCCGGACGAGAACAACTTCGCGGAGAACGTCAACGTCGAGCCAGGGGTGTACTCCAACACCGAGCCCCCCACCGAGGAGGAGGTCACCAACTTCCTCGCCCAGCAGGGCCTTGAGCTGACCCAGTACGGGACTGTGGACACACCCAACGGGGAGGCCGCCACCGGCTCCTACACGAACCCGGACAACCCCGCCCAGGGCGAGGTCCTCATCGCTCCGACCAGCGACGGCGGCTACGCCGTCATCACTGTCACTACCTCAAGCGCCGAGCGCACCGAGGAGCTGGTCCAGGACATCGCTGGCAGCATCCGCTGACGCCCGCCCTGGCTCCCGGCAGACGCCCCGACCCGACGTCACTTCCGGCGTCGACAGCCTACCGGGGACGCACGGGCTGCCACCGGGCACATTCGGGACACACTGCGGGGTGGGGCACGGTGCGGCCGTGCCCCACCCCGCAGTGTGTCCGCCCTGGTTGTGCCTGCCGCGCCCGGGCCGCTCGCGCCCCGGCTGCAGGCCGTACCACCGTGAGAGGCGCTCGCACCACCCGCGCCGTCACCGGGCTGTGAGGCAGCGGTCACCGACCGGGCAACAGGCCCTCAGGCTCCGACCGCCCCGGCGGGAGACCACGCCTCCTGCCCGGGTGCCGGGACAGCAGCCCGGGGCCGCGCGCTGCGCGCCACGGCGGTACGCAGGGCGACCTCAAAGGGGCCAGGACGTCCCGCGTTCTCCAGCAGCACGCAGACCACCACGGTCACCAGCCACACGGCGACGGCGATCATGCCCGCAGTGGCTGGCCCCACCACCAGCTCGGTGCCCAGCACCGCAGGCACCACCACGAAGATGAGGAGGAAGAGGACCGTCTGGCTCAGGTAGGCGGTCATGGAGCGTCGCCCCACCGCCGAGGCCATGCGCCGCAGGCCGTGCAGGGTCCCGTCAGGAGTGGGGCCGCCAGCGTAGAGCGCCAGCAGGGCCAGCCAGCCGCAGGCACCGGCCAGGCCGGTCACGTAGGTCGCGGCCTCGTCCAGGAGGAAGGGCTGCGCCCACCCCGCGCCAACCAGCCCCGAGTGCAGCGCGCCCAGGACGCCGATCCCCATACCAGCCGCGCCGACGGTCACGAGCCTGCTGCGGTGGCGCTCGGGGTGGGACAGCAGGTCGGTGTCGGCCAGGCGGGCACCGATGAAGGCCGCCGGAACCGCCATGGAGAGGAAGACGGCAGACACGGTGCCCCCGGCCCACATCATGATATTACTGATAAACCAGGGGATGCTCGCCAGGACGTCGGTGCCAGCCTGGACCTCGGCACTGTCCATGTCCACGCCCAGCTGCTCGAGCCCACCCGTCATGATCCAGCCCGCGTAGAGCATGGCCAGCGCGCACAGGGCCGCGATGACCAGACCGACAATGAGCGCGTCCCTCCAGCGCTTGCGGGTCAGCCAGCCGGCAAAGACGACGGCGATGAGCCCGTAGGTCCCGATGATGTCACCAAAGAAGAAGATGCCGTGGACAGCGCCGAACAGGATCATCCACCAGCCCCGGCGGCGCACAAGACGGCGCGCGTCCACCGTAGCCTGCTCCTGCGCCCACGCCACCTGGGCGGGCGTGGCCAGGTCCGGCTGGCCCCCGGTGACGGAGTCCAGGTAGGTCCGGGCACCGGAGGCGACCCGACGGTTGACCATGGTGACCAGGCCGAACCCGAAGAGCATGGCAAACAGCGGGTAGGAGCGGTGGTCGACCACCAGTGCCCGGACAAAAACCCACGCGGAGTCCACCGAGGAGATCTGCCCGCCCTGGAGGCCCTGGGCACTGGGGTCCGGCTGGCCAAAGACAGTCCCCGCCCAGACGGGCACGTTGGCGACCGCGATGAGCAGGAGCATGAACCCGCGCGCCACGTCAGGTGCTGGATAGCGCACACCGCGTGTGAAGGATGTCGTCACTCTCATGCCTGCCACCCTAGTGTGGGCTCAGGCGGCCACAGACCCTCCCACAGGAGGAGACGTGCCCGGTGCAGTCCTCCTCAGGACTGAGGCCCGCGCAGCCAGCGAGTGTTGTTCTCCGTGCGGATCACGGCGACGATGAACTCCAGGACCATGCGTGCGCCGAGGATGTGCAGGAAGGCGGGGATGAGCCCCAGGACCAGTGCCAGGAGGAAGGCTCCCGGGTTGAAGGCTGCGTGCGAGGCCGCGTAGGAGCCGTAGCCGTGGTAGCCCCCGCGAGACCCCCCGCCAGAGCCGATGGCGACCGCGCAGATGAGCCACATGGCGACCACCATGATGATCCACAGGACGTAGACCACCCTGGCCCAGGTGATAGTGACGTAGCGGGTGAAGCTTATGTCAAACAGTGAGGCGAAGAAGCCCCCCGACCGCGCAGCCGGGGCGCCGTAGCCGGGGTAGGCCTGGCCGGGCTGACCGGGAGCTGCCGGGGCAGCAGCGTAGGGGGCAGCAGCGTAGGGGGCAGCACCGTAGGGGGCAGCACCGTAGGCGGCAGAGGCGCCCGAGGGGGCGGAGGGACCCGAGGGCTGCGGGGCGCTGTAGGCGCCCGGCGTCCCCGGGGCACCGGGGTACGGCTGCTGCGGGGGCTGGGAGCCAGAGGCCTGCGGGGCGCTGCTCGCACCCGGTGCGCCCTGCGCCCCGGCGTCCGGCTGCTGGTCGTGAGGCGGGTTGCTGTCAGGCTGGTTGTCGTGGGGGTGGTCCGGGTTCGTCGGCTGAGTCATGACCGGAGATCTCCTTGTGTTTGGCGACGTTCTTGGAAAGGTTCCTGGGAAGGTTCTTGGCGATGTTCCTCACGATAGGAACCTCCACCTTACACGTCACTGTAGTCATGAAGCATTCCGCTCAGAGCCTCAGCTGAATGCCGCTCAGAGAGGTTGACGGTCCTCAGTGCTGCCGCCCCGAGGACCCGAGCCTCTGCGGTCCCGAGGGCCACGAGGCACCACCTGGACCTCACCATCGGCTGCGGCGGCAAAGATCCGCTGCACAGCGGCCTCCCGGACCCGGTACCGGGCGTTGTCCGCCTCCAGCGCCTCGACACGGGCCTCCAGCTCCAGGATGCGCCGGATCCCCTCCAGGTTGACCCCCTCCTGGCTGAGGGCCTGGACACGCCGCAGACGCTCGACGTCACGGTGGGAGTAGCGCCGTCCCCGACCACGGGTACGCGCCGGGCTGACCAGTCCGAGGCGGTCGTACTGGCGCAGCGTCTGGGGGTGCATCCCCGCCAGGTCCGCAGCCACCGAGACCACGTAGACGGCCCGCTCCTGCGCGTCCCGGGCGAGGAAGCCGAGCCCCTGACCAGCACGGCGCCGGGCCGTCACCGGGACGCCTCCTCCATGAGCGTGGCTCGTGGGTCCGTGTCCCCCATGGCCTCGTCAAAGGCCTCCAACGCCTTGCGCGCCGCCCGTGACAGCTTCTTGGGGACCGCCACCTGGACGGTCACCAGCAGGTCCCCGGTCCTGCGCTCCGCGGCGACCCCCTTGCCCCTCAGGCGCAGCACGGTTCCTGAGGAGGTGCCCGGCTTGATCCGGACCCTGGAGGTGCCCCCGTCCAGGAGCGGGACCTCCACGGTGGCACCCAGCGCTGCCTCCGACAGGGTCACCGGCAGGTCCATGCGGAGGTTGGTGCTGTCCGTCGGGTCGATGGAGTAGACAGGGTGACGCTCCACCGTGATGGTCACCACCATGTCGCCGTTCTCGCCCCCGCCCGAACCGGGACGACCCTTGCCCCGCAGCCGGATCTTCTTGCCCGTCCGGACCCCGGCAGGGATACGGACGGTCATGGTGCGTCCGTCCGCGGTCAGCTCCACGGTCGTGCCCGCCACCGCGTCACGCAGGCTCAGGGTGGCAGAGGTCAGGACGTCAGGCCCCTTGGTCGGCGAGGGCCGGGACCCGAAGCCCCCGAAACCGAAGGAGCCGGGGCGCCCGCCCGAGCGCGTGGGGCTGGGAGTGCCACCGAACATGCGCAGCAGGTCGTCCAGGTCAGGCTGACCCGCACCACCGGTCTCAAACCGGACGTTGCCGCCCTGGGCACCAAACATGGAGGACAGGATGTCCTCGAAGCCCCCCGCGCTGGCCCCACCCGCGCCGGAGGTGAAGCGGGCACCCCCTCCTGCCATTGAGCGGATCGCGTCATACTGCTGGCGCTCCTTGGGGTCGGACAGCACCGCGTAGGCCTCTCCGACCTCCTTGAACTTCTCCGCAGCGACGGCGTCGTCCGGGTTGCGGTCCGGGTGGTACTTCTTGGCAAGGGTCCGGTACGCCTTCTTGATCTGGGCGGAGTCGGCGTCCTTGCTCACGCCGAGGACCGCGTAGAAGTCCTTGGTCATCCAGTCCTGGCTGGCCATCGTCTCACCGCCTCCTCGTCCAGGTGAGTAGCTGGTACAGGTGTCTGGGGCAGGCCGCCCCCGGGGGCGGCCTGTGGGGCTGCGGCGCACTGAGGCGGCAGCCCCACAGGCCGGTGACGTGCACCGCCCGGGGCGGCACCATGATCAGGCCGGGTTGGCGACCTGGACGCGTGCCGCACGTACCACGCGCTCCCCGAGCCGGTAGCCCGGCTGGAGCACCAGGATAATCGTGGGCTCGGTCACCTCTTCGGACTCTGTGGCCATGAGCGCCTCGTGGATAGTGGGGTCGAAGGCCTCACCCTCCGCCCCGAACCGCTCCAGGGAGAACTTGTCCCTCAGGACCGCCTCCAGCTTGGTGGCCGTGGTCTCGAAGGTCCCGGTCAGGTCTCCGTGCTGACGAGCCAGCTCGACCTCGTCCAGGACCGGGATCAGGGCCTCCACGACCCCGGCCGCACCCGCTTCGCGGTGTCCGGCCGCAGCCTCGCGGGAGCGCCGCACAAAGCCCTGGTACTCCTGCTGGAGGTTGTAGAGGTCCGCCCGCGCCCGGGCCAGGTCCTCGGCCGCCTGAGCGGCCTCGGCCCGAGCCTGGCTCAGGGGGGCGGGCGCCTCCTCCCCCTGCGGCGCGCCCTCCTCCCCGGCCTCTGGCGCCCCAGGCGCCCCCCCCGGGGCAGCCCCGTCCTGGAGGCGGTCACGGACCTCCTCGGGCACATCCTCAAAGGCGGACTCGACAGCCGCCTCCAGCGCAGGGTCGACCCCCTCGCCCTCGGGCACAGGACCGGCGGCACTCACTTGGAGTCCTCGTCATCCACGATCTCCGCGTCCACGATGTCCTCATCCTGCCCAGAGGTACCCGTGGAAGCGCCCCCCGCAGCGCCCTCGCCCTCGCTGCCGGCGGCCTGGGCGGCGGCGTCAGCAGCGTAGAGCGCCTCCCCGACCTTCTGGGCGACGGTGCTCAGCTTCTCCTGGGCCGCCTTGACGGGCTCGATGTCCTCACCCTCCAGGGCCTTCTTCAGCTCCTCGACAGCACCGGAGACCTCGGAGCTGACGTCGTCGGGCAGCTTGTCCTTGTTGTCCTTGAGGAGCTTGTCGATGGAGTAGGCCTGCTGCTCGGCGGCGTTGCGGGTCTCGGCGTCCTCACGCCGCTTCTTGTCCTCCTCGGCGTGGGCCTCAGCCTCCTTGACCATACGGTCGATGTCCTCCTTGGGCAGCGCCGAGCCACCGGAGATGGTCATCGACTGCTCCTTGCCGGTGCCACGGTCCTTGGCGGAGACGTGGACGATACCGTTGGCGTCGATGTCGAAGGAGACCTCGATCTGGGGGATGCCCCGGGGCGCCGGGGCGATACCGGTCAGCTCGAAGGTGCCCAGCGGCTTGTTGTCGCGGGCGAACTCGCGCTCACCCTGGTAGACCTGGATGAGGACGGAGGGCTGGTTGTCCTCGGCGGTGGAGAACACCTCGCTGCGCTTGGTGGGGATGGCCGTGTTGCGCTCGATCAGCTTGGTCATGACCCCGCCCTTGGTCTCGATGCCCAGGCTGAGCGGCGTGACGTCAATGAGGAGGACGTCCTTGCGGTCACCCTGGATGACACCAGCCTGCAGGGAGGCGCCAACAGCGACGACCTCGTCAGGGTTGACGCCCTTGTTGGGCTCCTTTCCGCCGGTGAGCTCGCGCACCACCTCGGTGACCGCAGGCATACGGGTCGAGCCTCCGACCAGGACCACGTGGTCGATCTCGGACAGGGAGACCCCGGCGTCCTTGATGACATTGTGGAAGGGAACCTTGGTGCGCTCGATGAGGTCGGCCGTCATCTCCTCGAAGCGGGAGCGGGAGAGCCTCTCGTCCAGGTGGACAGGACCAGCCTCACTCATGGACAGGTACTGCAGGTTGATGTCCGTGGAGGTCGCCGAGGACAGCTCCTTCTTGGCCTGCTCGGCCGCGTCACGCAGGCGCTGCATGGCGATCTTGTCCTTGGACAGGTCCACGCCGCTCTTGGACTTCACCTGGCTGACCAGCCAGTCGACAATGCGGGCGTCCCAGTCGTCACCGCCCAGGCGGTTGTCGCCGTTGGTGGCACGCACCTGGATGGTGGAGAAACCGTCCTCGTCCTTGCCGACCTCCAGCAGGGAGACGTCGAAGGTTCCCCCACCCAGGTCGAAGACGAGGATGAGCTCGTCCTCCTTGCCCTTGTCCAGCCCGTAGGCCAGGGCAGCGGCAGTCGGCTCGTTGACGATACGGTCCACGGTCAGCCCGGCGATGGTCCCGGCCTCCTTGGTGGCCTGGCGCTCGGCGTCGTTGAAGTAGGCCGGGACGGTGATGACGGCGTTGGTCACGGACTCCCCCAGGTAGGACTCCGCGTCAGCCTTGAGCTTGGCCAGGATACGGGCGCTGATCTCCTGGGCGGTGTACTTCTTGTCGTCAATGGTGACGGACCAGTCCGTGCCCATGTGACGCTTGACCGAGGAGATGGTCCGGTCCACGTTGGTGACAGCCTGACGCTTGGCGACCTCACCGACCAGCACCTCGCCAGACTTGGAGAAGGCGACGACCGACGGAGTGGTGCGTCCGCCCTCAGCGTTAGGGATGATGGTGGGCTCACCACCCTCCAGGATGGCAATCGCAGAGTTTGTGGTTCCCAGGTCGATACCGACGGCGCGTGCCATACGGGCTCTCCTTACTGTTCTTGTCGCGCCCTGCCCGGCGTGCGGCCTGTAGAGCCCGGTGGCTCTACAGGACCTCGCAACCGGTGCTCGGGCATGAGGTCGGGTGAAGTTGTCAGCACGGGCCACCATGTCTGACGCAGGGCGTCAGCAGGTTGAGCCTCATGCGCTCATGATTGTTGTTGAGCGCGGTCTTGTCAACATCATCTCTGAGTCTGCCCGACTCAACTCTAGGACCGGGTGTTCTATTCCGCCTCGCAGAGCATGACGCCTCTCACTCCCGCAACCCCCGCACCTGGTTCTCCCCATCGCCTCGCTCGCGACCTCCTTCCCCGACCTCCCCGGCTCCGTCAGGATCTGCTACGGCCTCCTCCTCTCACAGCAGACGCACACGGTGAACCTACGGGCGGCACACACCTGAACGTCAGGGTTGCGCCATGCACAACAACCCGCACGGCCCCGACCCGGACACGCCTGACAGCGCTCCAGCCACCCCGCCAGAAGACACGCCACAGGCAGCCCGGACCCCCACCCGGGCACCCCGGAGGCACGCACGTCGCCGTTTCCTGCTGGGAGGTGCCACCGCCCTGGGCATGGTCGCCACAGGGGCCAGCACCTGGGCTCTCAACCGCTTTGTCATCAATCACGTCGAAGTCGACGACGTCGCCGCCTACGAGGCGCGCAGCAGCTCGGTCACCTCCTCCGGAGCCTCTGTGAACGCCGACTCCGTCAGCGTGACCGAGACCGGCTACTCCTCCTCCGCCACCAGCATTGAGACCCACCAGGTCACTACCGGGTCCGGGGGCGCAGGCAGTCACCTACTACGTCGCCGACGTCAGCCTGTCCCACGCCACTACCCTGCGCAGCGCCTTCGCCAAGAACTCCTACGGCACCAACATCACCGCCAGGCCCAGCGAGATCGCTGCGCAGCACAACGCCGTCCTGGCGGTCAACGGAGACTACTACGGCTTCCGCACCGACGGGATCCTCATCCGCAACGGCACCGTCTACCGCGACAGCGGCGCGCGTGACGGCATGGTCTTCTACACCGACGGTCGCGCCGAGGTCTATGACGAGACCAGTACCGACGCCCAGACGCTCCTGGCCGCAGGGGCGTGGAACACGCTGTCCTTCGGTCCCGCCCTGGTCAAGGACGCCGCGGTCCTGCCGGGTATCGACTCCGTCGAGGTGGACACCAACGTCGGTAACCACTCCATCCAGGGCGAGCAGCCCCGCACGGCAGTGGGGTGGGTGGGGACCAACCACCTCGTGCTCGTCGTGGTGGACGGCAGGGACCCAGGCTACTCCCGCGGAGTCACCATGACCGAACTCGCCCAGATCATGGTGGACCTGGGGTGCCAGGCCGCCTACAACCTCGACGGAGGAGGCTCGTCCACCCTGTACCTCAACGGCTCGGTCCTCAACCGGCCCTCCAACGGAGGGGAGAGAGCCACCTCGGACATCCTCTACATCGCCAATGGCTCATGACATGGCTGCGACAACCATGACGACCCCAACCCCCACGTCCCCGTGCACCGCCCCACGTACCATCCCCCAGCAGGCGGCAGCAGGCCTGCTTCCGGCCTCCCCCCAGCCGGGCCGAGACCCCCGCCTCCAGGACCGGCAGCGGGACCCGCGCCCGGAGGGAGAGCGGACCCCGGTAGCCACTCTGGTCGTCCTGGTCCCCGCCTACCGTCCGGACCACCGCCTCCCCGACCTGGTGCGTCAGGTGCTCCGCAGGTGCTCCGGCTGCGCGGTCCTCGTCGTGGACGACGGGTCCGGCCCCGACTACGCCGAGGTCTTTGCCACCGTCCGGTCCCATGGCGCCCACGTCATCACCCTGGCGCGTAACCGGGGCAAGGGTGAGGCCCTGCGCATGGGTGGAGGCTGCACGACACCCAGACCGGCCTACGCGGCTACCCGGCAGGACAGCTGGCCTGGCTCCAGCAGGTCGGCGGCAGCAGGTACGAGTACGAGCTGGCCTTGCTACTGCGAGCGCACAGGCTAGGCCTGGACGTGGAGCAGGTGGAGATCGCCACCGTCTACGAGCCGGGAAACACCTCCAGCCACTTCAGGCCGCTGCGTGACTCGTTCAGGGTCTACGCACCGCTTCTGGCCTTCACGGCCACGTCCCTGGCGGGGTTTTGTATCGACTGGCTGATGGTCATGGTGCTTCACGCGCTGAGCGGTCGTCTCCTGGGGCCGGTGGTAGCAGCGCGCCTGATCAGCGGTGCCGCGAACTACCTCATGAACCGTCGGGTCTTCGGGGCCGGGCAGGGAACGGTGAGAAGCACCGTGGCACGCTACGCCGTCCTGGCCTGCAGCCTTGTCGCCGCCAGCTACCTGCTGCTGCTCACCCTGACCGGGATCGGGATACCTCTGGGCCTGGCCAAGGTCCTTGCAGACAGCACTGTCTACGTCACCAGCTACCTGGCTCAGCGTCACCTGGTCTTCCGGCGTCCTCCAAACCAGGATGACTGCGCCCGCCGCACGGCAGCACCCGCGGCAGCCCACGACCTACGGCCGACACGGCAGCACCACCGGCTCTAAGGCAGCGTGAGTAAGAGCACCCGGGACTCAGCCAGGGGGCACAGAGGCGGGACCCGGGGAGAGGAAACGGGTGACCCAGGGGAGGTTCAGTCGGGACGGCCCCGGGGTGCTGGCGGGAAAGACCGGGAGTGCTCCGCGAAAGCCGGGGCACGTACGGAGAAAAGAATCTGCAACAAACATGCGTCAATGAGGTCTCAGGGCGCTACGTCCCTGTGGAACCCTGTCACCCAGGCGCCCGGATGCAGATCACGGGCTTGCCTGGGCGCGCCCTCTCCCTATAAGAATTCGGGTATGACAAGACGTTCCCCCATGCGCCTGCGCTATGCCGCGGCCTCGCTCCTTGCCCCTGCGGCGCTGCTTCTCGCCGCCTGCGACGCTCACATCACCATGACGATCGACGGGGACACGGACACAGTCCGCTCCTCGGTCGTAGTGTGGGACAGCGCGCTGTCGGAGACGGACTGCTCGGCGGAAGGAATGTCCGACATGCTGGGCGCCACCACCCCCCTCCCCGACACCGCCGAGGAGACGACCTTCACCTGGACCGACCACCAGGGCCAGCCCGCCTGCCAGATCACCAGCGCCGACGTCCCCCTGGATGAAATGGACGGCAGCACGACTGTCTCTCACGAGGAGGGCAGCTACGTCGTCGAGCTCGACCGCGGCACGACCTCCCGGGAGACCATCGAGTCGTTCTACGGACCCATGGACGTCAGCCTCACCATCACCTTCCCGGGAGAAGTGACTGAGGCCTCAGGGAACGCGGAGATCGACGGGAGCTCCGTCACCTGGCCGGACGTTCTTGAGGAGGAGGGCACGCTGCACGCCCGGGCCGAGGACTCCTCCTTCTCACCGCTGCCGTGGGTGGCTCTGGGCGGGGCAGCCCTCCTGGTCGTGGTCGGGGCTGTGACCGCCAGCGTCCTCCTGCGTCGCAGAAGGAGGCACCAGGCGACGTCAGCCAGCCCGGAACCACCCACGACGGGGACGGCACCCTCCGCGCAGCCTGGCCCGCCACCTCTCCAGCAGCCTGCTGCCAGCCAGGACCAGCAACCACCCGCTCAGCCGCAGCAGCCTCACCAGCACACGGGTCAGGAGTAACGAGTGACCTTCTGGCAGGACCGCCCCAAGAACCGGGCGGCCCTACCAGAAGAAATGCCTGCACCGAGCGTCGCCACCATGCTGGCAGCAGCCAGAGGCGCGCTCAAGAGCCAGGGAGCGCATTGACGGGGCCAGCCCGGGCCTGGGCCGAGGCCTGACGAGGGACTCCCAGCACCTCCACCGGCACTGTGAGGCTCACGGTCACGTCCTCCCCGCTGACAGTGCACTCACCCAGCCGAGCCCCGTTGGCCCCGGCCACCCGCTGGGCCACGTCGCAGGGATCTCCCGGCGCAGTCACCGAGGAGACGACCGTGGCACCCGCGAGCGCGGAGAGGTCGGCAGCCGTCCGCGCCCGGCCCGAGGCCGCCTGGGCCTGGGCGAGACCGATGACACTGAGAGCCAGGACCAGCAGCACCCCGACGACCCCCAGGGCCACCACGGTCCCCGCCCCGAGGTCGTCCTCGTAGAGCCGACGCGGCGCCACGGGCCGGAGAAGCCCCTGCCAGCGCTTCCACCAGCTCCACCAACGCACTCCCCAGCACTCCCGCTGCGGTCCCGACCAGGACCCTGGAGGAGGCTGCCCGCACCTCCCGGGCTGCTGCCCTCCGAGAAGCCGCACGGCCGCCCTCACAGGGCACCCGGCTCGGTGTAGGCGCAGGCCCGGGAGGTGACTGTCAGCCCCAGGACCCCGAACGGCCCGGACACGGGGCAAGAGGCGGTGACACACGTCAGCTCACCGGTCTCGACACGCAGGCTCACCCTGTCCGCTACTGCCCGGGCCGCGCCTTCCACGTCCTGGGTACCCACGGCGGCCTGGCGGGCGGCAGTCCGAGCGGCGTCGGCCACCCGCATCTGGGTCAGGCCGGCGCTCACCGCGAACAGGGTCAGAATCAGGACAAAAAGGACAGCAGGCAGGGACACCGCCAGCTCGGCAGTCACCATGCCTCCCTCCCCCCGCCACCTCGGGACCAATTTTTCTCTCTGACCCCCGGGCCGGAGGAGCCCGGGGCCGACCTCCCTGGAAACGCCACACATCACGTCAGCCCACGGACAGGGCCGACTCGATGAGGGCCTGCAGCGCCCCAGTGAGGCTACCGGAGCGGATCAGTGCCAGGAGCAGGCCCGCGAAGGCAGCCGCCGCCAGGGTGCCGATTGCGTACTCGGCAGTCGCCATACCCTCCTCGCCGTGTCTGCTCCTCCTCCCGACAAGAGCCCGGGGGGCTGACTCGCACAGCCCGGGCCTGGCCACAATGAGGCACGCCCGCAACATGTCCAGCGTCCTGCGCATACGGTTCTCCTTAGGTGCTTAGGGCACGGCTGGGGCGTGCCCTGCGGGCACCGTGCCCGCACCTCCAGGCTGACCGACCCGAAGGACCCCGTCCCTGTGCCGCCGTCCGCCCTGTGGAGTCTGCCCGCACGCACCCACCTGTGGTTTCCGGGACGTCTCGCAGCACCGCGAGGCAGCCAGCCCCTGCCGCAGGGCCGACCCAGGCCCCTCAGGCAGGACGCGGACCGACGCCTCGGCGCCCTGCCGCCGCCTGCTGCGCCAACCAGCGGTCCACGGCGTCGTAGAAGACGCTGGGACAGGAGCGGCGCACCTGGTGCCCCGCCCCGGGGACAAGGACGGTCTCCACCCACGGGCTGGCTATGGCGTCCACCACCGCCAACCCCTCCCGCCCCACACGGGCGCTCCCCGGACGGTCGCCCGTCACCAGCAGGGTCGGCACCCGCAGCGCCGCGACCGCCTCCCGCCACGGCAGCGCCGGGGCCACCACCCCGCTGAGAAGAAACGCCGGGTCGCAGCGCTGGGAGGCCCATACCGAGGGCAGGACCTCCGCGTCCGGCAGCACCTGGGCACCATGAGACACCGCCGCCGCCGGGTCCGCGGCCTCGGCAGCACGCGCACGCTCACGAGCGGCCCCCCGACCAGCCAGCTCCTCGGGGGTGCGTGTGCCGTAGAGGGCAGGGTCCTCCAGCACCACCCCCGCCACCTTCCCGGGACAGCGCACCGCCACTGCCATCGCCGTGGCCGCGCCCATGGAGTGCCCGACCAGCACCGGTGCGCCGCCCCGGAAACCAACAGCCTCCTGCCCGCCCGCCGGTGCGCCTCCGCCGACAGGAGCGGCCTGTGCCCTAGGTGCGCAGGAGTCTCGCAGCTCGTCGAGGACGCCGACCACGTCCTCGACGAGGACCTCCCCCGCCCGGGCCAGGTCCCTCTCCGTCCACCGAGGTGACAGCCCGTGGCCACGGGCATCAACAGCCACCACCCGGTAGCCCTGCCCCGCCCAGTGCTCGATCGCGTCGGCCAGGGAGACAGCCGATCCGCTGACACCGTGCAGAAGAACGAGGACCGGGCCGTCAGCCGGGCCGGACACGACACGTGCAAGACAGCTCATGGCCCCATCCTCCCTCACCACGCGCACCACGGCACGGGGGAGGGCCTACAGCACGGCCGACAGCAGGCGGCAGACGTTGTCCACGTAGCGGCGGTACCAGGGCTCGCGCGCCCACTCCTGGATGGTCAGCTCGGAGGAGACGCGACGGTAGCGCTCGTCGTTGGCCCGCAGCAGGTCGTCCATGTCCCCACCGAAGGCAAGGAGCATCACCTCGTAGTTGAGGGCGAAGGAGCGGTAGTCCATGTTGGAGGAGCCGATGACCCCCACCTCGTCGTCCACCGTCATGTACTTGGCGTGAAGCACTGTGGGAGCCGGGTACCTGTAGATCCTCACCCCTGCGGCCAGCAGCATTCCGTAGTAGGAGCGCTGGGCGTGGTTGACGATGAACTGGTCAGACTCCTTGCCCACGAACAGCTCCACCTCGACCCCCCTGTAGGCTGCGGAGGTCATGGCCGCCAACAGGGCCTCGTCGGGTATGAAGTAGGGGCTGGTGATGGACACGCGGTGCCGCGCCCCGTGGATGAGCCCGAGAAACATCCGCAGGTTGGGCTGGGTGGGGTACCCAGGCCCCGAGGGCACCAGCTGCATGGCGTTGACGACCGCACCCGGCCGTCCGGGACGAGGTGCCGGGGCGCCGACCAGCGCACCTGCCTGTCCACGTGGTACGGACCTCGGGCCCTGGCCGCCGAAGGCCATCTCCAGCTCCGCCAGCTGTTCATCGGCCTCAAAGTACCAGTCCATCGCGAAGACGGCCTGGGCCTCCTGGACAACCTCACCGGTGACCTCGACCGACAGGTCGGCCCAGGTACGCCCCGACCACCGGTTGCGCCGCAGCCGGTAGGTCGGGTCGATGACGTTGTGCGACCCCACGAAGGCACGCTCGCCGTCGACGACCAGGATCTTGCGGTGGTTACGCAGGTCCGGACGACGCCACCTGCCCCGTAGCGGCAGCAGCGGCATCATGAGGTGCCACTGGATACCCGCATCGCTCAGGCGCTGGCCCAGGCTCCCCCACCCCGGGTACTTGCGGCTGCCCAGGTGGTCAAGAAGGAGTCGCACCGTCACCCCGCGGGAGGCCGCGCGCTCCAGCGCCGCGAAGAAGCCGTCAGTGACCTCGTCCCAGCTCATGATGTAGAACTCGACGTGGACGTAGGAGGTGGCAGCATCGACAGCACGCGCCATCCGCTCATAGGTGCTGGCAGCGTCAGTGTGGACAGCAACGACCTCACCGGTCACGCACGGCAGCCCCGTCAGCTCGCGGTTCATGCGCAGCACTCCCGCCACGGCGCTGCTGGGAAGCGCCCCGGCTGGAACGTCCGGGGCGGAGCTGGTGTACCTCAGGGCGACCTCGTTGACAGCGTTCTGCTGCCCCAGCCGCTTGCCGCGCACCCACGGGCTGCCGATCAACAGGTACAGGGGAAAACCCACGACGGGAAGCAGAAAGATCAGCAGCAGCCACGCCGTCGAGGACGACGGACGCCGGTTCTCTGGCACCACCCCTAACGCGACCAGCTTAATGAGGTACTCCACGACTACCCAGGACGGGGCGGCCCAGGTAGCCTGCGGGAGCATCGGCAGTGTCATAGCCGCATGGTCTCACGAGGCCGATAGCCCACGAAGCACCTGTGCGCACGGGGCGACCGTGTGCGCACGTGCTCCGGACGCTGGTCGCACCAGCACGGCCCTGGTCCCCCTGTCCTGCCTTCCCAGCCAGTCACCGTGCCTGCTGGCGCCACTGACAGCACAGGCACCACGGGCACTGCACGCACCGCAGACACCGTCCAGGACACGGCGAGGGCCCGTCCCCGGTATGGACCAACCGGGGACGGGCCCTTCGCATCGAGGTCGCTTGCCGGTTCCCATTCGGCAGCGGATCCTCCTTCGTTGGGGCGCCCGGACACATTCCCTTGGCTGTGGCCCGGACTCGGTGACAGCCGGTCACCGGTACTCCCCAGTACCTCGCGGCAGCCCCCGTCCAACGGTGAGCAAAACTTTGCCGACAGTCCCTGAAAGAACGCTTAAAGAATCACTGAATATACCCTGAAAAAGGGGCATCGAAACGATGACGTCCCGCAACAAAACGATATCCATCAATATTGGCAACAGGGATGCCGTTCTCATAGGCGCCGTCACTATGTGCGCTCGCACCGAGCCACGGCCCCGCTGCCGTTGGCACCCATGCATCCGCCATGCCGTCCGCCAGGACGGGCGGCGGTCGGCCTCAGGGGTCCAGGCCGCCCCGGGCAGACCCCGCCTCACTGCTGCCAACCCACCACCCCCAACGGCTCAGGAGGACCTGGACGGCGTCGGGTCACCAAAGAACGTACGAAAGTACCCGTAGAAGTTCCAGTTCCCCCAGGAGGTACAGTCGTCACCACCGGCAGACACCGCAGCGTTCGGCTGGAAGGGGGTGTAGTTGTACAGACCGGCCGTCGCCTGGTTGGCAACCCTCAGCTCTGCGGACCCGCACCCAGCCCGAGGGGAGTAGGAGACCTCGACAGGCACGCCCGCCACCACGTCATACCCCCCGGGGTCCAGGCGGTAGCGCTGGAACTGGGAGGCGGCCCCGTAGAGCTGGAGGAAGAAGCCGGACCACTGACCGTCGCAGTCGGCGCCGTCAGGGCAGCCGTAGCCTGCGGCGGCCTCGTAGTCACGCGCGCTGAGGGATGCGCCGGAGGCCGTCAGCAGCCCCTGCTCCTTGTGGATGAGGACCAGCAGGACCTGCGGATTGACGTCACAGGCCCGGGCCACCTCCCAGACCACCAGGGCCGCGCTGCTGCCCGAGGAGGCCGCTACTCCACGGGGGCACCAGGACGAGGGCTCCTGGTGCTCGATCTCGAAGGTGGCCTGTGCCAGGCACGCTGTCCCGTCCAGACCCGGCACGCAGCCGCTGTTGACCTCGGAGATGAAGGCCTCGACCTGGGCCAGGGACATCGCCTCGGAGTCGTAGAAGACCTCGTCGTCAATGAGGTGGGTGGCGTCGAACCCCTCCGTGTCCGGGGCAACCGGCGCGGGTCCGCCTGCCGCCTCCTGGCCCAGGTCCGCCCCCTCACGCCCCGTCAGCCGCAGCACGAGCAGCGCCACAAGAACCGTGACAAGAAAGGCACCGACCACGATCCCCAGCGGGCTGTGCAGGAACCTGCGGGACCCCCCAGACCTCCGGGACGGGCCGCGCCGGGAGGAGGGCCGACGGCGCACCACGCCCTGGCGCGAGGCACGCAGCCGTCGTTGCCGGCGCGGGGAACCCGCACTGCGGGCCGCCCGGCGGAGCCGAGGTCGCGGGCTTGTGGAGGAGTGGGACATCAGCAGTATGCTGTCACACCAGAGGCGCTGAGGAACAGGGCTGTAGCCGGACAGAACGGGACGGAAGCAGGGAACGGGCCGAGGTGGCGGTCAGGCACCTGGCCACCCAGGCACCCGGGAGAAGCCGCGACCGCCACCTCGGACGGGACCCGGTCGGTCCCGGGCCAGCCCACCGGCTAGAGTCTTGCCCGTGCACGCCCCCGACGTCCTGATACTGGCACGACGCCTGATGGAGACCTACGGAGTGGGCGACTGGGAGCTGGGCCTGGACCGCGCCAGGCGTCGCGCCGGACAGACCGACCACTCCCGCCGTCGTATCACCCTGAGCCGCCACCTTATGAGCCTCTACTCAGAGGCGGAGGTCCGTGAGACCGTCCTGCACGAGATCGCCCACGCCATCGTGGGCGCACATCACGGCCACGACGCCGTCTGGCAGGCCCAGGCGCGCAGGATAGGCGCCTCCGGGCAGCGCCTCGTCGCCGCGCAGGCCCCACGGTTGCGAGGGTCCTGGGTGGGGACGTGTCCCGCAGGCCATGAGGTGGACCGGATGCGGCGCCCGAGCACACCGTTGTCATGCACACAGTGCTCACACCGCTTCAGCCTGGACCACCTGCTGACCTGGACCGTAGACGGGGCGCCGGTAGCGCACGAGGAGATCGGCGAGCGCTACGCCCGCCTCCTGGCCCAGGCCCGTCAGCAGCCCGCCACTCCAGCGGGCAGGCCCCGCAGGTAGAGGCACCAGGTAAGAGGTACCAGGCGTCACCCCACCCGCCTCGGGACGTGTGCAGCCCGCAGGCACCGGTGGGCTCACCGGGCGGAGGGAGGTACCCCCGCCCCAGGCGTGTGCGGCCCGCAGCCTCTACACTGGCCCGGGCTCGTGCTCCGGGGCACGAGCCCGGGCAACGTTCTGGTTCTCGGACCATGCCCCCCGGACCACGTTCCCAGACCACATTCCCAGACCACGACGAGCCGCCTGCCAGGAGCCTGTGCCTGGCTGCGGCGGAAGGAGCCTCCATGATTGTCACTACCACCCCCACGGTCGAGGGCTACCCTGTCACCCAGTACCTGCGTGTGGTGTGCGGGGAGACCATCGCGGGTGTCAACATGTTCAAGGACTTTGCTGCGGGAATCCGCAACGTGGTGGGAGGCCGCTCTCAGTCCTACGAGAACGAGCTCATCCAGGCCCGTGAGACCGCGCTGGCCGAGATGGTGCAGCGCGCCCAGGAGCTCGGTGCCGAGGGCGTCGTCGGGGTGGACATCGACTACGAGACGCTGGGCAGCGACAACGGCATGCTCATGGTGACGGCCTCGGGCACCGCCGTGCGCTTCTCCGCGCCCCGCTGACCAGTCGGCCCGGTAGCACCCGCCCCCTGCCGCCGACTGGGCGGCCCAGCACCTCTGCCGCCCGGCCCGCCGGGAACGACCAGCCCTGCTGGCGGCGGCAGGTGCCCTCGGGCGCCTCAGGCGGTGGTCGAGGCCCGGACCACGAGGGCCGGGGCAAAGACCTCGTGCCTGTCCCCCTCCTGGGACAGCAGCATCTGCGCCGCCGCCGCGCCCATCTGGCGCATCTGCTGGTTCACACTGGTCAGAGGGGTGATCAGCTGGGAGGCCACAGGGATGTCGTCATAGCCCACGACAGCAACGTCGCCGGGGATGCCCAGCCCGCGGCGGCGGATCTCCCGCATCGCCCCAATGGCCATCTGGTCGTTGGCACAGAAGAGGGCGGTGGGGGCCGGACGGGAGTCCAGGAGCCGCGCGGCGCCCACGGCGCCGGCGTCAGCGGTGAAGCTCTTCCCGCCCACCACGGGCTCCACCTCCACCAGCACGTCGTCCTGATCCAGCCCTGCGGCGCCGAGCGCGGCCAGCACCCCCTGGCGACGCTCGGCCGACTGCCTCATGATGGGCGGGCCGTTGACGAAGCCGATACGCCGGTGGCCCCGGTCAAGCAGGTGGGCCACAGCCGACCGGGCGCCAGCGACGTCGTCCCCGCTGACGGTAGAGACCCCCTCCACCGGCGGATGGTCCAGGAGGACGACCCGTATCCGCCGCGCGCTGAGAATCCCCAGGTTGTCCACGGTCGAGGCCGCGGGGGTGATGATGACGCCGCGCACATCCATCCCGGCCAGCAGGCGCATGACGTCAAGCTCGCGCCCGGGATCGGCGTCGGAGGAGCACAGCATGGGAACGCAGCCGTCCTCACGCAGGCGGTCCTCGACCCCCCGGGCCGCCTCGGTGTAGAAGGGGTTGGAGACGTCGTGGACAATGACCCCCACGGCGAAGGAGGATCCCGCCCGTAGCCCCCGTGCCGTCTGTGAGCGCACGAAGCCCAGCTCCACGATGGCGGACTCCACCCGCTCACGCGTTGCAGTCGCCACACGCTCGGGGTGGTTGAGGACGTGGGAGACGGTCCCCACGGAGACGTCGGCGAGCCTGGCGACATCTCGGACAGAGGGGCGGGAGGCAGGCATCGGCACTCTCCGGGTCAGTTGTGGTCTGTGAGGCGCTACCGGGCAGAGTCTGCCTGAGAAAAGCGCCCGGTGCCAACCGGGCCGGGTCGCACGTGGCAACAACGTCCCGGCAGGACCGCGATGCCGCCGAGCATGTCGTCCCGCCCACCTGGCCTGCCTGGCGCCGTCCCCGTCGGCCCACCCCGCCCGGCACCCCGCCTGCCCGCCCATCGGCGCTGTCAGATATACGGCCTGTCGGCGGTATGCACCACCTGAACAGCTCCTCCCAGCAGTCTCCCCGTCCCCCGCCCAGGATGTCTCATCTCAAGGTGGGCGGAGACGCCCTTGCCACGACGAAAGGGGAGTGCTAATGTTAGTTGAAACGATTCATACCTATCTGCCTCCCCCCGGGGCTACCAACCGGGCATCCCGCTGACCGGCTAGCGGCCTGCGGGCTGGCGACCCGCCGCCGACGAACAAGGACGTTCCATGACCGGCTCCACCACGCTTGTCCCCCGCTGCCCGTACCTGCCGTCAGCAAGGAGGCCCCAGCCATGGCGCGCAGACCGCTGACCGGCTGGAAGGCCACCGCCGCCGTCTCCATGTCGAACTACATCGACTCCGGCTCCATCATCGCCATCGCCACCTCGTTGACCTTCTGGAGGCAGGCCTACTTCCCCGACGACGACGGCACCGTCGCCGGGCTCCTGGCCGCCTTCAGCGCCAACGCCTTCGGCGCCGCCATCGGCGCCCTCATCGGCGGACCGCTGTGCGACAAGTACGGGCGCAAGTTCATCTACACCTATGACCTGCTGCTCTACGCCCTGGGCGGGATCATTGTGGCCCTCACGGCGAACCTGCCCATGCTGTTTACCGGGTTCGTCATCATCGGCCTGGCAGTGGGGGCCTCCGTCCCCGCGGGCTGGACCTACATCGCCGAGCTCGCTCCCACCAACCAGCGAGGCAAGCACATCGGCGCCACCCAGCTGGCCTGGTCCTTCGGCCCCTTCCTGGGATTCGGCCTGGCTGCTGCGCTCACCCCCTTGGGCCTGCTCGGCTCCCGCCTGGTGTTTGCCCACCTGGTGGTCATCGCCCTGGCTACCTGGTGGATCCGCCGTGGCCTGGAGGAGTCCGGGACCTGGCAGACCGCCAAGGGCGGGGCCCAGGCCAGGCCGCCGTCCATGTGGCAGGCCTTCCGCAAACTCTTCTCCCGGCGAGTCAACATCACCGCCCTGGTCTTCCTGGCCGTCATTTACACCTGCTGGAACCAGGCCGCCAGCCAGAACGGCATCTTCCTGCCCACCATCCTGGACTCCATGGGCTACGAGACCCTCCAGACCGACCTGTTCTCCATGCTGTCCTGGGGCTTCGTCATCGTCTCCACCCTGGTCTTCATGCAGCTGGTGGACCGCGTGCCCTACCGGTGGCACTACCTGGCCGGGGGTGCCCTGGCACTCGTGTCCTGGGTGGTCCTGGTCTTCGGCCCCTCCGACGCCGCGTGGACCGCCTTCGGTTACACGATCATCTGGGGGCTGTCAGCCGGGCCGTCGGCGCAGGCGTTCTACTCGGTGTGGTCACCCGAGCTCTTCGCCACCCCCTACCGCTCGGGCGCCCAGGGCATCGTCTTCTTCGTCGTCCGCCTGGCCTCCGGCCTCATCTCCCTCGTCTTCCCCGTCATCCTGGCCCGGGAGAACGGGCTGGTGATCGACGGCCTCATCCTCATCGGATTCCTCGTGGTGGCCACGGTCGTAGGCACCGTCGGCGCGCCCCGGACCCAGGGACGCTCGCTGGAGGACATCGAGCTGGAGCGCTACGGGGAGCACGTCACCAACGAGAACGCCTGACAGGCCCCTCCCGACCCACCATGCCCCTCCAGCCCCGGCACGCGGTCAGGCCTGTCTCCGGGATGACCCGCTCAGGAGCGGTCAGACCGACAGGTCCACAGCCCTCCCGGGCAACCGCCCTCCACACCACCGCCCCCACCCCCGACAACCCGAACCGTCAAAGACGCAGAGAAGACGCAGAGATCAGGAGAGACACATGCCGTCCGCCACCCCCTCACTGAGCGACCTCAACGCCGAGGCCCTCAGCCTGCTTCAGACCCAGACCATCGAGCTGCCCAGCTGGGCCTTCGGCAACTCAGGCACCCGGTTCCGGGTCTTCACTACCGCCGGGGTTCCGCGCGACCCCTACGAGAAGATCGACGACGTCGCCCAGGTCCACCGCCTCACCGGCGTCACCCCTCGCGTGTCCCTGCACATCCCCTGGGACAGGGTCGACGACTACGAGGCGCTGCGCGCCCATGCCGAGAACCAGGGGGTGACCATCGGCACCATCAACTCCAACGTCTTCCAGGACGAGGACTACAAGCTCGGCTCCCTGGCCAACCCGGACGAGAGGATCCGCCGCAAGGCGGTGGCCCACCACCTGGAGTGCGTCGACGTCATGCGCGCCACCGGCTCCCCCACCCTCAAGATCTGGCTGGCTGATGGCACCAACTACCCCGGTCAGGACTCCATCCGCGCCCGCCAGGACCGCCTGGCCGAGGCCCTGTCAGAGATCTACGCCGCCCTGGACGAGGACCAGCAGCTGGTCCTGGAGTACAAGCTCTTCGAGCCGTCCTTCTACCACACCGACGTACCGGACTGGGGGACGAGCCTCGTGCACTGCCTGGCGCTGGGTGAGCGCGCCAAGGTGGTCCTGGACACCGGCCACCACGCCCCGGGCACCAACATCGAGTTCATCGTCGCCCAGCTGCTGCGACTGGGCCGCCTGGGCGCCTTCGACTTCAACTCCCGCTTCTACGCCGACGACGACCTCATCGTAGGCGCGGCCGACCCCTTCCAGCTGTTCCGCATCATGCACGAGATCGTCTCCGCCGGAGCACTGGCCCCCGACTCCGGGGTGGGCTTCATGCTGGACCAGTGCCACAACCTGGAGGAGAAGATCCCCGGGGAGATCCGCTCGGCCCTCAACGTCCAGGAGGCCACCGCCAAGGCCCTCCTGGTGGACCGAGAGGCGCTGGCAGCCGCGCAGACCAGCGGTGACGTCCTGAGCGCCAACGCGGTGCTCATGGACGCCTACAGCACCGACGTGCGCCCGCTGCTGGCCGAGCTGCGCGAGTCCCAGGGTCTGGCGCCCGACCCGGTGAAGGCCTTTCTGGGCTCTGGCTACCTGGAGAAGACTCGCGCCGAGCGCGTGGGCGGCACCGCCGCCGGCTGGGGCGCCTGAGGAGGGATCCGCCCATGCCAGCCATGACCAGCTCCCAGCCCGTCCACGTCGCAGCCGTTGACCTGGGCGCCTCCTCCGGACGTGTCATCGTGGGCACCCTTGAGGACGGGCGTGTCCACCTGACCGAGACCCGCCGCTTCCTCAACGGCCCGGTGCCCTTGCCCACGGCCGACGGGCAGAGGCTCTACTGGGACGTGCTCCACCTGTGGAACGAGGTCCGCGAGGGCCTACTGGCCGCAGCACATGAGGTGGGACCGCTCTCCGCCGTCGGGATCGACACCTGGGCGGTGGACTACGGGCTCCTCGACCACCGTGGTGCCCTGACCGGCCAGGTCTCCTCCTACCGCTGCCCGCGCACGCGGGGAGTACCGGAACGCCTCTTCCAGACGATCCCGGCCGATGAGCTCTACGCGGTCAACGGCCTGCAGGTCCAGGACTTCAACACCGTCTTCCAGCTGGTGGCCCAGGCCCGTGACGGCGGACTGCCTGACGCCCGCAGCCTGCTGCTCCTGCCTGACCTGCTGGCCTACTGGCTTACCGGCCAGAAGGTCGCTGAGGTCACCAACGCCTCCACCACGGGGCTGGTCGACGTCTCCTCACGCACCTGGTCTGCTCCCCTCCTAGACCGCCTGCGCACCAGTCTGGGCCTGGACCTGGCCGGTGTCCTGCCCTCCCTGGTGGAGCCGGGCACCGTCGTGGGCCCGATCGACCGGGGGGTCCTGGACGTGCTCGGACCGGGAGGCTCCCCCGTACCCGTCATCGCTGTGGGTTCCCACGACACGGCCAGCGCGGTGGTAGCCGTACCCGCCTCGACCTCACCAGGCAGCGGGAGGACCGTGGACAGCGGAGGAGCCCGGGAGGGGGAGCCAGGCGGCTTCGCTTACGTGTCCTGCGGCACCTGGTCGCTGGTCGGCCTGGAGCTGGACAGGCCGGTCCTCACAGGGGCCTCCCGGCAGGCCAACTTCACCAACGAGCTCGGTGTGGACGCCACGGTGCGCTACCTGAAGAACATTATGGGGCTGTGGGTCCTCAACGAGGCGGTGCGCACGTGGAGGGCACAGGGCCTGGAGACCTCCTACCAGGACCTGGACGCGGCGGCGGCAGCGGCCGCCCCGCTGCGCACGGTGATCGACGTCAACGACACGGTCTTCTTCGCCCCTGGGGACATGGTGGCCCGCATCGACGACGTCGCCCGAGCCACCGGGCAGCCAGCCCCCCGGTCCCCGGGCGAGTACGTGCGCTGCATCGACGACTCCCTGGCCCTGGCCTACCGCCGGGCCGTACGCGAGGCTACCGCCCTGTCGGGCACGTCGGTGGACGTGGTGCACATGGTCGGCGGAGGCACCCGTAGCCGACTCCTGTGCCAGCTGTGCGCAGACGCCACCGGGCTGCCCGTGGTCGCCGGGCCCGCAGAAGGGACCGCCCTGGGCAACATCGTGGTGGCCGCGCGCGGGGCCGGTCTGGTCCAGGGCGACCTGTCCGACCTGCGCGCCCTCGTACGCGCCTCGACCACGCTGACCCGCTACGAGCCCGCACCCGCTGCCTCCAGCGCCTGGGAGGAGGCCGAGCAGCGGCTCCTCGGACGACAGGCCCCCACTGCCTGCCCCGTCGGCAGGCCTGCCCTCTCCTGTCCACGGCAGGCCGGACCGCCCCGACCACCTCAGACCACCCCACCTACCCCGACCACCCAGATGCCAAGGAGCACCTCATGACCACGACAGCCACTGACCCCACACTCAACGAGACTCTCACCCAGATGGGCGCCGCCGGACGCCGCCTGGACCACATGGCAGCCGTGGAGGCCGGAGCCGGTAACCTCTCCGTTTTCGTGGACGCCGGAGCGCAGGACCTCAGGCTGGAGCGCCGCTTCCCGCAGGTGCGTCCGGCCATCGGGCTACCTCTGCCTGCCCCGGCCCTGGCTGGGCGCACCATCCTGGTCACCGGCTCAGGATGCCGTCTGCGAGACGTCGCCGACTCCCCGGAGGCCACCATCTCGGCCTTCGTCGTGGATGACGACGGCACCACCGCCACCTGGTACACCCACCCCGACCGGGCCTACGAGCGCCCTACCAGCGAGTTCAACTCCCACCTGGCGATCCACAACGACCAGGTGGAGCAGCGCGGGCTGGGGTTCCAGGCAGTGGTCCACGCCCAGCCGCCCCACCTGGTCCAGCTCTCCCACATCAAGGACATCCGCAGCACCCGTGAGTTCAACCGCCGCATCCTGCGGTGGGAGCCGGAGACCATCGTGCAGGTCCCCGCAGGTATCGAGGTGCTGGACTTCATGGTGCCTGGCAGCCAGGAGCTCATGGAGAACACTGTGAGGGCGCTGCGAGACCACGTCATCGTCCTGTGGTCCAAGCACGGCGTCATGGTGCGCTCCGACACCTCCCCTCTGGCCGCCGTCGACACGGTGGAGTACGTCGAGACTGGGGCCATGTACGAGGTGCGCAACATGGCCAGCGGCAACCTGGGCGAGGGTGTGACTGACACCGAGCTGCGTGCTGTCGTCGAGGCCCTCGGCGTGTGCACCCCGCTGCTGTGAGGACTCGCGGGTCCATGAGCAGACCACCAGCCGACCCCCGGCAGCTCCTCGCCCCCGGATTCACCGACACACGGGTGAGCCGCCACGTCACACGCACCCACGACCCGCGCGACGTCCACATGCACCTGGTCACCGGTCGCCAGCGCGCTCTGCTCGTGGACACCGGCTACGGGGTAGGTGACCTGGCCGCCCTCGTCACCTCGCTGACAGACCTTCCTCTGACCGTGGTCCTTACCCACGGCCACATCGACCACGCCTTCGGCGCCTCTGGGCTCACCGACGTGCACATGCACCCCGCCGACCTGCCTGTGCTGGCCCGGCACCAGGTTGCCTCCCGTCAGCTCCACGACGAGGTGCGCTCCGCCCACGCCGACGGACCCGGCGACGCGGCCAACATCGTCTACAACCCGCACCGCCTGTGAGCTCCCCCGACACGACCACACCCGACCGATCCCATCCCGTTCAAAGGAGAACACCCATGACTACCACCACGACTTCTGCTACCCGAACCGGCCCCAACCCCTGGTGGGTGGGGATCGTATCCGGCATGGCCTCCTACATCGACGCCTGCACGATCGTCTCGGCAGGTATCGCCTTTGCCATCTACCAGATGGCGCTGGGCCTGTCCGACCAGCAGGTCGGTGTGCTCTCCGGGGTCCTGACCTTCTCCATCGCCCTGGGAGCCCTCAGTGGAGGCTGGCTGGGGGACCGCTTCGGGCGCAAGCACGTATTCTCCGTCACCATGGTGATGATCGTGGTCGGTGCGGCTCTCCTCGTCGTGGCCCCCGGCTTCAACCTGCTGCTGGTTGGGACCGTCCTGGCCGGGCTGGGGGCCGGGGCGGACCTGCCGGTGTCTCTGGCCACCATCGCCGAGTCCGCCACTGACGACAACCGCGGCAAGATCATCCTCCTGTCCAATATCCTGTGGACAGGAGGCATCATTGGAGCCATCACCGCCTCCTCCGTGGTGGGCAACTGGGGCCGTACGGGCGCCCAGGTCATGTTCGCCCACGTCGGCGTGGTCGCTACCGTCACCCTGCTGGGACGACTGTCCCTCCCGGAGTCCACCACCTGGCTGGAGGCCCGGGCCGAACGCCGGGCAGGCCAGGCCACTGTCCGGGCGCAGCGGTCCTCACTGACCTCCCTGCTTACCGGCCCCTACGCCAAGCCCTTCTACGCACTCATTATCTTCTACTCCCTTATCAACATCCCAGCCAACACCGGGGGACAGTTCACCACCTGGATCGCCGTCAACCTCGCTGACGTCGACGTCGCCCTCAACTCCCGGATCGCCCTGCTGACCATGCCGGTGACCGTCCTGCTCGCGATCTGGTCCATGCGGATCATCGACACCCCCAGGCGCATGCCCTTCTTCTACGCCGGGGCGGCACTGTTCCTCACATCGCTGCTCATCTATCCCGTCCTCGGGTTCTCCCTGGCCACCCTCGTGGCCTACCAGCTGGTCAACATGGCGGGCAGCGCCTTCGCCTTCGAGGGGATCATGAAGGTCTGGGCCAACGAGTGCTTCCCCACGCTGCTGCGCACCACCGCCCAGGGCACCGTCATCGCCGTCGCCCGCGTGGTCGCGGCCCTGGCGGCCTCGGTCACACCGGTGCTCCTGCGCTCCGAGCCCAGGCTCTTCTACCTGGGGCTGCTGGGTGTCGCCGCCACCGGCTACGCCGTCGCCGTGTGGGCCTTCCACGGGCCGCAGCGCAACGAGTTCGCCGTCGAGGCCTACGCAGAGGCCGACGTCGCCGCCGGGGAGGAGGCCGGTCTCGACTTCACCGTGCCTGCTGAGCCCAGAAGCTGAAAGAAGCCGTCGTGAGCACCGTAGAAACCGTAGAACCAGTGCCTGCCCCCCCGATCACCGACTCCTCGGCTACCGAGACCAGCGCCTCCGCGCCCACCCGACTGACCGTGGATCACCAACACGCCTCCACGGGAGTGGCCGTGACCCGCCCGGGCCTGACGAGCACCGAAGGAGCCGCTGGGAAGAATCTCGACCACCCCAGGGCCCGGCCGACCTGAATATGGCCTCTGCGGCCAGGAGGAATGCCAGAGGAATCGGCTTGCGGTGAGGATTCGGTCACCTATGAGGAATCGGTTCATGCTGAGGATTCGGCAGGCCCCGGCAGGCTCAGTCCCCGCCCAGGCACGTCCCGTTTGTACGGGCGATCTCGCCGAGCACGTAGGCACTAGGCTTGGGCGTGCGCTCCTGGGTGGAGCGGTCCACCGCAATGATGCCGAACCTGGGGCCGTAGCCAAAGACCCACTCGAAGTTGTCCATGGCCGACCAGCACATGTAGCCGCGCACGTCCACCCCGTCGGCAACCGCGGAGCCGACCTCGCCGATCGCGGTGCGCAGGAAGTCGACCCGCTGGATGTCGTCCTCCGTGTTCAACCCGTTCTCGGTTACGTAGATCGGCATCTGGAGCGCATCCCAGGCCTGGCGCACCACCGCCCCGACGGCCCAGGGCCAGATCTCCTCACCGCCCTGGTTGAGGGTGGCCCCTGGCTCCGGTGGTACCGGACCCTCGGGGCCGAGCACGGTGCGGTTGTAGGTCTGGAGGCCTACGAAGTCGTCGCCCTCGCTGGCACGCAGGTAGCGCAGGTTGCTCTCCTCGGTCATGCGCGCCACCCGTTCCTCACCGCCGGGTGCGGCGTGAAAGTCGGAGTTGGCCAGGGTCCATCCCACCTGCATCGCGGGCCTGACGGCCTTGATCGCCTCGACGGCGGCGCGGTGGGCCGCGAGCTTGATCTCGTAGGCCTCCTTGGTGGCACTGAGCTGGAATCCCGCCACCCTGTCCGGCGTCGTCCCCAGCGCCGCCGCAGCCCCCTCCCAGGTGGGGTTTCCGAGCCGTTGGGAGGGCTCGGTCTCGCACATGCCCATCTCCGCCAGGAGGACAGCGAGGTTGGGCTCGTTCATGGTGCAGACGATGTCGAACAGGTCCCCCAGCTCCTCGGTGACGCGGCGGCAGTAGCGGGCAAACAGGGCGGGGGTGGTGGCGTCCTCCCAGCCGCCACGGGCGATGAGCCACTGGGGGGAGGTGAAGTGGTGGTAGGTCACCAGCGGGGTGAGACCATGCTCGTGGCAGGCCCGCAGCACGTCCCGATAGTGCTCCACGGCCACCACCGAGAACTCCCCGGGAGCGGGCTCAATACGGCTCCACTCCAGGGAGAAGCGATAAGCGTTGAGCCCCAGGGAGGCCAGCAGGGCGATGTCCTGGCGGTAGCGGGTGAAGTGGTCGCAGGCGTCGCCGGAGGACTCGGTGTACATGGTGCCCGGCACGTGCTCGTAGAGCCAGACGTCGTTGTTGGTGTTGCCGCCCTCCACCTGGTGGGAGGCGGTGGCGGCGCCCCAGAGGAAGCCCTCGGGGAACGGGGTGGCTGACGAGATGCCGGGCACGGACAGCGGCAGGCTGGGTGCAGAGGAGGTGACAAGAGGGCCAGTATCGATCATGGAGTGTCTCCTGTGGTGAGGACCGGGTCAGATGAGGAAGAGGACAGGGAGCAGCCGGGAACGGACGACAAGGTGACAGCCAGGGCGGGGACTATCACGCCCAGCACCGCTGGGCCAGGGTATGGGCCAGGGTAGCTGTGTGCCCTGCACGGCCTCCGGCTGCTCCTGCGCGCCTTCTCTCTGTTTCTCTGTCTACCTGCACCGTCTACCCGCACCGTCTACCCGCACCTCCGGAGCAGCAAGCCCTTCCTAGTCGGCTGTTGACGTGGAAGCCGGGAGCACCTACAGTCATGAAACGGTTCAACGATGACCCTGGAGATCCTGATGCCCACTGATCACATACCCGCGCACGACGACCTCCACCACCCCCACCACACCGGCCCTGCCCGCACACCACAGAAGGTGACCCTGCTGGAAGAGGGCGCCCCCCGACTCACCGACCCCGTGGGCGACCTGGCCGCGCCCACCAGGCTACGGGTCGACCACCACCGCGCGGGCTACGAGGTCCTCGGCGGAACCGGACCGTCTCCGTCCCTGTCCTGGGAGGTCCCCACCGCCCCCTCCGGCTGGACGCAGGCCGTGGCCGAGGTCGAGGTGACCCGTACGTCCCCGCTCACGGTCCCGGTGCCCAAGACAGCCCCGCCCCAGGCCTCCGCTGCCCCGGTTGGCTCAGCCGACCCACTTGAGCCAACCAGCCCAGAAGACCCAGCCATCCCGGCTGACCCAGCCTCCCCGACCTCTACCTTCACGCTGCACGGCCCGACCTCCACTTTTGTCCCCTGGCCAGCCGCTCCCCTGTCCTCCCGCGAGCGCGCCACATGGCGGGTTCGCGTCGCCGGAGCCGATGGCGCCTTCTCTGCGTGGTCCGAGCCTGCCGTCGTCGAGACCGGCCTGCTCGACCGAGGTGACTGGACAGCCCGCCCCGTCAGCGCGCCCGGCAACCGGCGCGAGGACACCGCCCCCGTCCTAGTGCGCCGCCTCGTGGTGCCGCAGCGGCCCGGCACCACCGGCGCCCCTGCCTCAGCCCGCCTCCACGTCACCGCAGGCGGGGTCTACGAGGTCTTTGTCGACGGGACTCGGGTCGGTGCCCACGAGCTCGCCCCCGGGTGGACGGAGTACCGGGACCGACTCCTGGTCCAGACCTACGACGTCACCGGGCTGCTGCCCCCCGGAGAGCACGAGGTCGCCGTCGTCCTGGGCAACGGCTGGTACCGCGGGCACCTGACCTGGTACATGCGCGACCGCGTCTACGGGGAGGCCCTGTGGCTGCTAGCCCAGCTGGAGATCAGCGACGGCGCCTCCACTACCGTCGTGGGCACCGACGCCGCGTGGACCTGGCGCCCCTCCAACGTCACCGCCAACGACCTCTACAACGGCCAGACCACCGACCTGCGCCTACCCGCCCTGGGGGAGGTCGCCGCCGAGGCCCCGGTGGAGGTCCTGGACCTGCCCGAGGCAGACCTGGAGCCCACCACCCTGCCGCTGCCCACCGTGGTCGGCGAACTCAGGCCCCAGCGGGTGATCACCACGCCGTCAGGCAGGAAGGTCCTGGACTTCGGCCAGAACCTCACCGGGCACGTCCGCCTCGCCGTTACCTCGGGTGAGCCCGGGACCACCATCACCTTGCGCCATGCCGAGGTCATGGAGGACGGCGAGCTCGGCACCCGCCCGCTGAGGCAGGCACAGTGCACCGACCGGGTCGTCCTCGCGGGTACCGCCACCCCTGAGGCCCCCGAGGTCTTCGCCCCGACCCTGACCCAGCACGGCTTCCGCTACGTCGAGGTAGAGGGCCTGGAGCCGACAAGGCGTGACGACACCGGCAGCACAGACCGCGCAGGCATCCCGGACCAGGAAGGCACCTCGGGCCAGCAAGGGGGCACTACCAGCACAGACCGTACGGACGTGGTGCTCATGGAGGCCGCCACGGCCCGCGTGGTCTCGGCAGGTATGGAGCGCTCCGCCTGGTTCTCCTGCGACCAGGAGCTGGTCAACCGTCTGGTGGAGAACACACGCTGGTCCACCATCGGCAACTTCATTACCGTGCCTACTGACTGCCCGCAGCGCGACGAGCGCCTGGGGTGGACAGGTGACATCGCCGTCTTCGCGCCCACCGCCCTGTCCCTCTATGACGCGGGCGCCTTCCTGGCGTCCTGGTGCCGCGACCTGGTATCAGCCCAGGCCCCGGACGGCGCTGTGCCCGTCGTCGTCCCCGACGTACTGGACGGCCCCCAACTCACCTGCGCCTGGGGCGACGCCGTCACCCTGGTGCCCTGGGCCATCTACGAGGCCACGGGCGACACGGGCGTTCTCAAGACCGGTATCGAGGCGATGGAACGCTTTGTCGCGGGCGTGGCTGCCGCCGCAGGCCCCTCACGCCTGTGGTGCGGCGGCTTCCAGTTCGGCGACTGGCTCGACCCCGACGCCCCGCCGGAGGAACCTGCGGCCGCCAAGGCCGATCCCGACGTGGTGGCCACCGCCTACTTCGCCCGCTCCGCCCAGGTCGTCGCCCAGGCCTACAAGGCCCTGGGGCGTACCGAGGACGCCCAGCGCCTGGGTGCCCTGGCCGGCGAGGTGCGCCAGGCCTACCTGGACGCCTACGTCACCGCGAACGGGCTTATCGTCTCCGACTGCGCCACCGTCTACGCTCAGGCCCTGGCATGGGGGCTGCTGGACACGCCTGAGCGCGTCCAGGGTGCTGGCGACCGCCTGGCCGACCTGGTCCGTGCCCGGGCCTTCAGGATCTCGACCGGCTTCGTAGGGACCCCGCTGGTACCTGCGGCTCTGGTGCAGGGCGGGCACCCCGGCGTGGCGGCACGCCTGATCCTGGAGACAGGGTGCCCCTCATGGCTCTACCCAGTGACCATGGGGGCCACGACCACCTGGGAGCGCTGGGACTCCATGCTGCCCGACGGCTCGGTCAACCCCGGGGAGATGACCAGCTTCAACCACTACGCCCTGGGGGCCGTGACCCAGTGGCTGGTGAGCGACCTGGCGGGTCTGGAGGTAGTCACGCCCGGGGGCGGGCGGCTTCGGGTGGCCCCGCAGGTCGGTCACGGGTTCTCCTCGGCGAGCGTGGTCCGTCGCCTCCCGGGCGGGACGACGCGCGCCTCCTGGCGGACCGACGCCGGACGGCTGCACGTACGCGTGCAGGTTCCGGTCGGAGCGCAGGCCGAGCTGGTGCTGCCGGGAGCCGAGGCTGAGACCGTGGGACACGGCCTGCACGAGCGCGTGGTTACGCTACCTGCGAGCCACGCTGGCTCCGACGCCGCTAGCCGGGCCGTCCGGACGGTCCGTGACCTCGTGGACGACCCCCGTGCCTGGCAGCGTCTTGCCGACGCGGCCACGCAGGCGGGGCACCCGATGTACACCCGGGACGCGCCGGTCCAGCTCGCCTCCCTGCTCAGGCGTGAGCTGGACCGGCCGGTGTCGGTGGTGGCGCAGGCCGCCACCGTGTACGGCTTCGTCCCCGGTATGGAGGCCACGAGACAGGCCCTGTCCGAGGTCGTGGAGGGCCTGGCTCCCTAGCCAACCATACTTCCCAGGAGTTTTTCAGACAGCAGTCGTGGCTCCTTTCAGGGTGGCAGGGTTACATAGTTCTTGCCGCCGGACGGAACCGGCCCCGAGGGTTGGGGAGCCCTGGGACGGGTCGTCTTCCGAGGAGTTGCCGGGTCTTAGGGAGCCCGCGTGACACCGCTCTGGCGAAGGAGGCGGCCACCTCCCCGGGTGCATGGGAGCCCGGGAGCGGGAAGGCCCCTCGTGAGGCTTGGGCCCGTGTGCCCGGCGCCCTTCGGTGCCGGGCACACGGGCCAAGTCATGTTCTGCGCGGGGAAGACGAACCGACGGATTCGCGGCCCCTCGGAGCATGCGTGTCGGCACAGCCCAGCTTAGAGGCAGAGCCGTATCTCCCAGGGCGCGGACAGAGGCAGACAGCACGTCCTCCTCGCCCCGAACCTCAACCCAGCACGTAAGGTCCCGTCCCAGCCAGACCAGCCGATAAAACTTGTGCATGCGCACCGTTGCGTAAAGACAGCCGACCTGCCCATAACGGCCATACATGTCCTACCCCGACGGGCCGGGAACCGGGAACTTTGTACCGCTACGGTGGAGGCACCGGCAGACACAGCTGCGCCACAGGCTGGAGCCCTTCCAGCGCAAGCGCCTAGCGCACGTCCTTTAGCGCAGGTCCTGGCGAGCCACGGACCACGGCAGCAGCACTGGCAACCACTGGCAGCAGGGTCACAGACCTTGCTGCTGTACCGACCCTCTGAGTCGGCAACCTCGTCTCAGACCTTCCAGGAGATGCCGCTGACGAAGGTGAGGAAGTCCTTCTCGGCAGCGGAGGCAGCGGCGTCGGCTGAGGTCCCGGTGCGCTGGACCAAGACGACGACGCTGCGGCCCTCGCGTGTAGCCATGGCTGCCCGTACCGCGACGTGCTGGCCATCGGTCTGCGTGGTGCCGGTGTAGACCTGGGCGTCCTCGCCATCGACGTCCACTGCGCCCGAGCTCGTGACGTCCGACTCCCCGAGGTCCGTGGCGGCAGCGATCTCAGAGACAGCCTGGTCCTCACTCGGCTCACCGGCCCCCAGGTCGATGACGCCGCTGCCAGCCAGGTCGTCGTCCGGGTCCACGAAGACGATGCTGTGGCCCTCCTGGGAGTCGTCCTGCGTCCCCTCGGGCTGGGTGAGGCTGACCAGGTCCTCCAGGGCGACGTCCGCAACGGCGCCTTCCGAGGATGACACCTCGGCCGAGGCGCCCGGAGCGGAGGCGTCTGCGCCTGCCGAGTCGTCCGCAGTGGAGGCGCAGGCCGTCAGCGGCAGGAACAGGACGGCTGCGAGCACCAGGAACCGGGTTTTCATGCAGGTCCTTTCGTTATCGGGTAGCGGGCCACAGTCTAACCGGTCCACCACGCCAGGAGCCTCGGCTCGTGCGAGCACCACCTTCCACCGCTCCGGCCACTCCCGCACCACCCTACGAGCACCCCGAATCGGGAAGGAACTTCCCATACAAGGAACTAGCGCTATTATGGGTCCTATGCTGCTCGCCTTCTCGGTTGCCAACTACCGAACCTTCCGTGACGAGGTCACCCTCGACCTCACCCGTCGCAGCCTGCGCACGCTCACTCCCAGGGACGGGGAGACGTGGGAGGGGCTGACCTGGCGGGTTGCGGCCGTCTACGGTGCCAACGCCTCGGGAAAGTCCACCCTGCTGGACGCACTCCAGTCTTTCTCAGCCGCTGTTGGCGGGCACCGAGACATCCTCCACCAGCCCTACCTGCTGGACGAGCAGCACCCCGTTGCCCCGACCACCTACACCCTCGACTTCACCCGAGGGTCCCAGCGCTACAGGTACTTCGTAGAGGCCCACGGCTGGGGCATCGCCCACGAGGAGCTGTGGGAGGCTGAGAGGCGATGGAAGAGACTCTTCCTGCGCACCCAGGACCGTGACGACCCAGAGCCCACAGTTGTCCCCGGGCCGTCCCTGAGGGGGGCCACGGCCGAGGTCCGCCGTATCACCACGTCTAAGGACCTGTTCCTGGCGCTCGCGCTGCGCTACCGCCACGCCTCCCTGGCGCCGGTCGCCCGCTCCCTGAGGTCCATACGCCCCATCCAGCACACCGACATCGAGCGCGACGCACGCCTCAGCTGGCTGACAGAGCACCTGGCCGAGGAGACGGCGGGCGCCACACAGTGGCACGACGTTGTTGATGCTGTCGCCCACAGCGCAGACCTGGGCATCCTGCGCGTCGAACTGGAGGAGCGGGACATCCCTCACGAGCTGCTCGCAAGGATCAGGCTCCTGTTCACCTCTGACGACGAGGAGCCACCGGAGATCCCCGACGAGCTGCTGCGCCAACTCCAGCACTCCCTCGTCTTCGTGCACCGTGGTACCGATGGCAAGGAGTACAGGCTGCCCCTGGAGGCCCAGAGCCAGGGCACGCTCACCTGGCTGGCCACTATGGGGCCGGCCGCCGACGCCCTGAGCCACGGCCACCTTCTCCTCGTCGATGAGCTGGACGCAAGCCTGCACCCGACGGCCGTCGCGTCCCTCGTCGAGCTGTTCAAGGACACCGACCTCAACCGCCACGGCGCCCAACTGGTGTTCACCACCCATGACGCCAGCCTGCTGGGCAACTCCCCCACACAACCGCTGGAGCGCGGTGAGGTGTGGCTGTGCGAGAAGGACGATGACGGCAGCGCTGACCTGTACTCCGTCGCCGACTTCACCGGTCCCCGCCAAGGCACCAACAAGGAACGACAGTACCTAGCTGGCGCCTTTGGCGCCGTGCCTCGAGTAGACACCTCCAGCCTTCGACATGCCCTCACAGCGCCCTCGCTCTACCGGGAGGTCGAGGGCTGACATGGGTCCCAGACAGCCCAGACCGCACAGGGGACGCACAGACCGCCAACAACGTAGGACAGTCCTCATTGTCACCAACGGCCGCCAGACCGAGAAGATGTACCTTGACCACGTCAAGCAGCAGGTTAGCCGGGACGTATCCGTCACGACTCGGTTCATCAACGGTGACCCTCTGACGCTCATCAAGGAGCTCCAAAGACCTCGCACCGACCTGTCTGCATACCGGGAAGTCTGGATTGTCGTGGACCAGGACGGGCAGGACTGCTCGAAGTTCCTGAGAGGCTGCCAGAGCCTGAACACTCGGACCACAGAAGCCCACGGCGTCATCTCCGTCCCCTGCTTCGAGGTGTGGCTCAACGCCCACTACGGCCCCGTCCGCAACTACCAGAACCAGGCTGACGCGCAGTACCACTACCGTGAGCTCACCGGCCTGTCAGCCAGGCAGGAGAAACTAGTACCTCGCGACTTCCCGTGGGCGGAGGCACAGGCTGCGGCTCAGCGGTGCTTCCTGCCCTCTGACGGGCTGCCGGGTCTCGACACCCAGCCGAGCCGCTCCGCCACCACGATGCCTCACCTGCTGCACAGCCTCAGGCTGGTAGACCTCAAGAACTGACACAGCTCGTCGCAGCATCCTCATAGATGAGTCGGCACGTCAGTCTTCCGTGAGGATCCGGTGCATCTAGGTGCACCAGGGAGGAGGCAGACATCAGGTCAGGCCCCAGTGACCCGCTACGTTAGGAGAACGCCGAGGACGTCGCCGCAGCCACCGCTGCACGAGCGGAGAGCGAGCCGCCGATCCCACATGATAAGCTCATGGCCGAGCTTCTGGTCCTCGGTCCTACGGGTAGGCCACCGCCGTCCTCACCCGCCCGCGTACAGGCGGACCGGAAACTCCCCGGGCACCCGGCCGTACCCGCTGCGCCTGGGAGCCAGCACCACTGGCCCACAGACAGTCCGCCTGTCCGCCGAACCTGTCACACCTGCTGCGCCCGACAGGTCTGTACCACCCGGGTCACGCGGCACCCGTCGCAGGACCACCGGGGCCAGCGGGTCCAAGGTGAATGTGACCCGGGTGCAGCCCTTTCGGTGGCCGTGGAGCCCGGCGCCCTCAAGGCGGCGGGGACCAGGGCCTACCGCTGGGTGTCATCAGCCCAGAAACCAGGTGAGAAGGCGATCTCGACCTCGCCGAACCCCGCTGCGGCGACGGCGCGCAGCTCCTCCACCAACTCAGCCATCGGGACCGGGGGCTCACGGCCGTCTCCTCACGGGTCATGGCCCTGAAGGTGCGCGAGAGGCCGGTCAGGCGGCGACAGTGAGGACCAGGAGCTCAGTCCCGGAGTCCAGGCCGAGCCTGACCTCAAAGTAGGAACTGGGCTCTGGGCTCCAGGTCCTGATACTTGGAGGTGAAGGCTCTGCAGGCTAGGCGGCCCGTCCTGGCCGACGTCACAGGCGAGCCTGACCATGACCCGCTGGTGGCGGCAGGACGACCGGTGGTCTCGTGGGCATCGTATGCGGCAGGCACCTGGCCCTCGTATCGTGGGAACCCGGTAGACAGCCTTCCCGATGGGGTGACGGTACCAGTGAGGATATCGGCAATGACCTCCGGGGCGGTGGTACCCAAGTGCCAGGCCTGGAGGACAGCACCGGTCAGGTCAACCCGCTTCTCGACGACCAGCGGGCGCCCGGACACGAGCACGACCGCCAGGGGCGTACCGGTGGCGGCAACCGCATGGACAAGCGCGACCTGGTTGCCTGGAAGACGGAGGTCGGCGCGAGACACCGCCTCCTCGGTGAGGTGGCTAGGTTCCTCAAGAGCGAGGACCACCAGGTCAGCCGAGGCCACACGGCGCGCCAGGAGGTTCTCCACCCCGGAGGTATCTCCGACCACGACGCCTTGCAGCCTCTGTGCGGACATGCTCACCGTATTAAAGTCGCGCCCGTCCTTGGCACCACCGGAGTCCTCACCCTTCTCCGCGGCCGCGCGACGCGCCTCCAGGTCGGCGGTGATCCGTTCCGCCATCGGCCGGTCCAGCCTGCAGAACAGCAGCGGAATAATGGCGACAGCAGCCAGGACGGACGGGACCAGGTTGGCTACGACGTTGATTCCGATCAGCGCCTGGTCGGTCTGGACTCTGGCCCCACCCACGTAGCCGAAGGCGCCCATGATAAGCAGACCGAGCCTCCCGAACAGCCTGACGAGGTTGATAAGGAGCAAGGCGAAGACGATCAATCAACTGCCCGTTATCCAGGACCGCCCTAACCGTGTGCCCGAAAGGAACCCTGGGCTGCTCCGGCGTCAGGGTGATGACCTCCCTGGCCCTCAAGGCCGTGACCCAGAAGAGGGGCACAGCCAGAACCGCGAGAAGGCCCATGGTCGGCACGAAGCCCCTGGCACTGTTTTCGTCGTCACCCGCGCCAGAAAAGAGGAGCGGCAGCGGCATGACAACCGCCCTCAGGAGGATCTGGGACAGGCCGCGCCCCCACCGAGCGCAGCCAGTCGAGGTCAAGACGGGTCCCGTGGCGGTCGTCATGACCCCGGCCATGGCCCAGTAGGGAATGTTGACCACGGTGTTGAGAAAGCCGTAGAGAAAGCACAGCACCACGTAGGCGACGCCCGCATACCAGACCTTGGCAGTGGACCCGGCGCTGGGCGATGTGAAGGCGAGGACAAAGGAGACGGCGAGCAGGGGCGCGTCGAAGATGATGTAGGGACGGAAGCGGCCCCCCACCGGGATCTGGTGCGCTCGGCGAGATAGCCGAGTCCCAGGTCCTGGACTCCGTCCAGGATGCAGGCCACGAGCATGATCGTGGCTGCGGTGGCAGGGGTGATCAGAGCGACATCGGTGTAGAAGATGAGGAACCAGGAGCCGACGGTGGTCCTGGGAGCCGAACTCGGCAAAGGGAAAGGAGAGCTACGTCCGGCTCAACCTGGGGCTGGGCATGGGCATCGTCTCCGGGGCAGGTGCACCGAGGGGCTGGGGCCAACCCCGGGGAGATCGCCCACATCCAGGTCGGAGACCCGGGCGGGAGAAGGTGCCGAATGCGCGAGCTGGTCGAGCAGCGTCGCCAGGACGTGTGAGGCTGCGGTGAGCGGTACCAGCCGCCACGAGGCAAGGCAGGGAAGAGCTGCTTGGAGCACACGAAGGTCAGTCCCACGCCGGGCCGCCTCCTGCCCCCAGGGGAGTGCTAGTGTCGTGAGCACCATAACGGCAGGAGACAACGGCATGGCAAGGCGCATCCTGAGCATCGGGTTCATCGGCAACGGGAAGGGGACCAACCGGTACCACATCCCCTTCTCGCAGGCGCTACCCGAGAAGTTCCGCGTCAAGACCGTGCACGCACGCCACATCAGGCACGACGTGTGGCCAGCGCTGCCCGGCGTGACCTACACCTCCGACCTGGAGGTCGTGCTCACCGACCCCGAGATTGACGTGGTGGAGATTAGCACGCCGCACTCCACGCACTACGAGCTCAGTCGGCAGGCACTCAAGGCGGGCAAGCACGTGGTGTGCGACAAGGCCTTTGTCGGCACCGTGGCACAGGCCGAGGAGCTCTACGCGCTCGCCGACGCCCAGGGTGTCACCGTCCAGTGCTACCAGAACCGCCGATTCGACTCGGACTATCTCACGGCGCGTAAGGTCATGGAGTCGGGCAGGCTGGGCAAGGTGTTCGAGATCGTCACGCACTACGACTACTGGCGCGAGGAGTTCGTTGAGCACGGGAGGACGGGCGTCTACGACCGCCTCTCAGGTATCGTGTACGGCCACTCCTGCCACTGCGTCGACCAGCTCATCGACTGGCTCGGCGTGCCCGACCGCTGGCACGCCGAGGCCCGCCAGCTCTACGGGCCAGGACGTCCCGACCTGTACTTCGACTTCGACCTCTACTACGACGACCTGGGGATCAAGGCGACCGCGGCAGCAAGCTACACGGCCGCTATCCAGCGCCCGAGCTTTGAGGTGTACGGCGACCGCGGTACCTTCATCAAGGTGGAGAAAGACCAGCAGGAGCGCGACCTCAAGCACTTCTACCTTCCGGCAGGCCACGAAGACTTCGGCCTCGACATGCCCGAGCAGTGGGGCACGCTGCGCTACTACGACGACGACAGCCGCATGCACGAGGAGCGGGTGGAGACCGTGCGGTCGACCTACTCCATGTTCTACGACGCCCTGTACGAGACCGTGGCCCACGGCGCCCCGCTGCTGGTGCGGCCCGAGGAGACCCTGGCCCAGCTGCGGATCCTTGAGGACGCGGTCAAGGACCTGAGATAGGCGGCGGCCCCGGACCTGGCTGCAAGAAGCCTGAGGACCAGGCCCGCCCGGCACCACCGTGGCGCATCGCACCTGTGCGGGCCACCTTGCAGAATGCCCCGGTGCCGTCGTTCCTCCGGGTACGTGACCACCGCCTCCACGGGCACCGCGCACCCACCCGTCCCACCTCGCAGGAAGGACACCTATGATCCACGTCATCGCCACCTTTGCGGTCAGCCCCGGCCAGGTCGACAGGTTCATCGAGACGGCCCAGCCCCTTGTGTCAGCCTCACGCGCCGAGAACGGCAACATCTCCTACGAGCTGCTGCGCTCGCGTGAGGAGCCCACCCGCCTGACCTTCCTGGAGACCTGGAGAGACGACGCCGCGCTCCAGGCACACAGCGCCTCGCAGCACTTCACCACGATCATCCCCCGCCTGCTGCTGCTTGCCGAGGGGGAGCCCTCGACCGTCCAGTACGTAGCAGCCTGACGGGTGTATCAAGCAGCCGCCTGCTGCCAGACCAGGCCCCGGGACGACGGGGCGGGGACCTCGTCTTCACCGGACCGAGCCAGGGCGACTTCGATGCCCACTTCCGCGCCACCCCGGCCAGCGGCGCCAGCCCCGCTGCACGTTGCTGGCGACCTCCATTCCACACAGGTTAGTCTTACCTTATGGATACTAGCCCGTCACACCACAGCACACAGCACCCTGTCCTCGACCACCACTCGACCGCCCGCGTCGCCACGAGCAGCCCGTCACGCTACGGGCTGCAGCTCGTGAGCCACATGGGCCGCAAGATCCAGGCCGAGTGGAACGACACCACGTCCACCGGACAGCTGGCCTTCGACCTCGACGGCCCGGTGACCGGTGTCGTCGACCTCACCTGCGAGGCTGACACCCTGGTCATGGCGCTGTCGGCCGCCAAGGACGAGCAGGAGCGTCTGGAGCAGGTGGTCGGCTCCCACCTGGCCCGTTTTGGCTATCGCGACGGCCTGGCTGTCTCCTGGACACGGCAGGACGGCTCAGCCGGGACCACTCAGGGCCCTCTGTCCAAGGAGGACGTGGAACGCCTGAGCCGCAGGCGCTAGGGAGCACGCTGCCCGCCAGACCATCAGGCCAGCGCCTCCGGCTGGACGCAGGAGCACGCCAGGCATGCCAGCACCCCGCCACAAGCAGGCTGGGCGGCTCCAGGCACGCTCTGACCCGCACGCCCGGCGCACAGTCTGCCCTTGGCCCAGCGTCACGCCCCGGCACCACCGAGGGCGACGTGCCCGTCGGTGTCTCTGACCCGCAGCATGAGCAGCAGGCCCGCCAGCACGACCGCGACGACTCCCAGGACCCCCCAGTGGGTGGCGCCCACGCCCTCGACCGAGGCGCCCACCCCGAGGAGCACCCCGTACATCGTGGGTGCCAGGAAGGACACCGCCCGCCCGGTGGTGGCGTAGAGCCCGAAGACCTCCCCCTCCTGGCCCGGCGGGATGAGCCGCGCCAGGAAGGAGCGCGACGCCGACTGGGCCGGCCCCACGCAGCCCGACAGCACCAGCCCCAGCCCCCAGAAGACCCCGGCTCCCGCGTCGTGCAGGACGAAGACCAGGACCCCTGCCACCGCCAGGACGACAAGGCTGCCCAGGATGACCCGACGGGCTCCGACGGCGTCGTCCAGACGCCCGGCAGCAATTGTGGTCACCCCGGCCACCAGATTCGCGGCGACGGCGAAGACGATGACGTCCCCTGCGGAGAAGCCGAAGGTCGCCTGGGCGATAACGCCGCCGTAGGTGAACACGCCCGCCAGCCCGTCCCGGAACACGGCAGAGGCCAGGAGGAACCACAGGACCTCCGGGTGGTCGTGACGCAGACGCACGAGGGTGCGCCACAGGCTCACGTAGGAGGCAGCCAGTGACTCACGAGGCCTGGGCGGCCGCTCCTGCTGGTCGTCGTCGGGCTCGGCCTCCATGCTGGCCGTCTGCCGCTCCTCCCCCCGGCTGGCCTCCTCCTGGTTGGTCACGGCGACCCGGGTACGACGGCGCCTGGCACCCCGCCCAGACTGCGTCACCACGAGCGGCAGGGCGAACAAGGCGAACCACAGGGCAGACAGCAGCACTGACACCCGGACGTCCAGTCCGTCCTCGCCAGTGACACCGAACCACCCCACCGGCGGCTGTATGAAGCCGACGTAGAGGATGAGCAGCAGGACGATGCCTCCGATATAGCCCATGCCCCACCCCAGGCCGGAGACGGCCCCGATCCTGTCCCTGGTAGCCAGGTGGCCCAGCATGCCGTTGTAGTTGACGGTAGCCAGCTCGAAGAAGACGTTGCCCACCCCCAGCAGGACGATCCCCAGCCACAGGTAGCCAGGCCTGGGCAGCACCAGGAACATCGCCGCAGACACAGCCACCACGACAGCCGTGTAGGCAGCCAGCCAGAACACGGTGCGCCCGGCCTGGTCCGAGCGCTGGCCCGTGACCGGTGCCAGGAGGGCGATGCACACGCCCGCCACGGCCAGCCCGGTGCTGAGCGCGGACTGGGTGGAGGCCTCGGGGCCAAAGGCCTCGCTGGTGAGGTAGACGGTGAAGACAAAGGTTGTGATGACGGCGTTGAAGGCCGCCGATCCCCAGTCCCACAGCCCCCAGGCGAGGACGGGCCAGGTCAGCAGCGACGGGCGGCGCGGGGAGGAGGCCGTGGGAGAGGCGGGCAGCGGGCCTGCGCCTGCCGGGGGGCGCGAGGGGGACGGGGCAGGCGTTGTCATGGAGGGAACAATACTGGCCCCGGGCAAAGGCGGGCGTGTACGGGGGACCTAGTCGCGCAGGACGGCCTCGGCCAGGGCCAGGTCCAGGGGCGTGGTGATCTTGAAGGCCTGCTCATGCCCGGCCACGACGACGACCTTCCCGCCCTGGGCCTCGACCAGTCCGGCGTCGTCCGAGGCCGCCAGGGCCTCGTCCACCTCCCTGGTGGCGCCAGCCCGGTGGGCCGACACCAGGACGTCGGCGGAGAAGCCCTGCGGAGTCTGCACGGTGCGCAGCCGCGCACGCTCGGGCGTGCCGACGACGGCCTCGGCCCACGGCCTGGGCGGCTCCTCACCTCCCGCCTCCGGACACCCGGGAAGGCCCGGCACGGCCGACAGGTACACCGCCCCGGGCTGGGCCGCCACGAGCCCCGGGGCCACCTCCTTGACCGTGTCGGTGACGGCCAGGGCGGGAACCACCGCACCGTGACCGGCACGCACCGCAGCCACGACCCGACGCGTCACCTCCGGCGGGGTCAGTGCCCGGGCCGCGTCGTGGACCAGCACCACCTCGGCAGCTGGCATCCTGCCCAGCGCAGCCTCCAGGCCCAGGCGGACCGAGGCCTGCCGGGAGAGGGCCGAGCCCGCCACGACCTCAGCAGCCACGGCAGCCACTCCATCCACCTCGGCACGGAAGCGGTCCAGCTCCGCAGTCGGCGCGGTCACCACGACATGGTCCACCACGCCGGAGTCGGCAAGCCCCTGGACAGCGCGACGCAACAGGGACAGCCCTCCTACCCTCACCAGGGCCTTAGGGCCTCCCGCCCCCAGTCGACGGCCTGAGCCTGCCGCAGTCAGGACAGCCACCACGCCCTCAGCGGGGTGGGCGAGGGGCACGGAAGGGGAGGAGTCGGCAGGGCAGGTGGGGCTCACACGTGGGACAGTAGCGTGGAACCGTCGTGTCCGCCGGGATCAGGACGCCAGCGCCTCGTCCAGCCGGGACTCGGCAACCTCCTCCGGGGTATTCTGGGCCAGGGCCAGCTCAGAGACCAGAATCTGCCTTGCTTTGGCGAGCATCCGCTTCTCTCCGGCAGACAGTCCCCGGTCCGTGTCACGGCGAGACAGGTCACGAACCACCTCAGCCACTTTGATGACATCACCAGAAGCGATCTTCTCCTGGTTGGCCTTGAAGCGCCGCGACCAGTTGGTGGGCTCCTCGGTCAGTGGCGCCCGCAGAACGTCAAAAACCCTCTCCAGACCGGTCTCATCGACAACGTCACGAACCCCGATCAGCTCGACGCTCTCCGCAGGGACAAGAATCGTCAGATCCCCCTGAGCCACCTCAAGCTGCAGGTAGGTCTTGGACTCACCCCGCACCTTACGCTGCCGAATATCAATAATCCGGGCTGCGCCGTGATGGGGGTAGACAACGGTCTCGCCGATCTCAAAGGTCATAGGGATGACTCTCCAGGTTGTTTGTGGAGCCCTAGTTTATCAGGGAACCCTGCCGTAACGGCGAGGATGTATCTCACAGGAGTCTCGCCTTCTGTGCCAGAACCGGCGAGATCAGGCCCCCGGACCACCTGGGATGAGCCGGTAGCCCAGGCCGCGCACGGTAACCAGCACCGTGGGCCGGGAGGGCTCAGCCTCGATCTTGGCTCGCAGCCGCTTGACGTGGACATCAAGGGTCTTGGTGTCGCCCACGTAGTCAGCGCCCCAGACCTCGTCGAGGATCTGGCGACGGGTGAGGACCCGGTCCTGGTGACGCAGGAAGAGCTCCAGGAGCTCGAACTCACGCAGCGGCATCGCCACCACCTCCCCGCCCACCCGTACCTCGTGGCGCCCCAGGTCCATGACGACGCGCCCCGCCTCCAGCACCAGCCCCGTCTCCTGCGGCAGGCTGGCCGCCCGGCTGCGACGCAGCACCGCGTTGACCCTGGCAGCCAGCTCACGGTAGGAGTAGGGCTTGGTGACGTAGTCGTCGGCACCCAGCTCCAGCCCCACGATCTTGTCCACCTCGGAGTCCTTGGCACTGAGCACGATGATGGGCACCGCAGAGCCGTGCCGGATCCGGCGGCAGACCTCGGTCCCGCTCAGGCGCGGCAGCATCAGGTCCAACAGGACCAGGTCTATCGGACCGCAGCCACCGGGGGCGGAGGCGGCCTCAAAGACCTCGACCGCAGCGACCCCGTCCACGGCCTGGACCACCTCGAACCCGTCACGCCTCAGACTCAGTGTCAGCGGCTCACGGAAGTTCTCCTCGTCCTCAACCAGGAGAATACGTGTCACGTCACTCTCCTCCCAGCTGCGTCCCCTGGAGCAGCCCGGCCTCACGCTCACGCAGCCGAGGCAGGACCAGTGTGAAGGTCGAGCCCCGCCCCGGGGCGGACCACACCTCGACAGCGCCTCCGTGGTCAGCAGCGACGTGCTTGACGATGCTCAGGCCCAGCCCCGTGCCGCCAGTGGAGCGCGAACGTGCCCTGTCCACCCGGTAGAACCGCTCAAAGACCCGGTCCTGCTCATTCTTGCTGATCCCGACACCCTGGTCCACGACCGCGATGCGCACCAGACCGTCGTCACGCTCGTCCAGGGAGGTACCGACAGCCACCCGGCTGCGGGGGGCGGAGTAGCGCACCGCGTTGTCCAGGAGGTTGCGCACAGCCGTGGTGATGAGGGCGGTATCGCCACGGACCCGCAGCCCCGGCACGCCCCCGGAGACCAGCTCGACCTGGCAGGCCTCCGCCTCCACCCTGACACGGTCCAGGGCCTCGGCGACGACCTCGTCGAGCTCGACCTCCTCGGGCTCCTCCAGGGCGTCACCCTCCTGGAGCCGCGTCAGCTCGATGATCTCGTGGACAAGCACCTCCAGGCGACGCGCCTCCTTGCGTATGCGCCCCGCATAGTCGCTCACGAAGCCAGGGTCCAGGGAAGGGTCACGGGCGCCCTCCTCCACGGTCTCAGCCAGCAGCGCTATCGCACCGACAGGAGTCTTGAGCTCGTGAGAGACGTTGGCCACAAAGTCCCGGCGCATCTCCTCCACCCTCCGCGCCGCCGTGCGGTCCTCCGCGAGGACCAGGACACGCCCCTGCCCCAGCCCGGCGACCCGTACCTGGAGGTAGAACTGCCCCGCTCCGCTGACAGGCCCCCGCGCCACCGTCACAGGAGCCTCCTGGGGCGAGCCTGCGGCACGCACCGTTGCCACCATCGCGGCCACGGCCGGGTCGGCCACGGCGTCGTCACGCACGATGTTGTAGGTGTAGGCGCTGGCCGAGGCACGCAGGACCTCGTCGTCCTCGTCCAGGACGACGACGGTCGAGCTGAGGGCCGCCAGGACGGCGACGACCGTGTCGGTCCCGGCCAGTCCACCCGACTGCGGGGAGTCCTGGTACCGCCCCCTGCCACGCGCCCCGCCCAGGACCCGGACAGCGACCGCCCCTGCCACCGCCCCGACGACAGCAGCGATGAGCAACCAGACAGCTTCCACGTCCTCTAGGTTAGAAGCCGGGGCTGTTCTCGCCGACCTCCCACGCCCCCGTACGAGATCGAGGAACAACCGAGGAACAGGAGCATGTCGTGCGTGACATCTTCCATCAGGAGCTCAGACAGCTAGGCGCCGACCTTGAGTCCATGGCGCACCAGGTCGCCACCGCTGTCGAACGTGCCGCCGAGTCCCTGCGTCACGGCGACATTATCGTCGCTGAGCAGGTCATCGACGCCGACGAGCGCATCAACGACCTCCAGCGCGACATCGACGACCTGTGCGTCATGCTGCTGGCCCGCCAGCAGCCAGTTGCCGGCGACCTCCGTCACGTCCTGTCCGCCCTGCGTATGGCCCAGACCCTGGAGCGCCAGGGGGACCTGGCCCGCCATGTCGCGGCAATCGCCCGGGGACGCTACCCCGAGCCACCCGCCCCCGAGCCGGTCCTTGGCCTCCTCCTGCAGATGGCGGACCTGGCGGTCCGAGCGGGCAAGGACGTGGCCCGGCTGGTCGAGAGCCGCGACCTGGGCCTGGCCAAGACGATCGAGGCCGGGGACAGTGAGCTGGACGCCCTGCACCGCAGGTCCTTCCAGATGATCCTGGACCCGGCTCACGAGCTGAGCCGCCAGCAGGTCATTGACGCGGTCCTGCTGGGCCGCTTCCTGGAACGGTTCGGCGACCACTCCACCTCCGTGGCCCGTCGAGTCGCCTACCTGGTCTCAGGGGCGTCGCTGCCAGAGACCCACGACAACGAGGACGCCGACGCCCTGCACCAGCCCTGACCCGACCGCCACACGCCACGTGGGCCGTGCACCCCTGTAGCCGGGTGCACGGCCCACGTCAGTCCTCAGGGTCAGAGGCGCCCCGGAGACAGTCGGTAGGGGCGAGCAGCGGCAGCCGTGACAACCTCAGCCGCCGTCTGGCGGCGTCTCACCTGCCCTGGTTGGCCACTGCGGCGATCTTGGCCTCAGCCTCAGGGTCAAGGTAGCGGCCGCCCTTGGTCAGCGGCTTGAGAGTCTCCTCGTCGAGCTCGTAGACGAGCGGGATACCGGTCGGGATGTTGACACCGGCGATGTCCTCGTCGGAGACCTCGTCAAGGTGCTTGACGATTGCCCGCAGCGAGTTGCCGTGGGCAGCGATCATGACGGTCCTTCCCGTCCGGATCTCCGGGACAACCGTGCCCTCCCAGTAGGGCAGCAGACGCTCCAGCACGTCCTTGAGGCACTCCGTGGCAGGAATGGGCTCCCCGGCGTAACGGGGGTCCGAGTCCTGGGAGAACTCTGAGCCCAGCTCGATCTCCGGGGGAGGGACGTCATAAGAGCGGCGCCAGAGCATGAACTGCTCCTCGCCGTACTCGTCCCGGATCTCCTTCTTGTTCTTGCCCTGGAGGGCGCCGTAGTGGCGCTCGTTGAGCCGCCAGTGCCGTTCCACCGGAATCCAGTGGCGATCTGCGGCGTCCAGGGCCAGGTTAGCGGTCATGATGGCACGACGCAGCACGGAGGTGAAGAGCTTCTCAGGCAGGACTCCCGCCTCCTTGAGGAGCTCACCGCCGCGGACAGCCTCTGCACGCCCCTTGTCAGACAGCGGCACATCGACCCAGCCGGTAAAGAGGTTCTTTGCGTTCCATTCGCTCTCGCCGTGGCGGAGCAGCACGAGGGTGTAAGCCATGGGCCTATCCTGCCAGGCCTTGCCCTGCAGCGCGAGACCCCGGGGCTCCCGGGGCGCCGAGGACCCTCGTCCCGGCCGACGGCCCGGGACGCAGGGCAGAACGCCCTGGCTGTGACGCGGCTGGCGACCAGGACGTCAGCACGAGGACCGGGTCGGCCGACGGGACCTCGTGCCGCGCCCCTCAGTGGGCCTTGTAGTAGGCGTCACGGACCTCCGCCGAGACACGGCCGCGGTCAGAGACCTCCATACCCTGCTCCCGCGCCCACTCGCGAATCTTCTGCGTGTCCGACGACCCGGAGGGGCGACGTCGGGTGTTACGCCGTCCACCGACGCGACGAGCCTTTGCCACCCACTCCTCAAGAGACTCACGAAGAGCGGCTGCGTGCTCGTCGTTAACGTCAATCTCGTAGGTGACGCCGTCAAGCGCGAACGTGATGGTCTGGGTCGCCTCGGAGCCGTCGACGTCGTCGACGAGGATGACTTGCGTCTTCTGTGCCATGGTCCCTCAATCAGATGCAGGCGCGAGATTACCTGGACGAATCCCGCTCTGGACGGTATCCAGACTAAACGTCTTCCGGAATTGATGCAACACTAGCCACCAGACCACGCCCTCTAACCCCGCAGGGTTACCCCGATAACGGACCCGGCGGGGAAGTCGGAGCGACCGACACGGACGTGCTCACGACCCAGCAGGGAAGCGGGGAAGAAGGTGGCAGGACCATGAGCCGGCCGCGTCCCGGCCGGGCGGCCGCAGGACGGCTTTTCAATATTGGCCACCTATTTTCTCAGAATCCTCCCAGGATTAGCCGACAGGCCAGAGGCACAATACCGACCTGAGGAGCCTCACACCTCCGGGCAGCCACCCTCAGCACCCGGCCCGCCAGAGACCACAGCCCTGTCTCTCCAGCCGCCCTCGACCTGGGCCCACCCTGAATGCCGCAGCCACCGCCCCGTCCTGCAGGCACAGGCGCCCGCAGGCACCGTAGAGCGAAGACAGCCTGGCACATAGTGCCAGGCTGTCGGTCGAGCCGCCTGTGGGAATCGAACCCACGACCTATTCATTACGAGTGAATCGCTCTGCCGACTGAGCTAAGGCGGCGCACCGCTCGACGCGGGCGCCCCGAACATACCGGTCCGGGCACCCTGTGTGCAATCTGCTGCAGGACGGGCTGACGGTGTTTCTGGACACAGCAGGAACGACCCCGGCCACCGGACAGGTGTCGTCGGCGGGAACCGCCGGGCAGGCCGTCGTTCCCGCCCTTCCAGGGAGCAGGCAGGCAGTCGGGACCGCCTTGTGCGCAGCCCCCACCGGGGGAAGGCGCTAGCCTGGTCCCAGCAGGCCCGCCTGCCCCGCACCCTGGCCGACGCCAACGGCACCGCGACGGCACCGCAACAGCACTGCGGCTGTCCGCGCTCCCGACGGAGCACCAACTCCCACGAGAACAGGCACACGGCGACCGGCACACGCGACGCAGGACCTCCAACCCGTTAGGACCAGCCATGGCACAGACCCCGCACCCGCCTCGCACCTCACCCGGAGAGCGCCCTGCGCCAGGGCAGGGCGCTCTCCGGGACAGGGGGGACACCGGGTACAACAAGTCCCTGAAGAACCGTCACCTCCAGATGATCGCCATCGGCGGGTCCATCGGCACCGGCTTGTTCCTCGGCGCCGGAGGGCGTCTTGCCCAGGGCGGTCCCGGCCTGGCCATCGCCTACGCCGTGTGCGGCCTGTTCGCCTTCCTCATGGTACGAGCCCTAGGCGAGCTGGCGATCCGCAGGCCCTCCTCCGGGGCCTTCGTCTCCTACGCACGGGAGTTCCTGGGAGAGAAGGGCGCCTTCGTCACCGGCTGGCTGTTCTTCCTGGACTGGTCGGTCACCGTCATGGCCGACATCACCGCCGTAGCCCTCTACCTGCACTACTGGAGCGCCTTCCACGTGGTACCCCAGTGGGTCCTCGCGCTTGTCGCCCTGGCTCTGGTGTTCGCCCTCAACATGATGAACGTCAAGATGTTTGGCGAGGCCGAGTTCTGGTTCGCCCTCATCAAGGTCGCCGCTATCGTCGCATTCATGGTGGCCGCCATCTGGGCCATCCTCGTGGGGGCGCCAGTCGGTGGGTCCACCGCCGGCCTCCACAACATCACCGACAACTCCGGCGTCTTTCCTGAGGGCCTGCCAATCGTCTTCGCGCTGACGCTCGGGGTGGTCTTCGCCTTCGGAGGCACGGAGATGGTAGGGGTGGCCGCCGGGGAGGCCAAGGACGCCGCACGCGTGCTTCCCAAGGCCATCAACTCCATGATCCTGCGCATCTTCGTCTTCTACGTCGGGTCCGTAGCCCTCATGGCGCTGGTCCTGCCCTACACGGCCTACTCCGCCAACGAGTCACCTTTTGTCACCTTCTTCTCCGGCCTGGGCATCCCCCACGCCGGAGACATCATCCAGGTTGTCGTCCTCACCGCAGCCATGTCCTCGCTCAACGCCGGCCTGTACGCCACCGGGCGCACCCTGCGGTCAATGGCTGTGGCAGGAGAGGCACCCAGGGTCGCGGCGGGGCTCAACAGGAACCAGGTGCCTGCCGGGGGCATCATCCTCACCTCTGCGCTGGGGCTGCTGGGGGTCGTGCTCAACGCCTACCTGCCCGAGGACGCCTTCGAGATCGTCATGAACCTTGCCGGAATCGGTATCGCGGGCACCTGGGCGGCCATTCTGGTCACCCACCTGGCCTACCTGCGAAAGGTCAGAGCGGGGGAGGAGACCCGGCCCGACTACAAGATGCCCGGGGCACCCTGGTCCACCTACGCCGCCCTCCTCTTCTTCACCGTCGTGGTGGCCTCCAACCTCGCCAGCCCCGCCGGGCGCTGGACGCTGGCACTCTTCACTGTCGTCGTCATCATGATGGTGGCTGGCTGGTACGCGGTGCGCGGCCGTATCCGTGGGGACCTCCTCGACGAGGTCCTGGCTGACAGTGCCGAGGACGCAGGCAGCACCAAGGACGCTAAGGAGGACTGACATGCGCGTCCACATCACCTACACCGGGGGCACCATCGGGATGGTGGACTCCCCCCGTGGGCTGGTCCCGGGCGCGGATCTGGAGGGCTGGCTCGCCACCCTCCTGGACGGCACCGACCTCGCCCAGAACGTGACGATGACAGCCCTGGACCCGCTCATCGACTCCTCCAACGCCACACCGCTGTCCTGGCAGGCCGTCGTGGAGGACCTGCGCACCCACGCCGCCTCGGACCCGCACCAGGCCTTCGTGGTCCTGCACGGCACCGACACCATGGCCTACACCTCCGCCGCCCTGTCCTACGCCCTCACCGACTTCCCCTGCCCCGTGGTCGTCACCGGCTCCCAGCTGCCGCTGGGCGTCGTGGGCTCGGACGCCGCCCCCAACGTCACCGGGGCGCTGCGGGCGGCCACGAGCGGGCGCCTGGAGACAGTGGCCCTGTTCTTCGGCCACCGTCTCCTGGCCGGCAACCGCGCCACCAAGAGCTCGTCGTGGGCCTTCAAGGGCTTCACCTCCCCCAATGCCGCGCCCCTGGCCATGACAGGCGCACCCTGGCAGTGGTCGCCCCCGCAGGCCCAGGGATCAGGCTGGCCTGGGGCGCTGCCCTACACCCGCCACGACGTGGTCGTAGTGGACCTGGCCCCTGGTATCACCGCCCAGCGGCTGGAGGCCATGCTGACCCCCCTGCCGGAGGCCGTCGTGCTGCGGGCCTTCGGCGTCGGCAACGTCCCCAGCCAGGAGCCCGGGCTGACCACCGTGATCGCGGAGGCCGTCGCGGCAGGCGCGGCGGTCGTCGTCGCCTCCCAGTGCCAGGAGGCTGAGGTCCTCCTGGGCCACTACGAGGCCGGTGACGCGCTAGCCCGCGCCGGGGCGGTCGGCAGCCGCGACATGACCCTGGAGGCTACCTACGCCAAGGTCCAGTTCCTGCTCAGCCAGGGCCTGCGCGGGGCCGACCTGGCCGCCGCCGCAGGCCGCTCAGTGGCCGGGGAGCTGACCGAGCAGGCTCATCAGCCCGGGTAGCCCGAGCGCCCCGGTGGGGGCAGGGAGCACACAGCCACCGACGCTCGCTCAACCCCCGCAGGTCAGGCCCTCCTGCGGCACGTCCCCTCTCAGCAGGTAGGCGTCAACAGCATCGTCCACGCAGTCGCCAGCCCGGCCGTAGGCCGTGTGCCCCTCACCCTCCCAGGTGAGGAGCTGACCAGACTCCAGCTGGTCGGCCAGGGAGACCGACCACTCGTAGGGGGTCGCCGGGTCACCCGTCGTGCCGACGACCAGGATCGGTGCGGCACCACTGGCCGCGACCTCACTGTTCTCGCGGCTAGAAAAGTGGTCCCAGCCCTGACAGTAGGCGTGGCCGTAGACCAGCTCCTCGCCAAAGGTGGGCGAGGCCTGCCTCACGGCCTGCGCCTGCTCCTCCCAGGCTGCCTCGTCACCCTCAACAGGGTAGTCCTGACAGTTGACGGCGTTGATGGCCTCCGCGCTGTTGCCCCGGTAAGCGCCCTGGCTGTCCCGCTCGGCGAGGGCGTCAGCCACAGCGAGCAGTCGCGAGCCGTCCGGGTTGTCTCCCATGGCCTGGCTCAGCCCCGCCGTCAGAACAGGCCAGAGGTCCGTGCTGTAGAGGGCACCCAGGACAGCGGAGCGCGCCAGGGGACGGGTGAGCGGCCTGCTGGGGTCCCCGGTGGGGATCGGGGACCCAGCAGTGGAGTCCAGGAGCTGGCGGACCTGCTCGACCCCGGAGCCGACATCGCCGGTGAGAGGGCAGGACGGCCCGGACTGGCAGTCCTCGACATAGACGCGCAGTGCCCGCTCAAAGCCCTCGGCCTGGCCCTGGGTGACCTCATCCAGGCTGAGGGCGGGGTCAAGGCCGCCGTCCAGGACCATGCGCCCCACGTTGCCAGGGAACAGGTCGGCGTAGGTCGCCCCCAGGTAGGTCCCGTAGGAGTAGCCCAGGTAGGTCAGTACGTCCTGGCCGTTGACCGCGCGCAAGACGTCAAGGTCACGGGCGGCGCTCACAGTCGAGATGTGGTCCAGGAGCCCGGGCACCTCAGTGGCCTCCTGGCAGGTGGCCTCGTCCTCCTGGGCAGCGGCAGCAGCCTGCTGGGGGGAGGCGTCCTCCTCCTGCCCGTCGGCGCCGCTACGCCGCTCATCGAGCTCGGCGTCGGTCCAGCAGTCCACGGCGGTGGACTGCCCCACCCCACGTGGGTCGAAGCCGACGACGTCGTAGCTGTCCGTCACGTCCTGGGAGAACCGTTCCGTCACCCTCTCGACAAAGGTGACTCCCGAGCCTCCAGGACCACCCGGGTTGACCAGCAGCACGCCCGCAGACTCCCTGTCTGCGGCGCGTCTCTTCATCGCGATGTCGATGGTCCGCCCCTCCGGGGCGTCATAGTCCAGGGGGACGGAGACAGTGGCGCAGGTGTAGCCGGTGTCCTCCTGCGTCCTGTCCATGCCCTCGCTGCACGGGTACCAGTCAGCCTCCTGGGAGTAGTAGGACTCCAGGCCGACCGGGACCTCCGGGGAGGCCTCGGCAGAGGCGGGTGTCGCCGCGACAGGCTCACCTCCCTGGCAGGCAGTCAGGCCCGTGCAGGCGAGCAGGAGGGCACACGGTACGACGAGAAACTGACGAACACGGCGTTTGGTCGTGGAGGTGCTCACGACGCGAGCCTACGGGCACGCTGGGCTCCCGTCTCTCCTTCTCAGGGCGGAGCCGCCCGTACCCGCGTCCTGCGCCGGTGCCCGGGGTGCCACGACCTCGGCCGCGTCGAGCCGTCCGTGCCTGCGTCCCGCGCCCCCTGGAGGGGACCCGAGGGGCCTCCCGGCGGGGGACGTCACCACGTAGCCTGGCTCCCATGGACATCCGCGAGGAGATCAAGAGGTTCCTCACCACGCGCCGCGCCAGGGTGACACCACAGATGGCAGGGCTGCCTGCCGCAGGCGGCAACCGCCGGGTACCGGGGCTCCGTCGTGAGGAGGTGGCTCTTCTGGCCGGCATGAGCGTGGACTACTACACCCGCCTGGAGCGCGGGAACCTGTCGGGCGCCTCCCGGGAGGTCCTGGACGCCCTGAGCCAGGCGCTCCTCCTGGACGACGCGGAGACCCAGCACCTGCACGACCTGGCTCGTTCTGCCAGCCCCGGCGGACGGGTACGGCGCCACAGGACGTGCCGTACCTCGGTCAGCGTGCGCCCCGAGGTCCAGTGGATCCTGGACTCCATGTCGATGCCAGCGGCTGTCTACGACACCACCGGCACCTACCTGGCTACCAACATCATGGCCCGGGCACTCTACTCCCCGATGTTTGTCGATCCCGCACCCGGGCTGGCCGACAGAGGCAGGGGCAGCACGAGGCCGAGCATGCCCCGGTTCATGTTCCTGGACGAGCGGTCGCGCTCCTTCTTCCCCCGCTGGGAGCAGGGCGCTGAGGACCTGGTAGCCATGCTGCGGCTGGCAGCAGGATCGGACCCCGGCAACCCCAGGCTGACCGCGCTCGTCGGCGAGCTGTCCACCCGCAGCCGCGAGTTCTCCACCATGTGGGCACGCCACGACGTGCGCTACGTGTGCCGGGCGGACAAGCTGGTGCACCACCCGGTGGTCGGTGAGATGCACCTGGTCTACGAGCCCACCGCGATGACCAGCAGCCCAGGCCTGACCATGGCCGTCTACGGGGTGGAGCCCGGCAGCGACAGCGCCCAGGCCATGCGGCTGCTGGCCTCCTGGGCCGCCAGCGAGTTCGCCTCTCCCGCGCAGTCGGCCAAGGACACGCACATAGCCGACTAGCGTCCCGAGAACCTGCCTGAGGGCTGGTCAGGGTGTCGGCTCAGCAGGCTGGCGGCCCACTCATCACACCCCTCGCAGGAGATACTCAATCCGCTCCGTGCTTCTCACCCGCGCCTGCTCCGCCTCCGCGTCGGCCAGCGGCCGGTAGACACCGTCGCCATAGACCACGCCGCGAGAGGTACCTCACATCCAGATCGTCTCTGCCGACTCCAGGGCGCACCACAGCGCCTGGCGCTCGTCCCTGGACCCCCACGTCAGGGCGGGCAGCAGAGCGCTGGAGCCTCCAGCAGCGACCACGCCGACCGCTGCGGTGGTGCGCCCCTCGGAGGCGCGCAGTGTCACAAAGATGGAGGACCGCGACGTCGGCCAGTCCAGCCACCTGGTCCGCAGCCCGTCAAAGTGGGCCAGGCCCTCCCGGGTGACCGTCAGACGGGTACACGCACTCCTGTAGGCGTGGAACAGCTGGGTTGCAGCAAGCAGCAGCGGCACCACGACAAGAAGAGTCGCAAGAAGGGAGCCCTGCGGCCAGACAGAGCCGCCGGAAGGGCCGACGGAGGAGCTGGTGGGGAAGCCCTGTGCCTCCTGAAACCGGGGCAGGACAAGGCTGGAGGCGAGCCATCCCACCACGGCGTAGAAGACGATGGCAAGGACCGTGCGCGGCAGCCAGATCACCAGCCTGCGCCTGAGGACAAGCGGTTCCTGGCTCACCAGGGACGGGTCAGCCCGCACGCTGCCGGGACCGCCCGCCTCAGTGCCGACTACAGCGCCGACCACAGGGCCGGGCGCCACGCCGGGTCCAGCGCCGGGCACGACACCGTGGACGTACCCGTTGGCCTCGGCCCGCGAGCCGGGCCAGGGCAGGTGCCTGGTACGGAGGAGTCCCCGGGAGTGGATGCCGACGGCGTCAAAGACCGTGCGCTGCCGCAACGGCACCACCCCGGCCAGGACAGCCCCCAGGCCCACCGCCAGGCCCACGACACGTATGAGGCCGAACAGCGGCAGGAACGGCCCAGTCCCCGCAGGTCCCTGGAACGCGGTCACCATGCGCATCAGGATGCCGCACATCACCAGCCCGACCAGGATCATGAGACCCCCGTTCACGCGGGCGGACATTGCCGAACCCCAGGTCGCCGAAGGTCACCACGATGAGACCCCCGTTCACGCGGGCGGACAGGTTGGGCCGACGCACCAGGCGCGGCGGCCCGTGGGAGGAGCCGAGGCCAGGGGCAGGGGTGGTTACTGGCATGTGCTTTCCTCTTCTTCGAGATTTCTCCGAGATCTCGCCCAGACCTTTCTCTCAGACTTCCTCGGACTCAGGTGGTTGGAGCGCGGTCCTGTGACTGGCCTGACCGAGGCGGTGCCGGTCAGGCCTGGGGGCGCAGCTGGACCATGAGGGCCTCCACCGCCAGCAGCGGGGCGGCGCTGGAGCGCAGGCGGGTGCGGCACTCCTCAATGGCGGCGATCCGCGCCAGGGACTGCGGGGCGCCGGTGGTGCGGGCCACCTGGTCCACCGTGTCCGCCAGGTCGATGTTGACACGCTCCACGTCGCTGCCCAGCTGGGTGGCGAGCACGTCGCGGTAGAAGGACAGCAGGTCGGTCATGGCCCGGTCCAGCACGTCGGTACGGGACCGACGGGCGCGGCGCTTCTGGTCCTCCTCCAGCTGACGCAGCTGGGCCCGCAGGGAGGGCGGGACCTTCCCGCCCTCCTCCAGGCCCAGGGCACGGGTGAGCTCCGCCTTCTCCCGGGCGTCACGCTCCGCCGTGGCCTCCTTGGCCTCTGTCTCAGCCGCCTCCACCAGGGAGGCGGCTGCCAGGACCGCGTCGCCGACGCTGCGCAGCGACACCGGCGCCATGAGCAGCCGGTGTCGGCGCTGCCACGCGCCGGGGTCCGTGGCCAGGTGGCGGGCCAGCCCGATGTGGGACTGGCTGGCCCGCGCCGCCCGCTGCGCCAGGTCGGGGTCGGCACCGTCGCGGCGCACGAGGAGCTCGGCGACCGCCTGGGTGGGGGGGACCCGCAGGGTCACCAGCCGACAGCGGGAGCGGATGGTGGGCAGGACGTCGTCGGCGCTGGGCGTGCACAGGAGCCACACGGTCTGCGGCGGGGGCTCCTCGACGGACTTCAGCAGCACGTTGGTGGTGCGCTCCGCCATACGGTCCGCGTCCTCCACCAGGATGACCCGCCAGCGCCCGGTCCAGGGGCGGCGCTGAGCCTCTCCGACGAGAGTCTTGACCTCCTCCATGGTGATGATGAGCCTCTCCGTGGCCACGCGCACCACGTCGGGGTGCGACCCCGCCATGACGTCACGGCAAGGCTTGCACCGCCCACACCCAGGGGCCGACCCCGTGCACTGGAGGGAGGCGGCAAAGGCCCGCGCCGCGTTGGAGCGCCCCGAGCCGGGCGGCCCGGTCACCAGCCACGCGTGGGCCATGGCTGAGTCGCCCGCGCCCGGGCCGCCAGCACCGGAGCCGCCCCAGCCACCCGGGCGGCCGGGGGCCGCCGGGCCCGCCGTGTCCTCGCGTCGCTGGGCGAGGACACGGGCCGCCTGGGCGGCTGCGGACAGGACACCCACCGCCGCCTCCTGGCCGACCACCTCGCCCCACACGCTCATGCGGCCCCGTCCCCGCTGGCCCGACCGGTGGAGGACAGGAGCCCCCACACGACGGAGGTGACGTCCTCGGCGACCTCGTCCACGCTGCGGGCGGCGTTGACAATGGTGAAGCGCTCGGGCTCAGAGGCGGCCAGGGCAAGGAACTGCTCCCGCAGCGCGGCACGGAATCCCGCCCCCTCACGCTCCATGCGGTCAGCCTCCCCACGGTCCTGCGCACGGCGGGAGGCCAGGTCGGGATCGGCGTCGAGCAGGATCGTCAGGTCCGGCAGGAGCCCGCTGGTGGCCCACAAGGACAGGTCGCGCAGCTCGTGGGGACCTAGGCTGCGGGCCGCCCCCTGGTAGGCCACGGAGGAGTCGAGGTAGCGGTCGGTGAGCACCACGGCACCGCACTCCAGCGCGGGGCGCACGAGCGTGGCGACGTGGTGGGCACGGTCCGCAGCGTAGAGGAGGGCCTCCGCACGCGGGTCGACGTGGCCTCCGTGCAGGAGGAGGCGGCGCACGTCGGAGCCGAGCTCGGTGCCGCCCGGCTCCCGGGTGACGACGACCTCGACCCCCGCTGCGGTCAGGGCGTCGGCCAGGAGCGTCAGCTGGGTGGTCTTGCCGACGCCGTCGGCCCCCTCAAAGGAGATGAACAGCCCGGGGCGGTGCCCGCCGTGGCCGACACGGCCCGCACCGGTCCTGGCACCCTGAGGGGCACGGCGTCTTCCGTCCCCTCCCTGGTGGGTGTGACGCCCTTCGTGCTGGTTCCCGGGCTCACCGGGCGGGTCGCTGGTCACAGGACGGTCGGCTGAGATGGTCACGCCCTCAGGGTAGCCGGGCAGCCCGGGACGGCGCAGGCCGCAGGCCCCGTCACAGCACGGTGACGGGGAGCCGGGCCGTGCGCTGCGAGATCCTTCCCTGGACCACCAGCACATAGTCACCGGGGGTCAGGTCACCAGGCAGCGTGGCCGTGACCGAGTAGGGGTCCTGCCCGGTGCGGCTGCGAGGGGTGGCGCCCGTGGAGACGCCGCCGACGCGCTCGCCGGTCTTCTCCAGGACCACGTCCACGTCCTCGCCAGAGAGGAGCCCCTCACCCTGGACCGTCACCGTCTGGCCCGCGCCCAGGCTGGTGGGGTCCTCGGCCAGGACGGCGGTCACAGGAACGGCGGCAGAGCACTCGTCAGCGACCTCGTCTGGGTAGGACACGGAGACTCCGGCCCGTCGTGGCTCCTCATCGTTGACGTTGACACTGCCGTTGACGAGCACGCTGAGGAAGATGTCGTCAGGGAAGGTGGGGTCGGGACGGCCCGTGATGGTCCACCTGATGACGGTCGTGGTGTCGTCCTGGGTGTCCCAGGTGGTCTCCTCCAGCAGGGCCTGGTCGTCCCAGACCCTGGCCTGGAAGGTGTAGGCCCCGGTAGTGGTGACCGGCACCGACACGGTGCAGCCCTCACGGACGGGCTCCCCGACCTGCACGCTCACGCCCTCGGGCCGGGTGGGCAGGACCCGGACCTCCTGGGGGGCGTAGGTGACGGTGCCCCCGGGGCCGGAGCAGGTGGCCTCGTAGGTGTAGGTCCCTGGCTGGTCAGGAACCTTGACCGAGGCGAGCCAGCCTCCGCTCAGCTGACCGACGCCGCTGGTGGCCACGACCTCACCGTCGAGGCGGACGACAGCCTCACCGGCCTCACCGGCCCCCTCGGCGTCGGGGGCGGGCTGGCAGGCGAGCTTGTCGGAGAAGGTCACGTAGCTGCCGACCTGCGCCACCTGGGTGCTCACAGTCACCGAGGGGGGTTCCGGGGAGGGCGGGGGCTCCTGCGCCGCGCTGGCGGGGACGAGACCGAGCAGGAGCACGGTGGCGGTGGCTACCGCGACGACGAGACGGCGTGTGTGCAGACGGCGTGTGTGCATGAGAGCACTCCTTTCATGACCGGTGGGAACGCAAACGGCCGAGATAGTAACATCATGCCCATCACGACAATATGGGGTCGCCTGGGTGGATCCTGAACACCCCCCACGGCGCCGCTCCCACTGTCTCCGCCAGCCCTGTCATATCTGTCACCGTCACTCCTGTCGCCCCTGCCGCTGCCCGCCCGCCTTCGCCGCGCGTCGGCAGCCCCTAGAGCCCTAGAGGTCCTGACGCGCGTACGCCCGCAGCGTGAAGCGCCAGGACCCAGCCAACACCGCCACCCCAACCACTGCTGCGGCGCAGGCCACCACCGCCAGGAGGGAGGCAGAGTCCGGGTCCAGGAGCGGCCACGAGGCACCCGCCCAGGCCACGAGGGCACTCAGCCCGGCCAGGACCAGGACGCAGCCCACCACGCAGGCCACCCAGGCCAGCAGCACAGCGCCCAGGCTGGACCGACCCAGCGACACCCACACTGGCGGCAGGCAGCTGAAGGCCACCACCATAAAGAAGGTGACCACCACCCACTGCAGCCAGACCCGTAGGTCGGGGTCCGTGGCACCGGCAGCCACGGTGGTGGCAAGGAAGGAGACCGGGACGGCCACCGCGAGGAAGGCGAGCAGCACCAGGTAGCGGGCAGCAACCACCTCACCGCGCCGCACCCCCAGGGCAGCGCACAGTCCGTCCAGGTGGTACCTGCGGCCTGACATCCACGAGGCGGAGACGAGTGAGAAGCCCGCCCCTGCGTACCCCGCGTGGGCGGCACCCACCATGCTCCCGTCACTGAAGGCAGGAAGGGCGGGCAGCGCCAGGAAGACCAGTAACGAGACCACCACGGCCGCCCAGCCACGCCGCCTCACGTGGACCCAGTCCAGCCTGACGATCCTGAGCAGGCCGCCCAGGCGGCTGCCCTCACCGGCACCCACCGGAGCCCGCCCACGGGCGGTCACCTGGTCCCGCCCACGAGGCGGCTGCGTAGCAGCCACCCGAGCAACCCTCGTCTGCACATCGGGGGCGCCCATCGCACCCGTCGCCCTTTCTCCCTGTTCCACGCTCATGTCCTTAACTCTTTCTTCCTCATCTTTCCCGGTCCTTCCCGGGCTTTCCCGTCGTCCGGCAGCACCCGGGTCCACGCGCCGCGTGGCGACCTTGCGGCAACCATGTGGCACCTGACAGTGACAGCCTCGCCGATCCCGCTCACAGGTCCTGACGGGAGCTCAGACGCAGGCTCAGGCACCACGACCCGTAGAGCCCCACGGCACCGAGCACCGTGACCAGGGCCGCCAGTCCCACAAGTCCCTCCGGCGAGGCCACCAGCGGCTGGCCGCTCTCCTCCACCACACCAGCAACCCCAGCCCAGAACCCGAGCCAGACCACCATGAAACCTCGGAGCACCCACTGCCCGGTCTCACCGGTACCGTACATAAGGACCAGCGGGGGGACAGCCACCAGCGCCAGCGCCACCAGCACCCACACCCCGAGGGCACCGCCCCACCCCTGGACGCCCAGACCGACGCTGGCGGACTGCGCACCCACGATGACGACGAGCAGCACCACCAAGGACACCAGGAGCTGCGTGTAACGCGCCCGCAGGATGTCGCGCCGACTCAGCGGCAGCATGCCGTGCAGCAGCCTCATCCGGTCGGCGCTGGCAGTCCATACCTGGACGCTTGGTACAGCAACGACCAGCACCGCACACCACACCACCGGGTTCGTCACCGGGCTCTGGTCAGAAGAAAAAGTCCCCTCCCCAAGGAGCCGGGCCAGCCAGCCAGCACACACCCACAGCAGGTACACCACCCCTACCAGAGGCAGGTACCACGTCGGCACCAGGCGCAGGTCAAGGCGGACCGCCGCCATGACCGTGCTCATGGCGGTGCTGCCGCGCACCGCGCCACGAGCCTGTCTCGCCTCAGCCACGGCTGCCTCCCTCCTTGGCGATGTAGACGGCAAGCTCCTCAATACTGGGCGTCTCGACGACCGCCCGGTCAGCCAGGGCCTGGGCCTGGCTGGTGGGCATGAGGGCCTCCCAGCCCAGCGACGTGCTGCGCACGCCCAGGCTCACCTGCCGCACGGCACCGGTGAGGTGCTCAGGAGTGCCGCGCACCACCCGGAAGGAGGCGAGGACGTCCTGCGTCGTCCCGCTGGCTGCCACCCGGCCCTGGTTGAGGACCACCAGGTAGTCGGCCAGGCGCTCAAGGTCAGTGGTGATGTGGGTGGAGAAAAGAACCGTGTGGCTGCTGGTCGTCATGTACTGCGCCAGCGCGTCGGCCACCTCCGTGCGGGCCAGGGGGTCCAGGCCGGCGGTGGGCTCGTCGAGGATGAGCAGGTCGGGGTCGTGGGCCAGGGCTGCGGCGACCTGGAGGCGCGTGCCCATGCCGCGGCTGAGCTCCTTGACCTTGCGCTGCGGGTGCAGCCGGGCGGCAGCCACCTCACGGGCGAAGACCTCACGGTCCCAGGTGGGGTAGAAGGGCGCCAGGGCGCTCTCGACATCCATCACCCGCCACTCAGCGTGGTAGGGCACGGTGTCGAAGACGACACCGACGCGCTCGTGCGGCAGGCAGGCAGCCGTGCCGGAGTCCGGGAGGGCCATGCCCAGGACGGCCTTGATCGTCGTGGTCTTGCCCGAGCCGTTGGCGCCGACAAACCCGGTGACGTACCCCTGCGGCACCGAGAAGGTGACGTCGTCCAGGCTGAAGCCTGGGTAGTGCTTGGTCAAGTGAGTGACCTCAATGGGGTTCACTGACTCTCCTTCGTGTTCTCGCCCGGCTCCCCGCCGGGGCTCTGGGACGTCGTCATGACGGTGTCGAGCATGGTGTGCAGCTCCTCGCTGCTGAGCCCGACCAGGCGGGCCCGCTCGACCGCGCGGTCGAGGTGCTCCTCCACCTCCCGCAGGACCTGCTCGTGCACGAGCTCGGAGTTGCGGGGCAGGGCGAAGTACCCCTTGCCGGGGACGTTGGCGAGGAAGCCCTCAGCCACCAGGTCGGAGTAGGCCCGCGTGGTGGTGATGACACTGACGCGCAGGTCCCGGGCCAGCGCCCGGATGGAGGGCAGGGCCTCGTCAGCCTCGACCCGCCCGGTCAGGATCGCGTCACGCACCTGCTGGGCGATCTGCTCGTAGATGGGGACTCCCGCCGTGTTCGACAGGACAACCGTCAGCGGCATGACACCTCCTTTCCGTACATAGACACTATAGACAGTATGGACAGGAGTGTGTCAAGTCAGAGCCGCTCGGCACCCGCCGGGTCCTTACCGCACCTCCTCCGGCCGACCTCCCGCTTGCTGCACATCTTCAGCACGGGCATCTGTTCTCCCAGAGCCGCCTTGTCCTGGCAGAAGCCGACCGATCCCTGATATCACGCGGATCTGAGCCAGGGTCACCCCTGGGCACCCGCATCTTCACGGCTGGCCCCCTACAGAAAGAGGTTGAAGATGTGCAGCACAGGTCGCGCTGCACATCTTCAACCTTGTGAGGCACCCTTCCTCCGCGTCGTCACACCGAACCGTGCGCCAGATCCCGGCCAGGCAGGCATGAAGATGTGCAGAAGAAGAGGGTGGGTAGGGTTCAGCCTGGGGCAGGAGGTCAGTCGTTCTCCGTGGGGCGTGCCTCCGTGTTGGATCCGGTGTCCTCGACCGTCGGGGTACTGCCAGCCCACACCACGGTGTTGTTGCCGCCGCTGACGACCACCCGGTTGACGTCACGAATGTAGACCTTGATGTTGCTGCCGTTGACCATGACCGTGTCGGCGTACTCGGCAATCGCCGTCGCATTCGACCCGGTGACAGTCAGGGTGGTGCAGTCGCCCTCGACACGCACCCCGTCATTGCCCTGGTTGATGAGCAGCGGGCCGTTGTTGCACCCCTGCGTCTTGTCAATGAACTCCTCCTCAAACAACCAGTCCGAGTCGGTAATGGTCGCCGAGGCGCCTGGGCGGTCCGAGGAACCCAAGCCCGTCTCTGCCTCCTCCCCGACCTCCCGGGCACCGGGCGTCGCGTCAGTCCCCTCCTGCTCAGACGCCTCCGCACTGCTGCGCACCTGGACCTCAGAGGCCTGGGACGCCGGGTCCTGCCGAGACTCCTCAGCCTCGGCAGAACGAGGGGAGACCTCGGTAGCGGTCTCAACGCTCTCGCTGCTCTGCGCAGCCTCAGCGCCCGCATCTTCCTGGGCAGGCTGGGAGGAGTGCGGGGAGTCGTCACCCCCTCCCGGTGAGGACACGGAGACTGAGCAGGCCCCCAGGCTCAGGGCCACAGCGGCCGCAGCGGCGCCAGCAGCCAGGACAGGACGGAAACGGGTCACAAGGTTCACAACAAACTCCGGTTCAGATCAGATAAGGGACAGCCCACCAGTCAGGCTCAGAAGGTGGGGATGAAGACCTCCACGCGGCGGTTGAGCTGACGCCCCGACGGGTTGTCCGAGCCGTCCTCGTTCTCGTTGGGCGCGACCGGCTGGGTCTCTCCGTAGCCGGTGGCCTCCATGGAGGCGGTCACACCCTGGCTGGTCAGCTCCTCGACGACAGCCTGGGCCCGCTCCTCGGACAGGGTCTGGTTGAAGGCCTCGTCAGACACGGAGTCGGTGTGGCCGTGGACCTGGATGGCCGGGGCGCCCGAGCCGGTCAGCACCGTGGCCAGGCTGCCCAGGGTCTGGGAGGCGTCGTCGCGGACCTCGGAGGAGCCGAAGTCAAAGAGCACGCTGTCCTCCAGGGTGATGAGCGTCCCGCAGGAGGTCACCGGCTGGATGGCGTCGATGGAGGGGAAGGAGCCGACCTTGCCCACCTGCGGCAGCGGGTCGGCGTCCACGGTCAGGGTCTCGATGGGACCGCTGACCAGGGCGGTCCCGTCGCCGCTGTTGGTGATGGACAGGGTGGGGTCGGAGTAGGTCCCTGAGCCGTCACCGTTGTTGGTGATCGTCACTGTGGGGTCAGAGTACGTGCCCGACCCGTCACCGTTGCTGGTGATCGTCACTGTGGGGTCAGAGTACGTGCCCGACCCGTCACCGTTGACCGTCACGGACAGGGTGGGGTCGGAGTAGGTCCCCGACCCGTCACCGTTGCTGGTGATCGTCGCCGTGGGGTCAGAGTACGTGCCCGACCCGTCACCGTTGTTGGTGATCGTCACTGTGGGGTCAGAGTACGTGCCCGACCCGTCACCGTTGTTGGTCGTGGAGGAGCCCTCGGAGGAGGTGACTGCGGAGCCGTCACCACCCAGCACGGTGTGCCCCGAGCCCGAGGCCAGCACGCCCGGTTCCTCGCAGCGGGCAGGCCCCACACTCACCCCGGGGACTGAGGCGACCTCCTGGGTCAGGTCGGGGGTGAACACGTCAGAGGACTCGGTGAGCAGGCTGAGGTCGGGCAGCGTGAACATGGGGACGGGCGGGATCTCCCCCAGCGCGTATCCAGGCACTGCGTTGTCCCCTCCAGGCGTGGGCGAGGCCGGACCTTCCGAGGACCCCGAGGAGCCCGCTGTGCCGTCCGGCTCCCGGGTCGCTGCCCCGGCGCCGGAGGTTGTGCCGTTGCCGGAGGAGTCGCCACTGGAGGGTCCGCCAGCAGTCAACGAGCAGGCAGTGAGGGAGACGGCGGTCAGGAGCGCACAAGCCAGGGCTGCCGAGCGCCGTACAGGGGAGCGATGTGTCATGGGAGGGACTCTATGGGCTCGTTATCGCGTTGTCGTCTCTGCGCTGTCGCAGTCCTGCGACAGACGGCCCCGCCACCGGGAGGGACAGCCACACCCGTGTGCCCATGCCCTGCCGGGAGGTCATCCTCGCCCGGCCACCGTGACGACGCAGGATCGTGGCCACCAGCGACAGGCCCAGCCCGGAGCCGGGCAGGCCGCGGGCGTTGCCCGCACGTCCCAGCTCGCTCCACACCACGGGCAGGTCTGCTGTGGGCACACCGATACCGGTGTCAGCCACCTCGACCACCACCGTGCCCGCCTCCTCCCGGCCTCGGACCTCGACAACACCTCCCGGGAGGGTGTACTTCGCGGCGTTGGACACCACGTTGTAGATCGCGGAGTAGAGCAGGTCACCGTCGCCACGCACGTGGGGCAGGGGCCAGGGCACCTGGGGCAGGTCCAGACGCATGTGGACCACCTGGTTCCTGGAGGCAGCCTCCTCGGCGACAGCCTGGACAGCGTCCTGGACGGTCTCCGCCAGGTCCACGTCCTCCAGGACCAGGGGCGCGGTCTCCAGGTCCGCCAGCTTGCGCAGATCTGCCACAAGGCGCCCCATGCGGCGGGCCTGGGCGTCTACAACGTCAGCCCGGGCGGGCAGGTCGGCGGGAGAGGTCCGAGGGAGGTCAGCCACGGCCGCCCGCACGGCGGTCAGGGGGTTCTTCAGCTCGTGGTCCAGGCGCCGCAGGAACTGCTGGTGCTGCGCCCAGGCCTCCTCCTGGGCCTGACGCCGTGCACGCTCACCGGCGACGCGCAGGCGTCGGCGCACCAGGACCACGACCAGGGCCAGGGCCAGCAGGGCCGCGCCCGTCTCAAGCACGACCAGTGGCAGCGTCGCAGTCAGGGTGATGGTGGTGCGCGGAACGGTCAGGGACGCGGCCCCCGTCGCCACGACCACGACGAGCACAGCCAGGGTCCAGGCCCCGAGCCTGGGTCTGCGCGAGGAGGCGGCCCGACCCGTGACCTCGGACGCACCTGGCGCGCCCGGCGGCTCCGACGTGCTCGACGCCCCCGGCACGGCAGCAGCCGCCCGAGCATCCTCAGGCGCAGGCGCGGACAGGGCGCCCCTCACGCGTGGACCCTGGCGCGGAACCGGTACCCCACCGAGGGCACGGTCTCGACGTAGGTGGGCTGCGCGGCCGCGTCCCCCAGGACCTTACGGATCTCGCGGACACGGTGGTCCACCGCCCGCGTCGAGGCGGCGAAGTCGATCCCCCACAGGGCCGCCAGCAAGGCCTCACGCGTGTGCAGCTCACCGGGGTGACTCATGAGGTAGTCCAGGAGCATGGTCGCCTTGGGGGTCAGCGACAGCTCCCTGCCCGCGAGCGTCACCCGCCGGGAGGCGCGCTCCAGCACCAGGTCCCCGGCCACCAGGCGCGGTGCGGAGGTCAGCGGCTGGGTGCTCCCCTGGGTGCGGCGCAGCACCGCCCGAATGCGCGAGGCCAGCTCGGCCGGGTCGAAAGGCTTGGACAGATAGTCGTCGGCACCGTCGTCCAGCGCGGAGACCCGCTCGTAGGAGGCGTCCACCTGGGTCAGGAGGATGATCGGGGTCCAGGCCCCATCCGCCCGGACCCGGCGGACAAGCTCACGACCGTCCATACGGGGCATGAGGACGTCGGAGACCACAATATCGACGTCGCGGATCGCAAGAAGGTCCAGCGCCTCCACACCGTCAGAGGCCAGAAGCACCCGGTAGCCGCTGCGCTCCAGGTAGGGACCCAGCGAGCGGCGGATGGCTGACTCGTCGTCCACGAGCAGGACGGTGGCCGTGGGGGCCGTGGGGGCCGCAGAAGTCGCGGACGCAACCGACTGTGGAGCGGACGGGACAGGGGTGGGCGCTGACATGGGCGCGATCCTCCTCGGTGGTGCTCGGTGAGTCCTGGGGGCGCTCGGCAACCTCAGCCCCAGCCACTGACACCGCCCCCGTGATGCCAGCCACAGCGACCGGGGGCGTTGACCAGGCCGGGCGCCAGCGCCGCCAGGGGCAGCGCAGGAGCTGGACTACCTCAGTCCTAGCCGATCTGGGTGGCGATGTTGCCGGAGCCCATGTCGGTGACGTCCGGAGTGCCGCTGAGCCAGTAGACCTTGACGTCAGAGCCAGTGATCATGACCGTGCTGACGCTGCGTACGTAGACGGTGACGTCGCTGCCCGCAACGGCCAGGGTGCCCACGTTCTCCGCAGCAACCGTGACTTCAGAGCCCAGGACGCCCAGCTCACCGTCGAGGTCACCCACGAGGTTGACGCTCTCCCCCGACCCCGAGACGGCGTAGGAGCCGGAGACGGTCTGCCTGGTCCCGTTGCTGATGGCGTCCTGCCAGCCAGGATCGGTGATGTCGGAGGGGTCGCTGCCGGAGGTGCCCGAGCCAGCGTCGCCCTCAGAGTCTGCCGAGCCGCTGGCGCTGTCGGAGCCACTGGAGCCGTCCTGGCCCTGCGCCGCCTCGGTGGTGGCGTCACCAGAACCTGGAGAGTCAGCCCCACCGTCATCGGAGCCGCCGACCGCCACCGAGCAGGCCGTCAGGGACAGCCCCAGCACAAGAGCTGCGGCAGGGGCCAGCAGGTATCGAGAGACACGAGAAGGGCAAGAAGCACGCACAGGGATTCCTTTCCAGGGACGCTCACCGCAGCGGGAACACTCACCGCGCTATCGCTGTGAAGCCTAGTGACCGCGTGACGCGGCCGCGTCGCGAGCCTGTCGCAGATCAGCGACAGGACAACACCCGGAAACCACACCTCGACCAGAAGACCTTGATACTGTGCTTTCCCATCGCATTTTCTGGGTGGAGGGTGGATATCCATTGAGTGAGTTCCACCTCAGCGGGAATCGTGCAAGGTAGGCTGCCACGAGTCTCGCCAGGCCGAAAGACGTCAACAGGAGCCGCTTTCATTCCAGTTCACCCTGACGGTCTCCCACCCCGAGCGCCGTGCCCGACCAGACCAGTAGCCTCGTGCCCTGAACGCGTGACCCGCCTCAGTTGCACGCAGGGGCGCTAGCGCTCCCGCCCCGGGCGTGTGAGCCTGGCACTCCTCCGGGGGAACTCCTTGCCGAAGCGCTCCCACCCCGGGCGTGTGAGCCTGGCTCACACCGCTCCACCTGTGCTAAACGGTCTCCACCCAGGCCTGAACCGCGCCAGGCAAACCCCCGTTACTCCACCCCACCTGGAACAGCCATAACAACTATACCTGGCCCATGCCCACGACGACCGCTACAGGCCCGCTGCACGGTGTGGAGGCCTCCAACCTGGCCCATGCCCACGACGACCACTGGCCTCGTGTCCGAGAGAGGCCGCCTCGGTGCGGCCGCCTGCCCCACGCCCTCGACGACCACTGGGCTGGAGGACAGGCTGGAACAGCCACAACAGGCACACAGGCGTCAGGGCCGAGTCCTCGAAAACGACCACATCCTCATAGATGCCCAATCCTCACAGATGACCGACGTGCCAGTCGTTCTCTGACGATTTGGTACATTTCGGCAGTTGGTACATCTCGGTCCACCGCGCACCGCCCACCGCTCCGCCCCAGGTGGTGCCAGCGGCCCTGGTACCAGCCGCCTCAGCTCAGTGCTGACCAGACCCCGGCAACGAGGCAGGAAGCCACCACGACGCTACCAGCCGCCCTAGCCCCGACCGCCCCCTTCGGCACTGGCCGTCCTGGTACTGGCCCCCTTGACGCTGGCAGTCTTTGACGTGGTGCTGGCGGCCCCTGACGTCGCCCCGCCGCCTGCGGCCTTACGGGCCCCGGCCGTGCCTCCCGCCGTCCTGCGGGTGCTCGCCTTGCTGGCACCTGCCTTGCCAGTGCCCGCCTTGCTGCTGGCACCCGTCTTACGGGTGCTGCGCTTCTTAGCAGGCCCCTTGGCCCGCTTCTCAGCCAGCAGCTCGTAGGCGCGCTCCGCAGTGACTGTGGCAGGGTCGTCGCCCCGGCGCACGGTCACGTTGGTCTCCCCGTCGGTGAAGTACGGCCCAAAGCGGCCGTCCTTGATGACAACAGGACGCCCCGTGGCCGGGTCCGTGCCCAGCTCGCGCAGAGGAGGTCGCGCGGCAGAGTGCCCTCGGCGACGCTTCGGCTGGGAGAACAGCTCTAGGGCCTGCTCCAGGGTGACGGAGAAGATCTGCTCCTCGGCCTCCAGGGACCGCGAGTCCGACCCCTTCTTCAGATAAGGCCCGTAGCGGCCGTTCTGAGCAGTGATGTCCTCCCCGGACTCCGGGTCCTGCCCCACCACCCGAGGCAGGCTGAGCAAGTCGAGGGCCTGCTCCAGGGTGACCGTAGCCAGGTCCATCGACCTCAGCAGGCTCGCCGTGCGCGGCTTAGGCTTGGCGGCCTTCGTCCTCCTCGCTGTCTTTTTCCCAGTCTTCTGCGCGATCTCACCAGCCTGGTCGTCCGTGCCCGTCGCTGCGGCACCGTCAGCACCCTCCTCATCAGGCAGGACCTCGGTCACGTAGGGCCCATAGCGGCCGTCCCTGGCGATGATCATGTGACCGGTGGACGGGTCGGTCCCCAGCTCGCGGCCGTCGTCGGCAGCGCGGGCGAACAGCTCGCGCGCCTTGTCCAGGCTGAGCTCGTCGGGGGCGACGTCGCTAGGCACGTTCGCCCGCCGACCCTCAGCGTCCTCCAGGTAGGGGCCGTAACGCCCTACCCGCAAGGTCACGCCCTCACCGAGCTCAATGGAGTTCACCGCCCGCGCGTCAATCTCCCCCAGCCCGGCAACCAGCCCCCTGAGTCCGTGGAGCGTCAGCTCTGTGCCCCCGGTACCCCCATCATCCTCGGCGCCCCCGAGGTCCGCAGTGCCCTCAGCACGCTCAGCGTCCTCAGCACCCTCGGCGCCACCGCCCCCCTGCGAGCCGTTGTAGAAGCGGGACAGCCAGGCCACCCGGTCCTCCTCACCAGCGGCGATCCGGTCCAGGTCCCTCTCCATGGAGGCAGTGAAGTCGTAGTCGACGAGCTCGGCGAAGTTCTCCTCCAGCAGGCGGGTGACAGAGAAGGCCAGCCACGTGGGCACCAGGGCCTGCCCACGGTGGTCCACGTAGCCACGGTCGGAGATCGTCGACATGATCGAGGCGTAGGTAGAGGGACGCCCGATCTCACGCTCCTCCAGGGCCTTGACCAGGGAGGCCTCCGTGTAGCGGGGAGGCGGGGTGGTCTCGTGGCCGGAGGCCTCAGCCCTGAGAGCTGCCAGGTCCTGGCCCTGCGTCATGGCAGGCAGGCGCACGTCCTTGCCCGTGCCAGCTTTGCCAGCCCCGGAGGAGTCCTCGTAGCGCTCAGCGTCACGCCCCTCCTCGTAGGCTGCCAGGAAGCCACGGAAGGTAATGACCGTGCCCGAGGCACTTAGCCCCGCCACTGAGAACGTCGGCCCGGCGTCCCGGGAGCCACCCGCCGCAGGGGTCAGGGGCACCTCAACAGTCACCGTCGCGGTGGAGCCGACGGCGTCAGCCATCTGGGAGGCCACGGTGCGCCTCCAGATCAGCTCGTAGAGGCGGAACTGGGCGCCGCTGAGCTCACTGGTGACCTGGGCCGGGGTGCGGAAGTGGTCACCAGCGGGGCGGATCGCCTCGTGCGCCTCCTGAGCGCCCTTGGCCCGGGAGGCGTAGACCCTGGGACGCTGCGGGAGGTACTGGGAGCCGTAGAGCTCGGCCACCTGGGTCCGGGCCGCCTCCACAGCCTGGGAGGACAGCACCGTGGAGTCGGTACGCATGTAGGTGATGAAGCCGTTCTCGTACAGCCCCTGGGCCACACGCATCGTCTCACGGGGGTTCATCCGCAGCTTGCGCGAGGCCTCCTGCTGGAGGGTCGAGGTGGTGAACGGGGCGGCAGGACGACGCTTGTACGGCTTGTCCTCGACAGAGGCCACTCGCGGCCGCCCGCGACCGACCGCCTCGGCGACGGCAGCCGCCCCCGCCTGGTGCAGGTGGACCACGGAGGCCTTGAGCGCGGCCGGACGCAGCTGGCCGTCGTCGTTGAAGTCGCGCCCGGTGGCCACCCTCCGTCCGTCCAGCGTGGTCAGACGGGCAGAGAAGACGGAGTCGTGCTGCTCCTGGGACTCCTGCTGGGACGGCGCAGACGCCGTTGGGGTGTCCGGGCTCCCGGGCAGCACAGTGCTCAGCTCAGCCTCCACCCTCCAGTAGGAGGCCGAGGTAAAGGCCATGCGCTCACGCTCACGCTCCACCACCAGGCGGGTCGCCACGGACTGGACCCGCCCGGCCGACAGCCCCGCCCGGACCTTGCGCCACAGGACCGGACTGACCTCGTAGCCGACCAGCCGGTCCAGGATGCGCCTGGTCTCCTGGGCGTCCACCCGGTGAGTGTCCAGGTCACGCGTGCTGTCCAGGGCGCGGGCCACCGCCTCACGGGTGATCTCCGTGAAGGTCATGCGCCTGACCGGGATCGTGGGCTTGAGCACCTCCAGGAGGTGCCAGGCGATCGCCTCGCCCTCCCGGTCGTCGTCCGTGGCCAGGTAGAGCTCGTCAGCCCCCTTGAGCGCCTTCCGAAGCTGGGCGACCGTCTTCTTCTTGTCCGGGTTGACGACGTAGTAGGGGGTGAAGCCGTCCTCCACGTCCACAGCGAACTTGCCGTAGGGCCCTTTCTTCATCGAGGCAGGCAGTTCGGAGGGCTGCGGCAGGTCGCGAATGTGACCCACAGAGGCCTCGACGTCAAAGTCCTCCCCGAGGTACCCGGCGATAGAACGCACCTTGTTGGGGGACTCCACGATGACGAGCTTGGTGGACACGGGCGACCTTCCTCACAGACGGGCGTGACGGGTGGTGGCGAGACAGGCCGACCGGCAGGCCCTCAGCCAGGACACGCCTGTACCCCGCTGTGCATCAGCCTCACAACCAGGCACGCCTACGCGTCCCAGACGTCCGGGAGCCGGTCGGGAACCGACAGGGACGGCCCCTCCCGGCCGACTGTAACGTATCGCGGCCGCCAGCACCTCGTAGCAGCCACGTCGTTGTGGAGACGGCCGTAAGGCCGTGGCGAGGCCGTGAAGAGGCCTTGGGAGCCACGGCTGCTGCGGGCCACACCCGCCGCCACGCCGGGAACCGCACGCCCAGACCCGGTCAGCCAGCCGTCAGGACAGCTCCGACAGCGCGCCACGGATCGCGGCGAGCCTCTGCGTGGTCGCGGCCTCGTCATAGGGCAGGCCCAGTCCTCGGCACTCCGCAGCAAGCTGGGCAAGAGACCGCACCTCGGGGAATCCCTGGGACGCCAGGGAAGCGACCTCATCCACCACGGGGGAGCCGGAGACCCCGTTGCCGCTGCGGGCGTCCACCCACTGGCCCAGGCGGCGGGCAGCGCGGTCGAGGCTGGAGGTGACCACGCGCAGGGCGTCGTCCAGCTCGCTGACCTGGGTGCTCACACTGCGCAGGACAGGCCCCAGGTCCGCGACCCCGGACTCCAGGGCCTCGCACAGGTCTGTCAGCGAGCGGACGGCGCCCTCCTCCGAGCCGTCCAGGATAGACTGGGCGAACCGCCCCACCATGAGGGTCAGCAGCCGCATCAGGGCTACGGCGAAGCGCAGCCGTGTGACCGCCTCGTGCATGGAGTGCAGGCGCCGGGGCAGCCCGCCGAGCTCGCTGCCCGCAGTGCCAGACAGCTCGCTGATCCGCTCGGCCAGGGACTGCGCCCGGGTACGCGCGCCACCCCCACCGTCCTGGGAGACCAGCTGGCCGATACGCACGATCCGCCCCCGGGCCGCCGCGATGGAGTCGTGCGCCGCCTCCATGGCGACGATGAGGCGCATGTACTCGTCAAGCTCGTAGACCAGGGCGTTGGTCTCCCGCTCGATCACGGCCACGGTGCTGAGGATGCGGGCCACCGGCCCCAGCACGTCCGGGGCCGCAGCAGGTACACGCACCCCCGCAGCCACCAGCGCCGCCACCTCACGGGGCAGAGCAGCCTCGGTCATCTCGTGCAGGGAGCCGAATCCCAGGGCGGCAAGCTCGGTGGACAGCTCCTGGGCACCGTACTCGCCGATCTGCCGCCGTGAGGCCGCACGGGCGGCCAGCTCACGTTCCTTGGCCCGCACCCGCCGGTAGGCCTCCTCCACCCGGGTCCGGGTGCTGACATCCATCGGCTTGATCCGCACCGAGAGGAATCCGTCACGCAGAGGAACTATTGTGGCAAAGACCCGGTAGTCCAGGCCGTCCACCGCCCGGTTGACGACGTAGGCGCACACGGGCCTGCCCGCCTGGAGGTCGTCCCACATGAGCCGGAACAGGCCCGCAGGCATGTCCAGGTGCCGTATGATATTGTGGGCCGACCCGATAAGGCGCTCACGCGAGTAGCGGGAGAGGACATCAAAGGTCCTGTTGGTGTTCTGGATGACGCCCCTGAGGTCCGTCGTCGAGAAGAAGATGTCCTGCGGGTCGAACAGTCGCTCGTATCCGATCTGCGATTCCATGGGTGCTCTCTTCTAGTCAGTGGAACATGACGCTCAGCGGGGATCCGCTGCGCCCCGCCCTGGCACCGTCAGGACCCCGGCACTGTCACGACATGCCCCGGCCTTGGCGGTCACCCTCGCCAGCGGCTATCCCCCCATCTGCGCCAGGGCCTGGCGAACTGTGGAGACACGTTCACGGATAACGGGCTCGTCCAGGGTCACGACGACCCCGCGCGCCTTCGCCGCCAGCTCGGCCAGGGAGGCGGTCTCCGGGAAGCCCTGCTCCCCGAGCTCGACCGCCTCCTGGAGCACCGCCGCAGCGTCCACGCCCTCAGCCAGAGGCTGGGCGCCCTCGTCCTGGAGCGCCCGGATCCAGCGCTGGAACGGACGCTTGACCCGGTCGAGGTTGCTGACGACCGACCGCAGGTCCGCGTCCAGGCGCTCGGCGAGGTCGGCAGCGTTCTGGCAGGAGGGCGCGAGCGGCTCAAGGTCCACCAGGAGCGCCTCAGCCAGGTCGCTGATGGCGTCGGCGGAGTCGGCCTCCGCCTTGTCCAGGACCGCAGCGGCAAAGATCCCTGTCATCAGGGTGTGCAGGCGCATCATTGAGGAGCGGAAGCGCACCTCGGAGGCGACCTCGTAGAGAGCCACCAGCGAGGAGTTCAGCTGCTGGAGGACCTCCACGGCCTGGGCGCCGCGCTCTCTGACCCGCTCCGAGACGGTCGGCACAGAGGACTCCTGGTCCGGGCTGGTCACCTCCCCCACCAGCGCCCCCACGCGGTTGGCCCGGTCGATCACCGAGCGCACACCCGCCGCCCACGCCCCCAGCCCGTTGATGAGCTCCTGGTACTCGTTGAGCTGGTAGATCAGCTCGTCGGTGTCCCGCTCGATGACCGCCATGGTGGACAGGATGGTGGACATGGGGCTGTCCGACTCCGCACGGCGGGGCACGCGCACGCCCTCGACCACGAGCAGGGCCAGCTCTCGCGGCAGGGCCGCCCTGGCAAAGGAGTACAGGCCATGGAACTGCGCCCGGCTGAGCTCCTCGGACAGCAGGCTGGCACCGTGGTCAGCCACCTCACGACGTCCGTGCCCCTGGTCGGCGTAGTCGCGCTCTGCGGCACGGACCCGGGCGTACATCTCCTTGACTGGGGTGAACATCGCGTGGTTGCTGGGGCGGACCCGGACCGAGAGGTAGCCGTCGGCAAGGGGGACGACCGTGGCGAAGACCCAGTAGTCCCGCCCGTCCTTGGCCCTGTTCAGGACATAGACGCACGCGGGCCGTCCTGCCTCCAGCTCGTCCCACATCAGCCTGAAGGCGCCCGCAGGCATGTCGTCATGGCGGATGATGTTGTGCGGAGCGCCGACCAGCTCCTCAGGGCTGTAGCGGGACAGCGAGTCAAATACCCCGTTCGTCCTGCGGATGACGCCCTTGGCGTCCGTGGTCGAGAAGAACAGGTCCTCGGCACCGAAGCGGCGCTCGTTGCCATCGACGTATTCCATGACTCTCCTGGTAGCGTAGTTATGAGGATGGCGGGCCGCAGCCGGTGGTGCGCTGGTCTACGCACCACGCAGCCGGGAGGCGACCCGGTCAGGTACAAGAGACTACGCTGCCACAGCCCTGATGGAACAGCAGGACTACGGCCTGGCACGGCGGCCTGGCAGGGCAGGAGCAGGCACAGGGGCACGTGTCCACCGGGCTCCCGCGCCGACACTTTGATTCTTTGCACCAAAACCGGATCACCGCGCGGACGCCGCCACCCGGATGCTGCTCCGCCTGACGTGGGCCCTGGTTTCTGGCACAGGGCGACCGGTCGCACGGCGCAACCGCTCCAGCATTTCATACACCGCCAAGACATGTGGCTGTTTGTGGTCCCAACCTGATAACACAGCATTCTCCCAGGTGACGACTCGAAGGAATCCAGCAGCCTTATGCTGGAATTGGCGGCATGAGCACCACCCCTGAGCCTCTTACCCGTCCGGACGGGTCTCCCGTGCGCGTCCTCGTGGTCGACGACGAGCAGATGCTGGCCGACCTGCTGGCGAGCGCCCTGCGCTACGAGGGCTGGGAGGTCACCACGGCCGCCACGGGGACGGCTGCGGTCAGGACGGCCCAGGAGATCCAGCCCGACGTCATCGTCCTCGACGTCATGCTGCCCGACTTCGACGGGCTGGAGGTCATGCGCCGCGTCCACGGCCACACCCCCGGGGTACCCGTCCTCTTCCTGACAGCCAAGGACGCCGTCTCCGACCGGGTGGCCGGGCTGACCGCCGGAGGCGACGACTACGTGACCAAACCCTTCTCCCTGGAGGAGGTCGTGGCACGGCTGCGTGCCCTGCTGCGCCGGTCGGGAGCCAGCGAGGAGAAGCCCGCCTCCCTGCTGGAGGTCGGTGACCTGCGCATGAACGAGGACTCCCACGAGGTCTGGCGGGGTGAGGACGAGATCCACCTCACCGCCACCGAGTTCGAGCTGCTGCGCTACCTCATGCGCAACCCGCGCCGCGTCCTGTCCAAGCCACAGATCCTGGACCGCGTCTGGAACTACGACTTCGGCGGGCAGGCGAACATCGTCGAGCTCTACATCTCCTACCTGCGCCGCAAGATTGACAAGGGGAGGGAGCCCATGATCCACACGATGCGCGGTGTCGGCTACGTGCTCAAGCCCGCCGCTGACGCACCAGCCGCTGCGGGGCGCTCCCAGGAACCCGCGACGGCCGTGGGCGCCGCAGCGCAGGCCCCGGCAGGCTCCTCAGTCAGGAACCCCTGAGGCCCTCGTGACGGCAGCAGCTCCCGGGCCATCCCCCGGGCCATCCCCTGGACCGCCGCCCGAGCCGCTGCCTGGCCGCACGGGACAGGGCGGCCAGGTCCCCTCCGCACGCCTCCCGCGCCCGCGACGGCTGCGCAGCCTGCGCACGACTCTCGTGCTCGGCGTGCTCGGCCTGGTCCTTGTCACCGCTGCGCTCATGAGCGCCGTCTCCACACTCACCCTTCGCTACACGCTGACCGGCCACCTCGACGAGAAGCTGGCTGCCGCCTCCGAGCGGGCCGCGAACCGCCGCAACGGCCTGGAGCAGGGACCGGCGGGCGCGCTCCAGTGCCCCGGCGCCGACAGCCCCGCTGGTGCCGCCACTGATACTGGCACGGGCAGCGCCGAGGAGCCCTCAGACCAGTGCCCCACGCTATCGGTCCCCAGCAGTCCCGTCCCTCCCGAGGGCACCGAGACCGGGGACGGCGAGCTCGGAGGCAACAAGGAGGTGGCCCCGGGGGTGGACGCCGCAGGCCAGTCCACGGGAACGCTGACCGTCATTATCGTCTCAGGCTCCGTAAGCAGCGCCACCTACATCGACGCCGAGGGCCGCTACGTCAGCCTGCCCTCACAGGCCTACGCCGACCTGCTGCCAGTTCGTACCGACGGTCACCCCATGACGGTCAGCATCACCTCCCTGGGTGACTACCGGGTGGTGGCCACCGAGGACGACTCCGGCGCTGTCGTCATCACCGGCCTGTCCACGGAGGACGACAACAGGCTGGTGCGCACCCAGCTGCTCATCGAGGCCGGGATCGCGCTGGTAGGGGCACTCGTGGTGGCCCTGGCTGGGAGGAGCATGGTCAGGTCCTCCCTGGCACCCCTGGAACGGGTGGCCGCCACCGCCCAGCACGTGGCCTCCCAGCCCCTGGAGCGCGGTGAGGTCTCCATCGACGAGCGCGTGCCCGCCCAGGACCTGGCCTCCTCCACAGAGGTCAGCCAGGTGGGAGCCGCGCTGAACACGCTGCTGGACCGGGTCGAGGACGCCTTGAGCGCCCGCCAGCGCTCGGAGACGCAGGTGCGCCAGTTCGTGGCCGACGCCTCCCACGAGCTGCGCACGCCCCTGGCGTCCATCCGTGGCTACACCGAGCTGATCCAGCGCGAGGGGGCCGACGCGAACCTGCCCGAGGAGGCCGAGCACGCCCTGCAACGGGTGCACTCGGAGTCCCTGAGGATGACGGCCCTGGTGGAGGACCTGCTGCTGCTGGCCAGCCTGGACGCGGGGCGCGGCCTGGTGCTCACGGAGGTGGACCTGGTCGGTCTCCTGGTCGACACCGTGGCCGACGCGCGCGCCGCAGGCCCCGACCACGACTGGGACCTGGTCCTGGAGGCGCTGGAGCCTCCCGCCAGGGAGGGCCCCGGGACCCTCCAGGCCTCCCAGCCCCCCGAGGGCCAGGAGCCCGAGGAGTTCGAGGAGTTCGTCCCCGAGCCGCCGCTGGTGATGGGAGACGAGCCCCGGCTGCGCCAGGTCCTGGTCAACCTCCTGGCAAACGCCCGCGTGCACACCCCACCGGGGACACGGGTCACCACGACCCTGCTGCGCCGTGGCAGCCACCTGGTGGTGCGGATCTCCGACGACGGGCCCGGTATCGAGCCCGCCCTGCGTGAGCGCCTCTTCGAGCGCTTCGCACGTGGAGACACCTCCCGCGGGCGCCGCACCGGCTCCACCGGCCTGGGGATGTCGATCGCCCTGGCGATCGTGCAGTCCCACCAAGGGACGCTGACCGTGGAGTCAACGACCCTGCAGGAGGACCCCGTGCACCACGGCACCACCTTCACCATCAGCCTGCCTACCGGTGAGACCCAGTAATCGCACCCGGACCGGGACCTGCCGCCGCCCTATCGCGTCCGGTCCCGCGCCCGCCAGTCGCTCAGGCCGACCAGGGCGCCCAGGGCCAGGCAGGACACGGCGACAGTCGCCACCGACCCCGTGGTGTAGGCGGCAAAGAGGTCCCACCGCGTCAGCGGGGCGGCGCTGCGCGACCACACCCACGCCCCCAGGAGACCGGCACCGACGCAGCCCACGGCTCCTGCGGCCGTGAGCACGGTGTTCCACAGCCGCTGCGAGCCCCGGGCTGCGGCTGCCCCGCTGCCAGCACCCCCGTCGCTGTGGGCGCTGCCGCGCTGGCCGCCATCATGCTGGCCACCGCGCCCACCCGGGTCCCGGTCCCCGCCCTGCCATGCTCCACCTGCGACCGCCACCGCGCCCCAGGCGACGGCCACCAGCACGGCCGAGAGAACGTCGGAGGGCCGGTGCCACTGGCACACCAGGGTGGAGTACCCCATGGCCGCCGTGGCGGCAGCCCCGGCCCAGGCCGCAGCCGTGCGCCAGCGGGTCCCGGCGAGCAGCACCAGGGCCACGGCGGCTGAGGCCGCCATGGTCGTGTGCCCCGAGGGCAGGGTGTTGGCGTTGTCCCAGCGCGCGGTGATGTCGTAGTCGGGACGCCACAGGACCCACTGCTTGATGACCTGGGTGCTCAGGTTCGCCCCGACCACGGCGACCACGGCCCACAGGGCACGACGGTGGCTGCCACGCAGCCAGCCAACGAGGAGGATCACCGCCACCAGCACCACCGCCGCAGGCATGGAGACGGTGGACAGGAGAGCGCGGGCCTGGTCGGAGACGTAGTGGGAGCCGATCTCAGAGCCCTCCAGGGCGGCCGCCTCCAGACGCTGGCCGGTGTAGGTGCCCACACACAGCCACCACAGCACGAGCACCCCCACCAGGCAGCACGACGCCAGCAGCACGGCCCGCCCGCGCGCACCTGGCGCTGCGGCACCCGGAGGTGCCGCCCTGCCTGGAGTCGTCCGGGAGCTCATCATCACCGAGCGATGGTAGAGGCAGCGACCGGGGAACCTCCTGGTAGGTCCCAGCGATTCCACTGCGGAAGTGCTCACGTGGCGCCGCGACACGGCCTCTGTCCCGGGCCTCGTTGCAGGTCCAGGGCACTCCTGACTGACCGTGCGCTCGCCCTCAGCATCATGCGGCGCTTTGATGAGCCCACGACCTCCGCGTGCGGGCAGGCTCTTCGTCGCATCACGTCGATGGGGAGGTCCCTGGACCTCGGACCGCTGCCACGCCCCGTCTCGCCGCAGATGACGAGCCAGTTCTGGGCCGAGGCCTCCCCAGAGCTGCGACGGCACGCCCGCGCTCTGGAGGTCACCGAGTCGTTCTTCTGGACCTTCTGCGACGACTACATCGAGCTGGGCAAGGACCGTGCCAACGACGCCGAGGGCACCCACACGGCTGGTGCGGTGCGCAGCGCCCGGACCACCCTGGCGCTGGCGGTGGACACCTTCGTGCGGCTGCTCGCCCCGTTCCTGCCCTACGCCACTGAGGAGGTGTGGAGCTGGTACCGCACCGGGTCCGTGCACCGCTCAGCCTGGCCTGAGGCGGCAGGGCTGCGCCAGGCCGCCCAGGGGGCGGACCCGGCCCTGGTGGCCCAGGCGGGCACCGTCCTGGCGGCGCTGCGCCGGGTGAAGTCGGAGGCCAGGACCAGCCAGAGGACCCCGATCCTCAGCGCCGTGCTGGAGGTCGCTGCCGACTACCAGCCAGCCGTGGAGTCGGTGCGCTCCGACCTGGTGGAGGCCGCCAAGGTCACCGGCTCCTTCAGCGTCAAGGTCGCCGGGGCGGTCCAGGGCGCGGACGTAGCCACTGAGCCTGTTGACAGCGGTACTGCGGCTGCCGACAGCCCGGACACCGGTGCCACGGGCCAGGACGCTGAGGCTGGCAGCACTGAGACTGGTAACAGTCACGGGGAGGCTCCGGTGCGGGTCCGCTCCGTCGAGCTCGGTGAGGCCCCGGCCCGGCCAGCCCGGTCCTAGGCTGGCCCAGGCCCAGCACAGCCCGGTGGCGGCGCGGAACAGGGTTGCCACCGGCGGGAGGCCCGTCGGTCCGGACGGCTTCATCCGGCCTGAGCAGCTTGCGAGTCTGGGGTGCGCCAGCCGAGCGCCGGGGCCTCGCACAACGTACCCCGAGCTCGCAAACCGGGGAGGACAGGGCTGCGTGGGCTGCACGGGCGCTGTCGCGGGCACGCGGTGCGTCGAGGCTCCCGGGACGGCTCCGGGACCCCGGTGGTGGGCTGGGCCGTCGAGAACCTGGGGGGTGCTGGGGCGGGGCAGGTCTACGGGCTGACCCCCGCCTGCTGTTTCACCGGGCGGGTCAGCACCAGCCAGGTCGGCATCGAGGACGCCACCGCGCACCTCACTTTTCTGGCCCAGGCCCAGGAGCACACCCTGGTGGAGGACTTCTCCGCCGCCGCCGCACAGGTCGCCGCCACCATCGCCGCAGGAGGCCAGACCACCAGCCAGGGTGACGGTCCCGGCGGCACCAGTAGCGGCCCTGGTGGCACCGGCCCCGGTCCGGGGGCGGGGTCGTGACGCCCAGGCGCTGGCGGGACCGGCTCCGCAGGCGCGGGCGCCCCACCGCCCCTGCTGCTGGTCCCGCCGCGCCTGGCGGCGGGGCCGGTGGTGGTGGCCCAGCCCCCGGCCACGGCGGCGGTGGCGGGGATGCCTCCCTGGTGGCTGGTGACATGTTCACCCCAGGGCGGGCTGGCGGGCAGAGCGTGCTGGTGTGGGAGGGGGCCGTGGCGGCACCGGCGAGCCCGCTGGCGTGGCACTCGGCCACGCCGGTGGAGGTGTTCTTCCACACCGGCCACCACGACTCCACCCAGGTCCTGGTGGCTGAGTTCACCCGCCAGCTGGACCGACAGCTCTCCGCCCTGTCCCTGCTCAGCGCGGAGCGCCTGCTGGAAGGCATCCGCGCCTACCGCACCCAGGGCCGCCAGCCCACCTCCGGTACCACCAAGCGAGCCCGCAAGAACTTCATGAAGGAGGTCATGCACGACCTGCGGCACGTGCACCAGCTCTCCAAGGAGGATGCCCAGGCCAAGGCGCTGGAGGTGAACCGGGCGCTGGTGGTCCTCCACGAGCCCGACCAGCTCCTGGCGGGGCCAGGCGGCCCCGCCACCACCGGGCCGCAGCCCGGCTACCCCTCCCTGGGCCACGGGCAGGTCAACTCCTCGGTGGGCTCCCAGAACAGACCCATGGTGGCGGTCCTGGAGCAGGCCGCCCTGGCCGTCCCACCCGACCAGAGGGCGCAGGTGCGCCTCCTGGTGCGCGCCGTGCTGACCAGCTCCCCCGACCTGGCCCAGGACCTGCGTGCCGGCCAGGCGCACCTGGAGCCACGCACCCAGGCCCAGAGGAGCGCCACCAGCCCCCGCGCACCACCGTGGACACCCACCTACCTCGCCGCCACCATCGCCACCGGGCACGACCCCTGGCACCCACCCGCCCGGGCGCAGGAGCCCGCGCCCTCGGCCACGACCCAGCCCGGGACCGGGCAGCCCCACCAGCCAGACCGGCCCGGCCCCGCCACCGGGCAGCCAGGCCCCACCCACACGGGCGCCACCCCGGCCGGACCGGGCCAGCCGGGCCACAAGACCACCCGCGAGGAGGTCCTGGCCAACATCAAGGCCCGAGTGGCCCAGGCGGCCCGCCAGGGCAACCAGCCCCGGGCCGCACGGGAGGCACCCGCCGGGGCAGACCTCTCCCGAACCGCCCGTCTGCGCGAGGCCTCCTTCCCCCACTCGCCCACCGCCGCCGTGCGCACGCCACCAGCACAGCCCCAGGCAGGCCCCAGACCGTCCCGGGCGGGCCAGCCGGGCCACAAGACCACCCCCGAGGAGATCCTGGCCGACATCAAGGCCCGTGTCGCCCAAGCCGCCCAGCAGCCCACCCAGCCCCCCACCCCACACCAGACCCCCACCCGAAACCACCGACGCAACCGAGGTCTAGGCCGATAAGCCCGAACCCGCACCGGTACGTGGGCCGGAAACCGCACGCAGCAGGCCGGGACCCGCCAGCGACAGACCAGCCCCACCCCCGACCCGTCAGCGATATGCGAGTCCGGGGTACGCTATGCGGCCACCCGGCCCTCCCAGGACGTACCCCAACCTCGCAAACCGCCAGAGGGAGAAGCCGGAACGCGAAGGGTCACAGCCTGGACCATGCCCCACCCCCTCACCCAAAGGTCAGGAACCCGCAGCGGGCCAGCTCGCGCACGCCCGCCACGAGCTCGGCACGCACTGCGACGGCGTCGGCGGCCGTGCCAGCCCCGGTCAGGACCGCCACCGCCTGCGCTACCTGCGCCACGCTCAGCTCGCCGTCGGCGGCCCCTGCCAGGGCGGCGACCGCTGTGCTCACCGGGACGGCACGCCCCAAGCCCCCACCCTGCCTCAGCATGATGACCGAGGGCTCTGCGGCGCCTGGCACCAGGTGGCGCTCCTCGGTGACGTCGGCAGCCAGCACGGGGTGCAGGGTGGCGACAGCGTCGTCGTCCAGGCCAGCCAGCAGGTCCTGGGCCTCCAGCACCTGGGCGACGTGCGGCCCCAGGGGAGCCTCCACTGCCGTGGTGACCTCCTCCAGCACCCGCCAGGGCCTGCGCGGTGCCTGCGGGCGGTGGAGGACCAGGTAGCCGAAGCCGACCCCCTCCACCCCCCGCTCCTCGAAGTCCCCGACCCACGCCCCGACGGCGGCGTCAAAGGCCTCCGGTGCCCGCTCGGGGGCCACCCCGCCGTCACGCAGCCACATGGCCGCGTAGGACACCGGGTCCTGCTGCTCCCGCTCGACGACCCAGGCGTCGGCCTCCTCCGGCAGCCAGTCGGCGACGTCCCGGCGCCAGTCCCTCCCCTGGTGGTGCTCCCAGTTCCCCAGCAGCACGGCGGTGCCCCCCGCCTGCAGGTGGGCACCCAGGCCCGCCACGAGCCCAGGCAGGACGTCCTCGCCGGCGTCGCGGTACTCCATGAGCGCCAGCCCCGCCTCACGGACCGCAGCAGGCGTCAGGACAAACGGGGGGTTGGAGACCACGAGGTCGAAGCGACGCCCTGCCACCGGCTCCAGCAGGGAGCCTGCCGCCAGCTCCACCCGCTCCTCCTGACCGGCGAGAGCGACGTTGAAGGCGGTGAAGTCCAGTGCCCGGCGCGAGACGTCCGTCGCAGTCACGTGCTCGGCGTGGCGCAGGAGGTAGAGCGTTTGGATCCCGCAGCCGCACCCCAGGTCCAGGGCGGTACCCACCGGTGTGCGCGGGACCAGGCCCGCCAAGGTCAGTCCCGCCCCGCCGATGCCCAGGACGTGGCCGGGTGCCAGCTCACGGCCGGTGACCATCTCACCCAGGTCGGAGGCCACCCACCAGCGCACCTGCCCGGTGTCGTCACGGGCCTCGTGGGGACGCAGGTCCACCAGGGCACGGACCCGGCCATTGGTGTCAGGCGGGCTGACCAGGCCGGTAGCGGCCGCACCGCGGGTACGGGTGCGGCTCAGGACGTGGTCGAGCTCGGCGGCCGACACCGGCTCACCAAGCATGAACAAGGCAGTCAGGACGGCCGGGGGCGAGGGCCTCGCGCCTGCGGCCCGGTCCTCGTCCATGGCGGCCCGCAGCGCCCGCAGGGCGGGGAGGCGGACCTCTCGGCGCAGGGCGGCGTCACCCACCTCTCCCAGCAGGTGGGCGACGGCGTCCACGCCCCAGCCACTGGCCTCCAGGTCCTTGCGCAGCCTGAGGGCCTGCTCGGCGGTGGCACGCGGCGCAGGGGGCACCGCCGCCCCGGGGTCAGCGGAGGGGGCGGGCTGCGGGAGCGCGACGTTCATGAGGCGACGGTAGCGCCTCCCAAGGACTGAGCCGGGTACGGGCTGAGCCGCCACACCACTGTCGCTACGTCCCGACACCGCCACTACGCCGTCACTACGCCGCACTGCACCGTCACCACGACGGCTCAGGCCAGCCGGGCGGCGAGCTCGGTGTACTGGTGGATCTTGGTCTCGACGTCCTTGATGTAGCTGATGAGCATGACCTCCTCGGTGTGGTGGCTCTCGGCAAAGGTCGTGACCTGGGAGGCGACCTCGTCGTAGGTGCCCACGATGACAGCCGTGTCCCGCTCAAGGTAGGCCTCCACCTGGGCCCGGTAGGAGGCCTCCAGGGTGGCGGGGTCCCGGAAGCGGACCGGACGGCCGGTACGCAGCGCGTAGCGGGCGTCGGCAGCCACGAGGGCCTGCTCCCAGGCCTCCTGCCTGGTCGGGGCAGCACTGACGCACAGGGCCGACAGCGTCTGGCCGCTTTGGTGCCCAGCAGGCAGGTGTGCCCGGTAGTGGTCCATGACCTCTACCTGCTGGCGGCCGGTGAAGAACTGCGCGTAGGCGTAGTTGAGGTCCCGGGAGCCCGCCCACGCCGCGGACTGGCCCGAGGAGCCCAGGAGCCACAGCTCGGGCAGCTGCTCGGGCCTGGGGTCCACCGTCAGGGAGGCGTAGTGGTGGTCGGCCGTGAGCTCGTTACGCAGCAGGGCCACAGCCTCCTCGACGAGGAGGTTGATGGAGTCGGGGTCGATGACACGCCCCTGGTTGAGCGCCCCCGCCGCACGCATGTCGCCGCCGGGCGCGCGCCCCAGGCCCATGTCCACGCGACCGGGGTGGAGCGCAGCCAGGGTGGCGAAGCGCTCGGCCACCTGCAGGGAGCCGTAGTGCATGGCCATGACTCCCCCCGACCCCACACGGATACGCCGGGTGCCGTCCAGGACGTGCATCATGAGCAGGTCCGGGGCCGAGGACTGGAAGACCCCCGTGCTGTGGTGCTCCGCCAGCCACAGGCGGTGGAAGCCTGCCTCCTCCACGCCACGGGCCAGGTGGACCACGTCACGAAGGACCTGGTACGGGCTACCGCCTTCGAACAGGGGAATCTGCTCCAGGACGCTGATACGCATGTCTCTCCTCAGTGTGTACGTCGGCTGGCGAGACCGGGGCTGCCGTCGTGGCGGGACGCGGCCCGCCCGCCATGTCTCTTTCTACTCCTGTCCTGCGGAATGCTGGCGCCACCGCCATCGACACCCTCTGGCCCGGGACGCACGCCCGGGCCAAGGACCTGTCCCTCAACCTGTCACCCCTGGCCCGGCCGCCACGTTCAGCGGCATCTCCCAGGCCGTCGTCGTGGTGGAGGCACGTGGCTAGGGAGGACCGAGAAAGGACGACGTCCGCCTGGTTCCGCTGAGTCCTGCCCGGCACCCGGCGTTGAGCCAGGCACCGGGCAGGGCTCAGCGCCGGGGGTCCGCGTCAACAGCCCCCTGGACGTCGTTGAAGAGCAGGTTGACGATCTCGACCTGCACCGTCTCCACGTGGGGGACGTCCCTGAGGGGGAGCGGGTCGTCTGAGCTGGTCTGGAGTATGAGGGTGCCGCAGCCGAAGAGCCGGTCGTTGAGGTCCTTGTCCTGTTGCACGTCGGAGATACGGCTCAGGGGCAGGTCGTGACCGGTGCGCCTGAGGATGCCGGAGCGGGTGATCACCCGCCTCGTGGTGATCGTGTAGGTGTCGGTGTACCACCTCAGCCACGGCAGGAGCAGGAGGGGGACGCTCACGACGACGACCAGTGCCCACAGCGCTACAAGGCCCCACGGCCTCCAGCCCTGCGGGGCAAGAACCGACCCCGCGACTGCGGCGGCGAGAACGACGACCTCCAGGAGGACCCGCCACAGGAGGACTTTCGCATGGGTACGCATGTGCCGCACGACGACCTCATCGCGGCTCAGCAGCTTCTTCGACAGTGCCATGGTCACATGGTGCCAGCCCGTCGGCCTGCGACGCACGCATCCCACCGCCGCACGCAGTGCAGCCGACAGGGTGCGGTCCTTCGTGTGGAGCAGTGGTGGTCCGCCGAGCCGCAGCGTCCGCAGCACGCCTGGCCGGGTCTGACCCGGCCAGCGCGTACCCGGCCACCCCGCGGGACTGGGCCAGGCCGATGACGTCAACCACCTGCGGGGCGGGCGGGTCTCCAAGGCGGTCAGGAGCACCCATGGTTACGGAACAGACCGGGTGGGGCCGGACGGCGGGCAACCCGCCACCAGGCTCACCGTCATGAGGTCGCCGCCATCACCCTAGCGTCATGAGGCCAGCAGTCCCGCACCGACCGAGGCGATGACGGGCACAAGCCCCAGGAGGACGAAGGCAGGCAGGTGGCACGCACCCAGGGGCACCACCAGACGCACCGCAAGACGCTCGGCGGCCTCCTCGTCCCTGGCCCTGCGGCCCACCCTGACCGTGGCAGCCGTGGCCGCCAGCAGCGTCTGCGGTGAGGCACCGTCCTCCCAGCCGGGCCGCAGGCACCCCTCAAGGCTGGCGTACCTGCTCCGCCACACCGGGTCCCCGGGAGCGTCCCAGGCCTCCTCCCACCCTGCCCCCAGCAGCAGTGCCCGGCCCACCACGCAGAACGCCTCCTCCTCCACGGCCTCGCCCAGAGCGACCAGCACCCCAGGCAGCGACGCCCCGGCGGCCAGGGAGGCGGAGGCCAGGTCCAGGACAAGCGCCTCGTCAGTACCGCGGGCTGAGGCGGTGGCCGCCCGCACCATGCCCCTGGTGACCTGGTGCCCGGCAACCATGAGCGCGGCTCCCGTCGCCCCCAGGACCGAACCCCATCCTCCGTCCAGGAGGAAGGAGACCGGGTCAGCACCCACCACAGCCCCCAGGCCCAGCCCTACCAGCGGCAGACACGCCAGGAGACGGGCTGTCGTACGCGGCCCGGTCAGCGCGCTGACCCGCGAGGCCTCGGCGCGCCCCGACTCGGCGACACCGGAGGCCACGGCATCCAGGACCTCAGCCAGTGGAGCACCCAGGGAGGCTGACAGCCGACAGGCCGCAGCCGCTCCCGGGACCGCCGCCGCAGCAGCCTGAAGCCGTCGCCGCGCCGCGCCGCGGGCGGGCAGCTGCCAGCACAGGCGCCCCTGCTCCCACCGCGGCCAGGTCAGCGTCGCAGTCGGGACCCCCAGGTCCGCAAGCGCGGGAGGAACGCCGTCCTCCCCGGGGTCGATCCCCTCAACCACCCCACAGCGCCCCAGCGCCCGCGACCATGCCCGAGCCGGGGAGGCTCCCGCCCTCAGGAGGCTGGCAACCTCGGTCAGCAGCAGGCCGATATCCACCTGCCGGTGCGACGTCGTCACCCGCACCGGCAGCACCGGGCGGGTCGTGCCCCAGGCGCCGGCCCGAGCGCGTCGCAGCGGGAGCAGCACGACCGAGACCGCCAGGAAGACCGCGAGGAAGACCACCAAGAAGACTGCGAGAGAGACTGCCGGGGAGGTCGGGACTGCCGCCACCCATGCGCCCCCACTCACGGCAGCCCCCTCACGGGGCGGTGGCGGCCCCGCGTGCCTTGTGACAGGGCCGCTGACACCGGGCCCTCACCGACACGCGACACCAGGCGGTCGATGGCAGGCCCGGCGGCTGTCACACCCTCGGCTGACACGCTCAGGGCCTCCTGGCAGGTGAGAACCGCCCCGGCTACGGTGGCCTCCCGCGTGAGCACACCGACCGAGGACACCCACCGCGCCCCCGGCGGCCCCGGCGGCCCCGGTGACGCATCCTCATGCTCCGCTCCCCCTCGGCCTCCCGGGAGACGCCGCAGGTGGACCACGGCGTCGAGGGCGCTCGCGGCCTGGGAGGCGACAGCGCCCTCGTCGAGGCGGGCCAGTGCTCCCAGGGCGGTCAGGCGCGCAGGCACGTCCGTCGCAGAGTTGGCGTGCAGGGTGGCCCAGCCTCCTTCGTGACCAGTGTTGAGCGCGGTCAGGACGTCCCTGACCTCAGGTCCCCGGCACTCTCCCAGGACAATCCTGTCCGGCCTCATCCTCAGCGCCGCCCGCACCAGGGAGGTCATGCTCACGGCACCGGCACCCTGGATGTTGTCCCCGCGCTCCTGGAGGTGGACGACGTGCGGGTGACGGGGACGCAGCTCGCTGGCCTCCTCAATGCAGACAATGCGCTCGCTGGCCGGTACCAGCCCCAGGAGGGCAGCCAGGAGGGTGGTCTTCCCCGTGCCGGTGGCCCCGGTGACCAGGCAGCTGGCCCGCTGCGCCACCAGGGCAGCCAGCACGGCGTCAAGGCCTGGAGCCACTGTCCCCGCGCCGACAAGCTCTGCCAGGCTGAACCCCTGGGGCCTCCTGGTCCGCAGGCTGATCACCGTGCCCTGACTGCTCAGGGGCGGCAGGACGGCGTTGAGGCGCGTCCCGTCCGACAGGGTCGCGTCCACCACCGGGCTGGCGTCGTCAAGACGGCGCCCCGCTGAGGCGGCCATCCGTACCGCGAGCGCGCGGACCTGGCTCTCCGGCATCACCGGACAGGCGACTCTCTCCACCCCGTGCCCGCGGTCGACCCAGGTCAGGCCGGCGAGCACCAAGACGTCGGTGACACCTGGGGTGTCGATGAGGGGCTGCAGGAGCGGTCCGGCGCCTTCCGCGTCGGCGCGCACCCTGTGCCTCAGGCGGGCCAGACCCAGCTCACCGGTGGCAGGGTCGGTGACCTCCTCAAGCGCCTGGTCAAGCCGGGACCCGTGGGCGAGGGCGCGGCGGACCCGGGCCAGCTCGGAACCTGACGTCACTGCCACGCCTGGCCCTCCCGTCGTACCACCGAGTCCTGCCACCCAGAGGGGGATGCCGTCCCGGTGCCCGGCACGAGCCGTCTCGCCAGGGCAGAGACAGCCCTGCGCATGGCGGAGCGTGAGCGCACCAGGTCCTCACCCCGGGCAGCACGCTGAAGGACAGCACGGTCCCTCGGCACGGACCCCAGGACACGGCACCCGGTGATGCGCTCAAGATCGGCGCCTGTCACGTCCTCGCCTGAGGCACGCACCACCAGGCTCACCGGGTCGCTCTCCCCCGCACCCACACAGGCGGTGTCCTGGCAGCCGCTGCTGCGCACCGCTCCCTGCCCCAGGACAGAAGCCCGCAGCCAGGGAACGAGCACCTCCGCAGCGACCGCCGAGGGCAGGTCGCGCCCGGTGAGAAGCAGGACCTGCGCGGACAGCGGGGCAGGCAGACCTCGTGGCAGGTCCACCAGGACCACCTCGTGCTCGCGGGCCACGGCCGTCAGCACGGCGTCCACGCACCCAGGAAGGCGGCCGTCACCCCGCACGAGCGGGCCTCCCCTGGCATCGCCGGTCAGAACGGACACGGTGTGCCACACCGGTAGCGCCCCGACCAGGCGTGCCGCCCGGAAGGCCGTCTCCTGGGTCGGCAGGTCAGCCCACCGCAGACCGGGCAGGACGTCGTCACCCAGGAGCATCCCCAGACCACCTGCCGGGTCCAGGTCGACAACCGCTGTGCGCCAGCCCCCGCGTCCGAGCGCCCAGGCCAGGTGAAGCAGGAGCGTGCTCGCGCCCAGGCCCCCCCGGGCACCGGTGACCGCGACAAGGCGCGCCCCGGGACCGCCGTCTCCGGCACCGGAGCCGTGGTCCCGCCGAGCGGGGCCTGGTGAGGGATCTGGGGTCGGCTGGGGTGGTAGGGCAGGCATTCAGTGTCCTCTCCGGCTCCGGCCACGGCCGGGGCACAAGCTGTGCATGATTGCGTGGGCGCGGGTATGCGCGGTATTCCTGGGTAGTACCGGGCATTGGTGGTCATTGATGGGTGTTGCCGGGCATCTGGGTTGAGGGCTCCAGGGTGCGCGTCCCGGCCCCAGCGCGAGACCCCGCCGCCGCATCCTTGTGAAGAGCGGCTGCCTCAGGCACCCTGTGGTGACCGGCCACAGCCACGAAAAAGGAGTGGAAAGATGAGGAAAGACGTGGAAAAACGCGGAAAAGACCTGGCAACCTGGTGCAACCACGACTGTCCAGTGTGATGATAGGGCCATGAGCCCCACAAGCTCCGCGAGCCCCGACCAGGACACCCGCCGCCCGGCGGCGTACTTCGACCTTGACAAGACCATCCTGGCGACCTCCACGGCCTTTGCCCTGAGCACGCCGATGCACCGCTCAGGCCTGCTGTCCACCGTGGCCCTGGCCCGTGGTGTCGTGGCGCAGCTGCCCTACCTGCTGGTGGGGGCTGGCGCCTCTCGCACGACCCGCCTGATGGACCGCCTGGCGACCCTGACAGCCGGACTGCCCCGCAGGCGTCTGCAGGAGGTGGTCCAGGGCGCGCTGTCCACCGCTATCGAGCCCGCCGTCTACGCCGAGGCGCTCGACCTCATTGCCGGGCACCGCCAGGCCGGGCACGACGTCGTCGTGGTCTCCGCCTCCCTGGCCGAGATCGTCGAGCCGGTCGCCCAGGTGCTCGGAGCCGACCGGGCCGTGGCGACCACCCTGGAGGTGGACGCCAACGGCCGCTTCACCGGACGCATCCGGCGCCGCCTCCTCCACGAGGAGAAGAGCCGCGCCCTGGCAGAGGACGCCCAGGCCCACGGCGTGGACCTCAGTCGTTCCTGGGCCTACTCGGACTCCTCCTCCGACGAGCCGATGCTGACCGCCGTCGGGCACCCCGTCGCCGTCAACCCTGACCGGAGCCTGCGGAGGCTGGCCGAGGCCCGGGGCTGGCCGGTACGGGACTTTGAGCGGCCAGTCACGCTGCGTACCACGTGGCAGCCCCGCTGGCCCGCCCTGCCGCGTCCCCGTGGCCCTCTGCCCGGCGCGCTCGCAGGCAGCCTCAGCATCCTGGCCGCCGCTGGCACCGCAGGCTGGCTGGTGGCCCGTCGTCCAGAACGGGGGCACCTGAGCCGTCCCTGAGCCTGCTGGTCCGCAGGCCGGTGCCCGGCTAGCCCGCCCTCCAGGTCCCGGCCTGCACCGCCCGGCACAGGGACTCCGCCTCCTCCACGCCGAGGAGAAGCGCCTCAGCCTGCCACTGCACCCAGGACACCACCCCGTCCAGGCTTCCGGAGGCGTAAGCGCCCAGCGCCTCGGCGTAGGACGCCGGGGACCGGGCGGCCCACAGGTCCGTCACCGCCGTCCCTGTGGGCTCCAGGCCGTCACGGGTGACAAGGTGACGGGCCAGGAGCCTGCCGAGGGCGGCACTGCCCACGGTGAAGGGGCGCACCACCGCCGTCTCCGCGTGGACGACTGCAGCCCGCACCAGAGCCGGGGCGCCGGGGAGGTCCACCATCTCCAGCAGCGCACCGACCCGGGCGACCAGCTCCTCCCCCTGCGGGGCCTGCACCGGCCCGCCCTCCCGGGGTGCCGTACCGGGTGCGCGCGGGGCAGCGACCTCCTCCATGGTGATCTGGCCGGAGGCCGCCAGCGGTCCAGCAACGTCACGGTGCAGCGCGGCCATCAGCCCCCGCGCCGAGGGCGGGGGCGGGCGCCCGGACCCGACCAGGTCCGGCATCCACCCCACCACTCGGCCTCCTGCGCGCCACAGACCTGCCACCGCGTCCAGAGCCGGGTCACCGGTGGCCGCGTCCTCCAGGCCTGCCACCACGTGCTCACGCAGCACGCTGGCTGGCAGGACCACGCCGTCCACGCCTCCTGAGGCGACCGCGCAGCGTACGGACGCCTCAGCCCGCGCCTCGCGCCACCGGCGCCTCAGGGCCTCGTGCCACCTCAGCCTGGCCGAGGCCTCCCGGACAGCCTCCTCGGCCTGGGCTACCCGCCGGTCACCCGCGATGGCCTCCAGGGCGGCCAGTGCTGCTGAGTCCGCAGCGGCCTCGCCCCTTCTACGGGAGAGCCGCCTGGCGGGGGCGGACGCCAGTCCCGCGTCCAGCCTGTCGCGCGTGTGCCCGCCACCGGCGGGAGGGCTCGTCGTGCTGTCCACGGCGTCACTGTCGCACACTGCGGGAGCCGGTACCGCCTGCGTGCACAGACCGCAGGATCCGCCAGGCCCCTAGACAGGGCAGCCAGACAGGACAACAGGCCCGGGACAACCTCCCCCGACCGATGAGCACCAGTTTGCACGTTTTCAACTGAACCGATCCCCGAGGGGCTCATCCGGATCCGCGACACCGCGCCACCTGCCCCCGCGACGACAGAGATGCTCTTGTGACCATCTGCAACAGGAGGCGGGTGCAGGCACCCGTCTCAGGCCTGCGGGAGGCCTCCGACGGGGGCAGCGTGTCCTTGTGCCGTCGGCACCCCTCTAGACTAGGCTAGATGAGTACCTCCCCCTCCCTTCACCACCCTGCGCAGCCACCGGCGCCGCCCCCTGGTGCCAGTGCGGCCGCCGCTCCGCGGGGACGACGCCGCGACCACGTCCTGGCCGCAGGTATCGGTACCGTTGTGGCCCCCGCCTCTCTGACAGTCGTCGGCCTGGCTGCTACCAGGGACGCCGCAGGGGCGGTCCTGCAGTCCCTTCTCATGCTGGCGGTCTTCGGCGTCCTGTGCACCTCGGCTGCCACCTTCTTCGCGGCCCGCTCCTCAGCCGGGGCCCTGGCCACCGGGCTGACAGCCCTCCTGGCCCAGATGGTGATCCTCCTGGCCCCCGGGCACATTGTCACTATCTCCGCGCCCTGGGCCGGCCCCCTGGCCCACACCTGGATGGTGCTGGTCATGGCGGGCCTGTGGCTAGGTGGGGCCTGGGGGACACGCCTGGCCCGCCGCGGCGGGCACGTCCAGGGCCGTCTGGCCTTCAGGCTCATGCAGTCAGACAAGGAGGTCGGCACGACGCCGACGCCGCCCCCGTCCCGACGACGCGACCACCTTGCCTCACTCCCCTGGGTCCTGGGCAGCCTCGCCCTGACCGCTGTCATCCTGAACAGGTACTACCGGGTCGCGGTCTCCCCTGATGTGCACCTGAGCCTGGTGACCACCGCCAGCATCCTGGGAGCGCTGGTCCTGCTGGTTGCCGCCGGGGCGTCCGTCGGCCGCTCGACGCTGGGCGCACGGGTCACCGGGCTGCTCCTGGTCGTCGTCTCGCTGCCGCCTCTGGTCAGCACTACCCTTGCCGAGGGATGGTTCCTGTACCACCTGCTGCCGCGCGGTCCCGGTCCCGTCGTCACGGCCGCCATCGGCCTGACCCTCCTGGTCCTGGGGTGGAGCGGCCACGCTGCGCGCCGCCAGGGGCGCGCAAAGGAGCTCGACACCCTGCGCGCCAGGCGCCGGGACTTCTAGGAGCCCTGCCCGCAGGCAGGAACCTCCTGAGCCTCTGGGGGCCTCCAGACCCTCTCGCACACGCGGGGAGCACCGCCCGCCGTTACCGCGCCGTACCGCCGTCACGGGCGGTCCCGCAGGCTGGTGCTCGCCTCACGGGCGGAGACCTGGCACTATATGCCACGAGGCCGACGTCAGCCGACGCCGCGCCACCCGACGGAAGGAGGCACCACTATGGGACTTGAGGACCTGACGAAGAAGGCCAGCGAGGCTCTGGGCTCCGACAAGGCGGAGGAGATCAGCGACAAGGCGCTCGACACTGCTGCGGGTGTCGCCAAGAAGGTATCCGGCGGCAAGGCTGACGCCAAGATCGACTCTGTTCGCGACGCTGCCGACAGAAAGATCGGCCGCGACTGAGGTCCTGAAGCCAGCCCTGGCCCTGAGCCAGGAACCGCAGTCTTCTGATCGCAGGGCGAGTGCCCCGCACACTCCGGTGCGGGGCACTCGTGCTGTCGCCAAGATCCGTGAAGGCGTCACAAAGTGTAAGAAACACGCGTGAGAAACACCGAGGACGCCAGAGCGCGAGCACACTGTCCGAGCCCGGCTTCGTCTACCGGCTGCCCCTGGCAGCCTCCTGTGGCGGTCTTTGCCTACCCTGCTCGCTCAGGCCCGCCGACGCGCGCCTCGGGACAGCCCCACGACAGTGACGGCAAGGCCGGTGACACCGCACAGAAGCGCCCCCAGCAGCATGGCACCAGCCGTCACAAGACGGTCGGTGCGCAGCGGCGGCCCCACAAGCATCCCCTCGGTGCCGCCCTCACAGCGCACTGTGTAGGTCCCGCTGGCAGAGGCAGTGAACCTGGCATAGGGGATGCCCTGCTCCGGCACGGCCTTGGGGACCGCAGAGCCGTCAGGGCCGGTGATCGTGCACTCCGTGGTCTGTCCCTGGGAGCTGGAGTAGACCATGGTCTGGGTGCCCTCCTGAAGGTAGACAGCACCCGACTCCCCCAGGACCGTCGTCTCCGCACCGCTCCAGTCCACGGCCATGCGGAACGCACCAGCCGCGAGAGCCAGGGGCACGACCAGGACCAGCACCAGCCCGACAGCCACCGTACGCCACCGGCGGCGCCCTGAGGTCCTGCGGACCGGGCGGGTGCTGCGGCGGTTGCCCGGCTGGCTGGTCCAGCGCTCCAGGCCCACACCACCCGGTGGTGAGACCCACCCCGAGCCTGAGGAGGCCTGGACAGGCGCCGACAGTGTCTGCGGCACCTGCCGCGCCTGCTCCCCGTCGGCAAGGTCGGGAGCCGACCGGGCAGGCTCGATACCCTGCTCAGCCAGGATCGCCGCCAGCTCCTCAGGGCTGACGCGCCTGCCGTAGCGGGGCTGGCCATCATCGGTCTCGAAGGAGCTCACAGCCTGCTCCTCATGTGCTTGTGCCTGTCATGGACTCATTGGTGCAGCAGGCTGCCTCAGGGGCGCCCCCCGCCCCTGACCGAGCTGCGCACGAGCTCGACAAAGAGACGGATGAGCAGGATCAGGGTCATGTTCCACGGGGCGTGGAAGAGCAGGTCAACGACAAACTCGCCGAAGCTGAACCCGCTCTCAAAGGTGTCGCGGTTGAAGTAGCTGGCTCCAGTGTTGTAGGCAGAGTAGAGCCAGTTCACGACGACGGCGACGACAGCCACGACAAAGACGACCCTCCCGTACCGCTCCACGTAGCCCCTGGAGGTGTCGAAGAGGTTGCCAAACAAGGAGTCGGGGGCCTGGGGCGGGTAGGGCTGCACCGGTGCCCCGGCTCCTGGTGCTGCAGGGGCGCTGGCGGCAGGCGCCGCCTGGAACTGCTGGGGCGGGTAGGGCTGACCCGGGGCAGGGGCCACAGGAGCGGGGGCGGAGGGTGCCGAGGGCTGCTGAGGGTAGTAGGGCTGGCCAGGGGCGGGGGGCTGGGTCATGACAAGGTCTCTTCCTTCGCTATCAGTGACGCGGGCAGACTACCGTGCCTCCTGGTCACGACGAAAGCCGGGCGGCAGCTCTCACACCTGGTGAACCTGGCGCAGCCGTGGCACCGGGGGGTGGTGCCGGGGTCGGGCTACACCAGCTCGATCCACCGCCCTACGGTCTCGACCTGGCTGTCAGTGACCTCCTGGCCTGAGAGGTCCACGAGCGCGACCTGCGACCCTCTGCCCACCGCCCAGGTCGTGCCCCTGCTCTCGTAGGGCCAGGAGGCCTGGTAGTCCTGACGGGCCAGGAGGGTGCTCCCGTCGGACAGCGCCGTCCGCTCCCCGACGGGACGGTAGCCACGGGTGACGGCGCGGGCGGCGTTCATCGCCAGGTCCAGTGCCTGGTACACGTCGGCGGCGGTCACGGACTGGGCTGTCATGAGCAGGCTGGAGCTGTCCGAGGGGTCTGTCCACCGCGTGGTCCACAGACCAGACTGGGGCACGGTCCGGTCCCAGCCAGAGGGGACAGCCAGGCAGAGGCTGCCGTCCTGCGGCCTGTCCCACCCGGCCCCAGGACCAGGGCCGGAGGAGCACCCTGCCACCACCGTGGCCGCCAGGCCAGCCGATGCTGTCAGAGCCACCGCTATCCCGGCCCGTCGCGAGGAGCGTGTCATGACTGCCTCCTGACGAGGTCCAGGGTGTCCTCGACACCGTTGCGCAGCCCGTCGTCGGTGTAGGTCCCCAGCAGGGTCACCACACCAGCACCGACGCTCGAGGCAAGAATCCAGGTCCAGCCGCACCACAGGCCATCAGGCCCCCAGGAGAAGGCGGTGCGCTCCACAGCCGTCCCGCTGTCGTGCTGCCAGGAGACACGGGCGAGCTGGGCGTAGCCGGTGACGAGCCTGGCCACAGCCAGGTCCACCGTCTGCCTGAGGCCGTCAGCAGTCGTAGTGGTGTCCAGGGCGGAGACCATGAGCCGCTGGTCAAAGCCCTCCTGGGAGGAGGCAGAGGAGACCATGTCGTAGGACACGACGTACAGCCCCCAGTCGCGGTGGGGCGTGGGACCTTCCATGGCTGACAGCAGGCTGAAGGAGATGCCGGAGACGTTGACCGGCACCCAGTCCGTCGGCTGCTCCTGGGGGCCCGGGGACGGGGCGTGAGGCTGGTCCACCTCAGCCACGGCGTGCATCGCGTCGTTGGGGGCGGCCTCCTCCGAGCGGGCACAGGCGGGCACCAGCCCCGCTGCCGCACCCCCGGCCACGGCCCCAGTCCCTGAGACCAGCAGGCCACGGCGGCCCACGACCCGCCGCTGGCTCACGGCCCCACGCCCTGACGCGGGGCTGACAGCGCCCTCCCCGAGCCTCATACCGGGCTCACCACGATCGACTCCAGGACCGCCTCAGCCTGCTCCAGGCTGCTCGCACTGGCTGAGTCCGCCAGCACGTACACGCCGTAGTTGTAGCCCTGCGTCCCGTCAACAATGACTGCGGCACCGGCAACAGCCGCCGCGCCCGGGCGCGACTCCCGGGACCACGGAGCAGGCCCTGAGGACTCCCACCTCAGCAGGGCCGCCTTATCCGCCCCCTCGACACCCACCTCCTCCGTGCTGGCCTCCACCCCCTGCTTCTCCAGGGCCTCCTGCTCCGAGGCGAGGACGTCAGAGGCCGACACGGAGCCGTCCGCGTAGTACTCGACGTCAACCGTGAGCGCGGCGGAGGCGGAGTCGTAGTAGGTCTGACGCATGCCGTCCTCGTAGACAGTGGTCTGCGCGGTGGTGGCGTCGGCGGGGACACGGAGCATGAGCCCCGGGGCGGGCAGCAGGACCATCATGGCACCCGCCACAGCGTCTGCCGCAGCGTCCGTCGCGGTGTCCGTCGCGGTGTCCGCAGAGCCGGGCTGTGTCTGTGGGGAGGAGACGGGGGTACCCGTGTCCCCAGCTCCCGGGAATGACGTCGGCTGCGGTGTCCCAGAGGCGGCTGAGGCAGTCTGCCACGCGCTGGCGCCCGCCTGCGGTTGCGAGGACGACGCACCAGCCTCCTGCCCACCAGCGCAGCCCGCAGCCACCAGGATGACCGCGAGCACGACAGCGGGCAGCACCATGGGAAGAGCCATGGGAAAGGCTGCGGAAAGGAGCGTGGGAGGGGCAGCGGAAGGAACCGCGCGCGGCTGCCCCCGCCTGCGTCCGCGCCTCACGGCTGGAGCTCCTGGGTGGCGAGCTGGTCGCGGTCCTGGACCAGCTGGCTCGCGCTCCACCCGGGAGTCACCGCCTCCGGCCCGCCGTGGTCCGTGATGGCCGTGCCCTCCAGCATCTGCTGGGTGGTGGTGGCCTGGAGCGCGATGACCTCGGCCAGCTCCCCACCCGGGGCAGCGGAGGGGCTCAGCGCCGTCAGCGGGACCGACAGGCCACCCGGGGACAGGCTCGCGTGACGCGCGTAGGCGGTGACAAGTCCGCGCTCGGAGTCGCTGAGCACGGGGACCTCCAGCCTGGTGGTGACCACGGTGGTCACCACCGTTCCCGGATCCACCCCGTCAACACCTTCCTCGGTGGCGCCCTCAGCGGCGTGGGTGGCAACGAGGCTGTCCAGGTCACCGCCGCTGTCGTAGGTGAGGGTCAGCAGCCCCACGCAGGTACGCTCCCCCTCCGGTGGCGCTGTGGTGCCGAAGGCGGTCCAGGCGTCCTCCTCGTCCTGCGCAGGGGGAGGGACCTGGGCGGTGTAGGACAGGGTGTGGGAGACGGTACCGGTGCCGTCGGGCTCCAGGGAGCTGGCACGCTGGTAGCCCACAGCATCACCGGTGGCTGACACGACTGCCTGTGAGGGCTGCGGGGACTGTGAGGAGCCCGGGGTCCCGGTCGCAGTGGGCTGGGCGGCCCCGGTGGCCTGCGGCTCCTCGCCCTCGCCGCCGGGGGCCGGGTCGGCGTAGTCCTGGGCGGCCGACAGGGAGATGGCCGCCCCCGAGAACTCCACCGACGGGTCGAGCCCACCTGTGGCCAGGGGGTGCCCGGGGCGGACCCGGCCCGTCCCGGCGTTGTCCTCCTGGGTGGGCTCCGCCTGGTCGTCACAGGAACCGGCAGTTGCGCACTCCTGCGCGCTGGCTCTCAGCAGCGCTGTCACCTGGGCGGCCACAGGGTCGTCCTCAGCGGTGGTGGAGCCCGCGGAGGAGCCGGGGTAGCCGGTGGACAGCTGGCGCGTGGTCGCCGCTACCGCCTCCGCGCCAGAGCCGGCCGCGTCATCGGCCACGGCCACCGGCGCCGTCCCGGTGGCGAGGACTCCCACCACCAGCCCCACGGCTGCCAGGACCTGGAGCACCCCCTGGTGGCGGACAGCCTGCCTCCGCCGAGTCGTGAGGGCACAGGCAGGAGCCAGGCGCAGCGACCACAAGAACCAGGGAGGCCGCTGGGAGGACCACCGTGGAGACCGTTGCGCCCGGGGAGGACGACGCATGCAGCGTTCCTTTCGTCGACAGCAGGAAGCGAGACAGGGGCTTCCTGACACCTGCACGATGCAGGGTCGTGACCTGCAGGCAGTCTAGGATCGCCCCGGCCCCCTGTCCACAGGAAACCGGCCCGTCCAGGAGGGGTCCGGTAGGCGCTGCCGCTGCGGCCGGGGTGGCGGCGCACCCCCACCCAGAGGCGACGACTGCCCCAGGCCCGGGCAGCCCCCAGGGTCAGCGCACCAGCTTGGTGGAGACTGTCGCCTGGTCGGCCATGCCCTCGGGCACCGTGAAGGAGGTGGGTGGTGCCGAGGCCGTTGGTGAGGAGCCGCCTGTGGAGGTCGAGGTCGTGGTCTTGTTCGGCTGAGCGGTCACACAGGTGCCGCCGATATCGAAGCCGACCTTGCCCCCGCTGAGGCAGGCGCCCTCCTCCAGGACCACCTCAGCGGTGGCCGAGGCGCTCATCGTCTCACCGGTGGCCTCCACAGGGGTGTCCGTCTCCACGCTCACGGTGACCTGCCTGCGGGTGGAGTCGATCGACAGTGAGGTCAGGGTCGCACCGTTGCGGGAGGCGTAGCGGCTGGCGGCCCCCCTGACTCCAGCCCCGGCGAAGGAGCCGATGCCGCTGCCTGCGGCCCCCCACAGCCCATCATCGTCGTCGGCCCCGTAGGCGTCGTCGTACATGGACTCGATCGAGTCCGCCCAGGCCTGGGCGGCGGCCAGGGCGGCGGCATCAGCGGCGGTGGTGGCGTCACGCCGGTGGAGGGTGACGTCGCCCAGGCCTGTCATGAGGGCCAGCGCCACCGTCGCCAGGACCGCGCAGGCCACGCTCACGTAGGGCAGGATGCTGCCCCGCTCGCTGCCCGGCCCACCGCGTCGAGGCCGCAGGGACAGGCAGGGCAGCCAGGACACCGCCGAACGCAGCAGAGAGGGACGCACCCGCACCAGCTCCTTACCAGCACACCATCACGGAGGAACACGCCGCCGGGGCACAAGGGTGGCACCGTGCGGCGACGTGCCGCCTCTGCGCCCCCTGCACCGTCCGTCACGACTGCGGCCAGTCAACCACGCCCAGCCCCGGCGGCACAGGGGCGAGCGCCCCATAACTTCAGTCCTGGCAGCCCTTGAGCCTGCGGCACCAGGCTCAGCGCCCGGCGGCGCCCCGGCGCACCAGCCAGACCAGCAGGGCACCGGCACACGACCCCAGGACCCCGGTGGCCATGAGCTGGAGCGCCACCTGCTCATACCGGGGGAACTCCGGAGACATCCGCGCCACCACGTTCACGAAGAACACGATTGGGACGGGCATGGCGCACAGCAGCGTGAGCCCCAGCCTGCCCGCCCGCTGCCGGGGCAGGGTCAGGGCGCTGGCGGCAGCAGCCACCACCGGGACCACCACCACCAGCAGCATATAGATCATGGCATAGGAAGGGTCGGCGAATGCCAGGCGGTCACCGACCAGGGTGGTCAGCCGCCGCACCACCGGCAGCACGACCGCGCCGACTGCCCAGGCCACGAGCACGGTGACGGGCAGCGGCCAGGAGCTGCGGGAGAAGAAGCGCGAGTGGGTCCGCTCAGTCATGAAGCACCTCGATCCCGGCCGTGAACGTGGACATCAGCTCCTCGTCCACCCCCGGCCCGCTCAGCCCGATAATGGCGATCTCCGGCCTGCCCTCGTCCTGGGCCACCAGGACGTGGTCCTTGTCCTCCTTGTCCTCCTGGGAGAACAGCCGCAGCCTGTGGTCCATCCGCCACAGCTGGTCGGGCGGCCCCTCCACCTCATAGGGAGGTCCCGCGATGCCTCCCCCGAAGACCTGCACCAGGGAGAGCTCGAGGGCCATGTCCTCCGCGTTGTCTGGAGGGGCATCAACAAAGTCACCAGCCCCGTGGGTCATGACCAGGAGACGGCAGCCGACCGACTCGTCGTCCCAGTCGGCCACGTCCTGCATCGCCCAGTCCCAGCTCCCGACGTCTGCCTCCTCCGGGATGGTGACCTCCTGCCACTCCTGGGGCACGTTGAAGGCCGCGCTGCCCGCACTCACCCGCCTCCACCCCTGGGGAACCTCAATCTCCGGTCCCGAGGAGCACCCGCCCCCAGCCAGCACAGCCGCACCGGCAGCACCCAGCACCACAAGACTACGACGCCGCAGACCTTCCATCACGACCTCCTCAGCCGTCACTTGTCCGTCACTGTATCCCTCTGAGCCCAGCAGGGTGGAGCCTCCAACTATTCGAGACACAGATCACTGTCCCGACGGGGGCGCGTCCCGCCCGGCGAGCCGCTGTTGTCCAGGTAGGTGTGGGAGACCAGCTCGGTCTCCTCGGTGCCGGAGCTGACGCCGGCACCCAGCTTGAGCCCCGCCGACAGGGTCCCGCCCAGGGAGAGCTCGGTGCCGTTGGTGTCGTAGACGGCCGTGTCACTGGTGGCCTCCTCGTAGAGGAGCTGCTGCATCTCGTCATCGGGCGCGGGCGAGTCCGGGCTGACGACGTTGGCCGGGACCCTGAGCGTGGTGCTACCGGTCTGGGGGTCGGTCACGTAGGCCTGGGCCAGCCACTCCTCCACCACGGCACGGTTGCTGTCAGTGACCTCCACAGTGGTGGTCGTGACCTCCTGGCGCCCGGCTGACCCGCCTGCCTCACCAGAGACGCTGCCCCTGTCACCGGCGTCCGACTCCGCCGAGGCGGACAGACCCGTGTCCCCCGATGTCGTCTGGGTGAAGCTGATCTCAGTCAGCCTCCCCTCGCCGTCGTAGGAGGTGGACATAGCCCCCTCATAGCTGCCCGTCCCGCTCACCCCCTCGAAGCCGAGCTCGGCACCCCCACCAATGCTGCCGGAGTAGGTGACGGTCTCAGTGGACTCACCCTCGTGCCCCTCCCGGTGATCATCCTCCCGCACGACGGACCCGGCGAGGGAGGCCTCCACATAGGCACCGGCACCCGGGCCGCCCCCGTCACCAGGGTTTGCCTTTGCCTTCGCTTTGACCCCCATACCCACCTCGACGGATCTGCGGGTCTTGTCCGGGTCAGGAGGCGGAGACGCGACCTTGTCGGGATTCATGGACTGGTACGCCAGGGTGGCACCGGTCGTGTCGTACAGAGCCATATCCCGCTGGACCCGGTATTTTTCAAGGTTCTCGATAAAAGCCTGGGCGTCCTCCTGCGTGTCGAACTCCCAGGTGTCCCCCACGCTGATGTCAACCCCCGCCTCTGCGGACAGGTTCGCCCCCAGGCCGCTCTCACCGGCCTTGGCCTCGGCCCCGGCGCCCACCTCCACCCCCAGGCTGGCGGTGTCGGTGGCCACCACGCTGTACCGTGACCTGACCTCACCAGTGTCCGGGTCAATGTAGCGCTCCTCCTGGGTCACCAGGGCCGTGGACCCTCCCAGCTTGACAAAGGCGATCTTGACGTAGGCGCCCCCGGACTCCGTCTGGGACCCCACCGTGCAGGAGGTCGGCGCCTTGGAGTCCTCCTGGGTCTGCACCGAGGTGTCCTCCCCGGTGCCGCTCCCGCAGGACAGCGGCTCCCCGCCAGCCAGCTGGGAGATCGCGCTGCCGACCTGGCACACCAGCGTCCGCCCCAGGTCCGTGGCCGTCGCGGCCACACCCACCGCGACGGCACCGATCAGGACGCACACGATCACGGCCACACCGACATGCTCCACCGTGGCCTGGCCCGCCTCACTACGCAGACGGGAAGAAGAACAGGACACGTCGGACCCCCGAGATCGCCGGACACAGCAACTGTCCGTCATAGGGGACCATCTTCGGGCCGGTCCGCCTAGGGGCGGCTGCCCCGTCTACCGCCCCACAAAGTAAGGGCACGGGCGGGTGCCGGGAGGCTGGCTCTCAGGCCTCCACGACGGGGACGTCGGTGAGGCGGAAGGCGTAGTCACCCCTCTCGGTCCGGCTCTCGTGGTCCAGGACCACGGTGTCCTGGCCCGTGTCCGGCCAGGCCACGCACACCCGGGTCACCATCCCCTCCTTCATGACGGAGGACAACTTTCGTTCGGTCAGGGGAATATGCCTGTCCTTCCCCGGGGGCAGGTAGTCCGCAGGGAAGACCCGCTCCCCGCCCGACAACAGCGTCAGACCGCTGCTAGTCACTATACCGTCTACACCCGCGCCCTCTCCCCGGGGGTTGGACAGGGCCTTCGCCCGCTCGTCGCCCAGCCACGCCCCCAGGAAGGTGCTGCCGTCGTTACCGGTCCCGCCCGGTCCGGCGGTGACCTCCAGCTCGCCCAGCAGGAAGCCCCCCGCCCGGGTCACCCGCTCCAGCACCACGCTCAGCTCACCGTCACCCTGGCGCCCGGTCACCGTGACCCCCTCCGGCCCTGGGCCCACCGGACCGTAGGCCTCCGGCAGCCCACCAGACCCAGACCCCGACGCAGACGCGGAGGGAGCAGCCGAGGCGGACGGCACGGCCGAGGCAGAGGGCGAGGCCGACGCAGCCGGACCGCCCTGCCCACCACGGGTGGTGCCCTTGGTGGGGGTCAGGGTGATCTCCACCCGCCGGTTGGCCGCCCGCGCCTCGTCATCAGTGCCCTCCACCGCAGGCTCGGACTCCCCCTTGCCCTCCACCGCGACCTCCCAGGAGCCCAGGTCCACCAGCTCACCCAGACGGTCCGACACCGCCTGCGCCCGCTCCTCCGACAGGCCCTGGTTGTAGTCCTCCTCGTCCACGTCATCCGTGTGACCCACAATCACCAGGCTGCCCCCGTCCGGGTAGCGCCCCACCTGACCAGCCACCACCTCCAGCTGGGCACCAGCCTCGTCACTGAGCTCGGCCGAGTCCGACTCAAAGGTCACGTCACTGGCCAGGGTCACCACCACCTCCTCGTCAGTGGTCAGCGTCGAGGAGGACTCGTCCAGCGCCCGCGTAAAGGTGCCCAGCGCCACCGGCCCCGCCAGGGAGGAGTCCGTCCCCATATCCTCCAGCGCAGCCTCCACCGCCTCCAGGTCCACACCCACCCCGGCCGCCTGCTCCCGGTCCACCACCTGAACAAGAATGAAGCCCGTCATCGGCACGAACACCCACGCGCTGTCCACGTCCATCACCCCAAAGGGCACATACGCCGTACCCGACTCCCCCGGAGCCAGCATGATGGCGTCGCCGCGCCCGTCCTGGGTCGGCACCCACACCCGCCCCCCGTCCAGGTCAGCCAGGCGAGTCGCCACCGCCCCAGTAGGATTTGCGATCCTGTCGCTCAGAAGGTTGCTGACCCACAGCACGTCGTCATCGCTGTCGCTCCGGTGCTCCACGTGTATGTCGTCCTCGGCCCGGGTCACCTCCAGCACCACCACCGAGGCCTCCTCCGAGACCCGCACCACCGGGGACACCCCCACCGTCACCCGGTGCCCCGCCATACGAGTCTCCACCTCCTGCACCCCCACCGGGGCAGACGCCCCACCCGAGGACGACCCCGACGCGCCAGCAGACGACCCACCCGACGCCCCCTGCGACGAGCCCCCAGACCCCCCGGAGCCCGAGCACCCCACCACCGCACCAGCCCCAGCCAGCACCGGCACCAGCAGCAACGAACGACGACGAACCAGACGAACCATGACAACCCCCTGGACAAGGAGTCCCGGGCAGGAACCCGGGAGAAGACCCACGGAAGGAACCGAGCAGGACAGCGTTACGCCACCATAACATCACATGTGGGTGGGTGGACCCGGGTACCCGGGTCCACCCACCCACAGCACAACAGGCTCCTGAACTATATCAGTCACCATTGCCAATGTCGTTAATAACCTCCTGAATCCTTCGAGTAATAGCACCACCAATTCCGCCATCATCGCTACCAATAGCGTTGATAACAGCACCGACAATAGCAGCGACCACCAGGGCGATCCCGGCGTACTCGACCATGGACTGGCCCCGCTCGTCACGCAGGTCGGCAAAGGTCTGCTGGATGCGGACCTGGAGACGAAGAAGTGAGTTGCTCATGATGTCCTCCACATCAAGTTGAACCGGTCATGGACGGGAGCCTTACTGCCCCCTTGACACCACCAACACTAGGAAGGTTTGCGCCCCGCCATGTAGGGGCGCCTGCCCCGTCTACCGCCCTCGACCTCGCCCCAGCCAGGCCGAGACCGCCTGGGTCCTGTTGTGTGCCCCGATCTTGGGGTAGGCCGCGTTGAGGTAGTTCTTGACCGTCCGCTCCGACAGGTACAGCCGGGTCGCGATCTCCCGGTTGGACAGGCCGGAGGCCGCCAGGTCCAGGATCTCCGCTTCCCGCTCACTCACCTGCTCCCGCAAGGGGTTGATCGGGGCGTACTTCTGCGGGTTGAGGAGGACGTCGGTGGCCTCCCGCCCCAGCACCATCCCGCCGCGCAGGCACGTCTCAATAGCCCCGGCGACCTCGTTGGCCCCCAACTGGCCGTGCACCAGGTAGCCCCGGGCACCAGCCTCCAGGGCCTGCTGGATAAGCTCGGGGTCCTGGTGAGAGGTGAGCATGATGACCGACATGCGCCCCACCAGCTCGGGGAGGATGTCCAGACCGCTGCGGCCCGGCATGGAGATGTCCAGCAGGACGATGTCGGGCGAGTTCGCCGCAGCTGTCTCCAGGGCCTCGAAGGCGTCACCAGCCTGAAGCACCTGCGTCACCGAGTCCACCCGGTCCAGCACCGCCTGCAGGCCCGCCCGCACGATCGGGTTGTCGTCCACGACCATGATCCTCATACCTGTCTGCCTCCGCTCTCTGTCAGTGCCGTCATCGGCACGCTCATCCGGATCCGTACACCGACACCCGGCTCTGGCTGGGACTCAATAACCAGCCGGGCGCCCAGCTGCCCGGCACGCTCACGCATACCCGCCACCCCGTAGTGGCCCCCCAACGGCGGGGTCGTGAGGTCCTGGTCGCCCAGGCCGACACCGTCGTCGCTGATCTCCAGGTGCAGCGCGCCCTCCTCCACCCAGGCACAGAAGTCCACGCACTGCGCCTGTGCGTGCTTCTCCGTGTTGGCCAGCACCTCACCAAGCACACGCTGGATCTGCCACATCGCCTCCGCTCTGCAGGCCACCCGGGGCGGGGCCTGCCTGCGTCGGCAGGTCACCTCAATGCCGGTGCGCTCGCTCCAGCGCATGACCTCCTGGGTCAGGGCACCCACGACGTCGTCCTCACCGCTGGCCCGCAGGCCGTCCAGCACCAGGCGGGCCTCCCGGCTGGCCTCGTCGGCGGAGTCGAGCAGGACACGGCTGAGATCGACATCGTGGTGGTTCTCCGAGGCCAGGGAGTCGTGCAGGGACTCCGCCAGCATCCGGATGCCGTGGACGCTCTTGGCCAGGGAGTCGTGCAAGTCACGGGCGATGGTGAGGCGCTCTGCCAGTGCCCTCTCCTCCGCCCGAGTCGCAGCCACCTGCGCCGACAGGCGGCTGGCCTCCCGGACCTGGGTACGTAACCGGTCCCCCAGGAGGACACAGGCCACGATGCCCAGCACCGAGGCGGCCAGGAGTACCGAGGACACCTCCTGTCCGGTCTGGACCAGGGCCAGGGCGCTCACCACGCCTGAGGTCCACACGGCCGCCCACAACGCCCGCAGGACGATCCCCACCAGCAGTGCCGAGGCCAGGACGTAGGCCACCACCAGGTGGAAGGCGTTCTCGAAGGTCCCGGACAGCAGCAGGACGGTGAGGACCGTCACCAGGAGGTCCGCGCACGGGAACCACCACGCCTCCCCCAGGACCTGCGGCCTCCTGCGCAGCAGGTACAGCGGCACCCAGCCCATAGCCATAGCGGCCAGCAGGACAACCATGACGCCAGGTGAGGACCCCGTCAGGATCAGCCCGACCTCGCAGGCGAACAGCAGTCCCAGCCGCATGTCGCACACCAGTCCCACGGTGGTGCGCATGCTGCGGCCCTGCACCACCGCCGCCAGTGAGGACTCAGCCACCCCTGTCACCCCAGCACCTGACATGTCAGCCACCCAGGAGCCCGGAGAGCATGTCCCGGTTGGCGTAGAGCATGCCCCCCAACATGAGGATCATGGTGCCGGGGAGCATGGTCGCCGACGCGATGAGGGACACCTGGGGAGCCGTGCGAGCCGCCTCCCGGCGCACCTGCTCCGCCCGCTCACGCCGGATCTCCTTGACGATCCCCTGGAGGGCCTCACCAATGGGGGTTCCCAGCTCCTCCGACTGGAGCAGAGCCGTGACAAAGGTATCGACACTCTCGGAGCGGCAGCGCTGTCTCACTGCGGTAAAAGCATCCCGCCGGGAGACCCCCAGGCGCATCTCATGGAGCGCGGTACGCATCTCCTCCGATACCGGGCCCTCAAAATGGTCACACACGCGCTCCAGGGCGTTGCGGAAGGGGGTGCCCGAACGCACCGTCACCGCCAGGACGTCCAGGAAGTCGGGCAGGTCCCGGTCGACCGCCCTCCGGCGCGTCCGGACAGCCTGGGCCAGCCACAGGTACATCCACCCGGAGAAGACCGCCGCCATCACGACACCCATCAGCAGCTGCCCCATGAGGGCACAGAACAGGAAGAGCACCATACTGAGGAGGATGAACCCCGCCTCCCGCTGGATAAAGAGGTCGAGGTGCAACCCCTCCGGGTTGCCCGCGCCCCGGAGCCTGCGGTCCAGTGCCCGCAGGCGGACCGGCCCGTAGACCCGGCGCAGCGTGCGCTGCCCCCTGACCCCCAGGGCGTCAATGAGCCTGACGAAGGCACTCTCCCGCTGGGTCTCCTCGGCCTGGACCGCGAGGTCGTCACGCAGATAGGCAGCTCCGTCCTCCCGGACCATGCGGATGCCCTGCGCCGCCCCGAGTACCAGGAGCGCGCCCACCAGCCCCGCCACCACAGCTACCACCTCACACCTCCACCCGGGAGACCAGCCTCATGAGCAGCGCCCCCAGGCCGAAGAAGACCAGTGCGCCTCCCAGGATGACGCGGCCAATGAGGGTGGAGGCCATGTCGTCCAGGATTCCGGGCTCCATGAGGTTGAGGAACACCACGCTGCCCACCCCCAGCACCGGGACGATATAGCCGCCGATGGCCGAGCCGAGGATGGCAGTGCGCACCTCCCGGTGCAGCTGCTTGCGCTCCTCCAGGGCCAGGGCGATGTCCTGCAGGGCGGAGACCAGGGCGCCACCGGACTTGGACTGGATGACCACGGTGCGCACCAGGACGTCGAGCTCACGGGAGGGCATGCGCCGGGCCAGGTTGCCCAGGGCGTCGTCCAGGGTGCGCCCCAGGGCGATCTCAGAGACCACCCGCCCCAGCTCGGTACTGGCAGGCACCGGTACCTCCCGGGCGGCCAGGCCCAGTGAACGCTCCACAGACATCCCGGCAGACGTCCCGTTAGACAGCACCCGGGAGACCTCCGGGAGCTGGGCGATGAACTGCTCCGCGCGCCGGGCCGCACGGCGCTGCAGCCAGCGGAAGAAGATCAGCGGCACGGCCGCAGCCAGGACGCCTCCGGCGATCCGCCCCATGAGCGGGCGGGTACCGACATAGGTCACTGCGATCCCCGCGACCAGGGCCAGCTCGACCAGGGCCTCGTCCCACCCCAGCCCGGCGGCGCTGATACGGCGGCGCAGCGGGCGGCTCAGCGGCAGGCGGCGCAGCAGGGAGAGGAGAACCAACACCGGGCCCCGCCCCTGGGACTCGCCCCCTGCCCCCAGGCTGCGAGCCACCTCCTGACTGCGGCCCGCGCTGGCTCCCAGGGTGATGACCGCAGCGGCAGCCAGGCAGAGGGTCACCGTCGCGCTGAGCAGGACAGGTCCCGGACCGGTCACGAGACCATCCCCCGCACTGTCAGGCCCGCGGGCAGGGAGTAGCCGTGGCGCTGGACCCGGTGCGCCACGGTTTCCGGCAGCCTCAGGAGCTCGAAGCGCCCCTCCTTCTGGTCACTCCCGTGGACGTAGCGCATGAGCGGGGAGGTGGCGTAGGCCTCCCGGTGACGTGAGGTCACCGCCTCGATGGTGCTGACCCGGCGGGCACCTGAGGCGTCACGCTCCAGCTGGACGATGACGTCGATGGCCCCGTTGATCTGGTCCCGCACCGTCTCTACCGGCAGGGCCACCTCCGACATGGAGGCCAGCGTCTCCAGGCGGCTGAGCGCGTCCTGAGCCGAGTTGGCGTGCACAGTGGTAAGGGAGCCCTCGTGGCCGGTGTTCATCGCCTGGAGCATGTCCAGGGTCTCACCGCCACGGACCTCGCCGACGATGATCCGGTCGGGGCGCATGCGCAGGGAGTTGCGTACCAGGTCGCGGATGGCCACCTGGCCCTGACCCTCAATGTTGGGCGGGCGCGACTCCAGGCGCACGACGTGGGGCTGTTGGAGGGACAGCTCGGCCGCGTCCTCAATGGTGATAATGCGCTCCCTCTCCGGGATCATGCCGGACAGGGCGTTGAGGAACGTGGTCTTGCCCGACCCGGTCCCGCCGGAGACCAGGATGTTGAGCCGGGCCGCCACCAGGGCCCCGAGCAGGTCGGCCGCCTCCTGGGGCAGGCTCTTGCGCGCCACCAGGTCCGCCAGGCGGAAGGGCTGGGGAAAGCGACGGATCGTGATCGTCGGCCCGTCCAGCGCCAGCGGGGGGATGATGACGTTGACCCTCTCGCCCCCGGGCAGGCGGGCGTCCACCATGGGGCTGGACTCGTCCACGCGGCGGTTGACCGAGGAGACGATCCGGTCGATGAGCTGGTAGAGCTCCGCCTCTGAGGTGAAGCGGGTGGGGACCCGCTCGATGCGGCCCAGACGCTCCACGAAGACGTCCTCCACGCCGTTGACCATGATCTCGGTGATGCTGTGGTCGGCCACCAGCGGCTCCAGCACCCCCAGGCCCACGGCGTCGTCGATGACGCGCTTGATGAGCCACGCCCTGTCCCGGGAGGACATGACCGGCCCCTCCAGGGAGAGGAGCCGGGAGAGCACCCGCTCCAGGCGGGCACGCTGCTGGGCCACCTCCAGCCCGGCCACCTCGTCCAGGTCGATCTCCTCCAGGAGGCGGGCGCGGTAGGTCGCCACCAGCTCCTCCCGGCCACCAGCCTGCCGCCCGGTGGCGCCGGCCGGCATCGCACGGTCCCGCAGCGCCATCTCAGTCCTCCGGGAAGTAGGCGGTACGGCTTACCGTGACGTGCTCGGTGGTCAGCGCAGGCAGGCCGATGGGGATCCTGGCTGTCACCTCCACGCAGTGGGCGGAGCCGCAGCCGTCCCTCACCGACTCCAGGGTGACCCAGCTGGGCAGGGAGCGCTCTGCGGCCACGGTCGCGGAGCGCCCCAGCATCGCGGCCCGGGCGCCGTCGCGTGCTGCCGCGCTGACGGAGGTCACGGTGGCGACAGCCAGGAACCCCTGGAGCAGCATGAGCAGCACCAGCACCAGGACCGGGACGAAGGCGATCAGCTCAATGTCGAGGACGCCGCTCTCGTCGCGGCGCAGCCTCCTCAGCAGGCGTCCAGGAGTCAGCGGGCACCCCGGGCGGGCCGCGCCCCTGGTCGCAGTGGTCATCCCAGTGGTCATCTCAGCCACCTTCTCACTCGCCCTCTCAGCCACTGTCTCTGCCACCATCTCTGCCTCCCTCTCGGTCACGGTCCTGGCTACAGGGGGCCGTCACCGGCCCGGTCACAGTCCTGGTCACGGTCGCGGTCATGACTGCGCCTCCCACACGATCCCGGCACTGGCGGAGGTGCTCAGGTCGAGGACGGAGGGCACCGGGACGGTGACCGTCACCTCGCTGGAGGCGCTGCGCTCGATCCGCATCCCCGACCGGTAGGGGACAGGCAAGCGCTGCCTCACCTCGCGGTGGACCTGTGAGGTGCTCATGCCGGTCCCGTAGGCGTGGGCCGCCTCCTGTGCCGCGTGGTTGGCCATCATGTAGGACACTCCGTAGCCGAGCAGCTGGACGCCCAGCAGCAGCGCGGCCGTGGCCAGGGCAAACACCGCCGGGAACTCGACGATCACCTGCCCCCGCTGCGAGCGCAGGCCCCGGGCACCGCGACGACGCAGCCGTGAGCCAGGCGCCCGCGCCTCCTCCGGGGGAGGCGCTGACACGGCCACGGCCCCACCCAGGAGCATGCTGGTCACGGGCTGGACCGCCTTCACCAGGGCAGGCACCTTGGCGGTCAGCAGCGTGGAGGAGTTCACCGCCACGTCCATCTGCGCGGTGAGGTCGGGGACGGAGGCGGCCAGGGGGAGCTCGGTCATCCGCGCCGCCATCCTGGGCTGGATCTCGCGCTGTCGGCCACTGCGGTTCATCACCATCTCCACGGTCCGTCCACGGGCAATGTCAAGTCGGGTGAGTGCCTCCGTCAGGCTCCGCACCGAGCGCAGGGCCGGGGCGTCGGGGGTCGCTACCACAAGCACCCGGTCCGCGCAGTCCAGTGCCATGGCCAGGACGTCGTCCATGCGGCTGCCGCAGTCCAGGACCACGTGGTCGAACTGGTAGCGCAGCATGCTGATGACCTGACGGGTGGCCGCCTCGGTCATGGCCTCCCCCGCCTCGCCGTGCTCCGGGGCAGGCAGCAGGGAGAGCCCGCCCGGCAGCGGGTAGGTGACCTCGGCGACCTCCCGGGCGCTGGCCTCCGCCGCGATGTCCACCAGGTCGATGATCGAGCGCCGCACGGACAGGCCCGCCATCGCGGCCAGGTCCCCTCCGCGCACATCCAGGTCCACCAGGCAGGTGCGGGCGTGCTGGGCCAGCTGGCCTGCTGCTACCAGCGCGACCGTGGAGGTCCCCACCCCGCCCTTGGCTCCGACCACGGCGGTGACGGTGCCCTGCCGCCGGGCGCCGTCCTCCTCCTGCACCCCGAGCCCCTGTACCGCCTGGGACCAGGCGAGCACCGGCTGGAGGCGGCTGTAGAGCTCCTCCAGGGACAGGGGGAGGGTGAGCACGCTGCGGGCACCCGCGTCCATGGCTGCGCTCAGGAGCTCGGTGCTGCGGCTGCGAACCAGCAGGATGACCGGGACCAGGGGGTAGGAGCGAGCCACCTCCTGCACGACCGCGAGCGCGGAGACGTCGGCGAGGGCCTCGTCGACCAGGACGCAGGAGCCCTCGTCCGTATCCAGGTGCTCGCGCAGACGTGCCAGGGACTCCACCGCCGTGACCTCGCCCAGCCCGTCGGCCTCCGCCAGGGCAGCGGCCACCTGCCGGCGCACGGCCTCCTCACTGGTCAGAAGGTACTGCATCACTGCTCGCCCTCCTCGCCCTCAGCCGGGACGTCCATCGCGGTGTACTCGGGATTGACGACCAGGCTGTCGTCACCCTCGCGACGCAGCAGGAGCCTCAGCTTGGTGGAGAAGCTCTCCCCGTAGGCCAGCTTGAGCGAGTCGTCCGGGGTCAGGGCGAAGGTGACCGGCACGGCCTCCGACTCGGAGAAGTCGCCGGAGTCGGACTCGTCCTCCACGGTGGTCGCGACTCCCACGTCGGTGACCAGGGCGTTTTGGATGATGACCTCGGCCGTGCGCTGCTCGGTGGTGGGGTCCTCCAGGGTGGTCACGACGTCCACCCGGGCGCCGGAGGTGATCTTGCCGGCCACGCCGGTCTCCGCGTCCACCATGATCGTCACCTCCCGGTAGCCCTCCGTCAGCTGCGGGGGGTCCTGGAGCATGCTGGCCTGGAGGACCGCCCCCTGGCTGTAGGAGGAGGCGGCCACCTTCCCCTGGAGCTCGCTCAGGTCGTGGAGCGCGTCGTCAGGGGCCCAGCGCCGGGGCACCTCGACCGCCGTGACGTCCTCGGCCGTGACCTCCTGCAGCTCGTTGACGTCGCCCGACAGCTCCAGGACCGTAGTCACGGGACCGACCTGGGAGGAGACGGACTGGACGTAGTTGAGCACCACCACGAAGGTGACCAGCGCACCCAGGACCGTGGCGAGAATGAGCAGGACGCCGCGTCGTTGGCGTGGATTCATCATGCCTCCTTTGGTGAGTGGGCAGAAGCAGCGGGTGGCGGCGGCGCAGGGGCTGCGGGGGGTGGCGGTGCCGGGACGGTAGGCGGTGGCGGAGCAGGGGCAGCAGAAGCAGCACGGGGACCGGTACGGGGCGCGGTCTCGTAGGGCCAGGTCCCGCACAGGAGGCAGCCCTGCGGGGTCGCCAGCTGCCCGCAGCGCGGACAGGCTGTCCGGGCAAAGCGCGTCAGGGCCTGGGTGACCAGAGGCTCCGGGTCCGCGTCAAGCACTGTCAGCTCCGCCCAGGCCCGCGCCGGCCAGCGCCGGGAGCGGGGCAGGAGCGGCTCGCGGCGGATGCCGAGCTGCTCCAGGTTGGCGATGACCCGGCCCGAGTCGTCCTGGGCGGCCCACACCGCCAGGCGCGCCTGCCTGGGCACCTCCCAGGTGAGGTCGTTGACCTTGGTGACCACCCCCCGGCCCAGGTCCAGGGCAAAACGTGTTCCCGGCAGCAGGCCCTGGACGTGCTGGCTGAGGCTGGGCGCCGGGCTGGTCAGCCTGCTGACCGAGGTCAGCGCGACCCGGGTGCGTAGTGCGGGCGCAAGAGCACTGATGACGACGGGGGCCTGGCCCAGCACCTGCGGGCTGAGCCGGGAGAGGCAGTAGGCGAGCGCCCGGAACCGCGTCTCCGGCTCGTCAAGCGCCAGCACACCGAGCGAACCGTCGTTGAGGACGCCGCGAACCGTGCGGGCCTCCTGCTCCTCCTCACCGGTGCGGCACAGGAGGAGCACGGGACCGCGGTCCTGGCCCGCGAGAATCTCAAGGACCTGGGAGGCGTCCTGGTCACCGGTGTCACCGCCGGGGGAACGGGAGGTGGGGAGCACAAGCATCGTGTGGGAACTTTCTGTGTCTATGGGGAGTTTCTGCGTTGTTGCCGCACGCCGCGCGTGCAGCACCGTGGCCGGTTTAGCAACCCACAGCCAACAGGGGCTGGGGGCAGCTAGTTCAGGTGCCTACGAGGCGGCACCGAGATGATCTCCCGGCGAGTTCCCGGTGGAGACCCAAGGAACAACGTTTCGATAACGACGGTATCAGAAACTTGCAATCTTTTTCCCAGGAACTGCATGTTCTTAACCTCACACCACGGGCACTCCTCTCCGTCGCTCGGCCACGTGCTCAGGGGTTCTCAGAGGTCCTCAGGTCACCACCAGGGGCCACGTCAGCAGGGCGCCCGCCACCAGGTAAGGGCCATAGGCCATGGGGTCCTTGCGCCCGGCCCGGCGGGAGACCAGCAGAAGCACGGCGGCCAGCCCGCCCAGGAGGACGCCGACCCACAGGCCCACCAGGACCACCAGGCCGCCGTACCAGCCCAGCCACAGCCCGATGACGGCGCACAGCTTGACGTCACCCATCCCCAGGCCTGAGGGGAGCAGCGCGAGCAGCAGGCTGGCGCCTCCAGCCCCCAGGCCGCACAGCACCGCCCGCAGGGCCGCGCCCGGGCTCCCCGCTCCGACCGCCACCGCCACCGCCCCACTCAGCCCCAGCCAGGCCGCCGCCGAGCCCAGCAGCCGATTGGGCAGCAGACGGGCCACGACGTCGACGCTGGCGGCACACGTCAGCAGGGCATAGACCGGCACGGCCACCAGCGCCGCGCCCGTCGCACCCGCCCGCAGGCCCCACCAGGCGCACAGCCCGCCGGACAGCAGCGCGAGCACGGCCTGCGGCCCGGACCCCAGGAGCCCCGGCCACACCAGCCGCTGGCCCAGGGCAGCACCGGCAGCACCGGCAGTGTCGGCAGCGCCAGCAGCGTCACCACCGGCATCGTCACCGACGTCCTGACTGTCATCCTGACCGTCATCCTGACTGTCATCGTCGTCGGGGACCGGCTCGCGGACGTAGCGGCGCGCCCATACCGACACCGGCCCCGCTATCACCACCACCGAGCAGACGAGGACGGCGCCGAGCAGCCAGGGAGCGAGCGCGGGCAGTGACCCGGAAAGCGACCCGGGGAGGAGCGGCGCGGGGAAAGACGCCAGGGACCAGGACGGGGACGAGGACAGGGGCAGAGGGGACGGCACGACAGCGTCCCTCAGTGGCCCTGGACCGCGACGTTACCGCACCTAGCGGCGCCGACAGCCTTAGCAGCGTCAGCGGCCCCAGACGGACCGGTCAGGCCAGCCGGGTCCGCAAGAACCACGCTTGACAGCACCGCGCCGGGGACCACCCCCAGGCGAGCAGCCTCCCCCTGCGCCATCTCCACCACTGCCGCAGCACGCGGACAAGGCAGCCCCACACGGCCGGGCGCCAGCGGGGCGACCGCGAGCACCTCGCCGGAGCGGGCGATATAGACGACATCAATGGGGTAACGCATGCCCCAGCAGTGGACCCAGCTGCAGCGCGTGATCCACACGGCGCCATCGATCCCGTCCGTCCCCAGCAGGCCGGTGCGGCGCTCGCTCCTGCTGCGCGCCGTCCACACCGGCAGGTCCGTCACCTTCCCGTCAACAGCAAGGCGGGGACGCGTGCTTGTCTCCGCGTCTGACCAGGTCGGTGTTGTCCTAGGCACGCGCGGAGACTATAAAGCCGCCAGACCCCCTCATAAGGGGCATCCGCCCCCACATGACGGGGCGTCATCAGGGCACGACGAGGTGCCGCCAGGCGGCAGGCCGTGCTCAACCACGCCGAACCGACCCTCGGTAGGACGCGCCTCCCACCGCACAGTGCGACTCGCCGCAGCACCTGCGGGACCACCCCACATCATCTGAGCACTCACCACGGCTCACGGTGGCCCTGCCAACCGCACGCACCCACGACCACTAGGATGACCTCGTGATCTTCAAGGCAGTGCGCGAGGCGGCCCCGTACCCGGAGCACGGGGTCACGACCCAGCGTGAGTGGGCTGTCATCGCACCGCGCCAGGTACGGCTGGCCGACCTCACCACCACGCGAGCGACTCTTGACCTGCGCAGCCTCCTTGACGACGACTCGACGTTCTACGGGGACCTGTTCGCCCACGTCGTCGCCTACCACGGCGAGCTCTACCTGGAGACGGGGCTGCACCGCGCCCTGCGGGCCGCCCTCCAGGGACGCACGGCCATCCACGCCAGGATCCTGGAGGTCGACGCCAACGGCGTGCCCCGACTCGCCCCGGCCCCGCCGACGGACTACTGAGGACTGCTGACGGACTACGGCACCTGCCACCGTCTACTACCCTGGGGGCGTGAGCAACCCTGCGGACCCACGCGCCGAGTACCGGCAGCACATGCAGCGTCGGCAGACGACCGCCATCGGTACAGTCCTGTCCATCATGGCAGGCCTGGTGGTGATCGGCCTGATGGTGTGGACCGGCCTGATCCCCCTGAGCGGCCCAGCCTTCTCCCGCGACGAGGCCACCGAGGCCTACACCCCGCCCCCCTGCCCCCCGGCGGACTCCACCACCGTGGACCTCACGGGGCTGACCATCAACGTCTACAACGGCTCGGAGACTGTCGGCCTGGCCGGCACCGTGGAGACCGTGCTCACTGACGCGGGCCTGACGGTGGACACCGCTGACGACTGGCCCGAGGACTACCGTGGCAACGTCCAGATCATGGTCTCGCAGGCCGGGCTGGTCAACGGGTACTCCCTGGCGCAGATCTTCCCCGACTCCACCGTGCAGATCGATACCAGCCTGGACCCCTCCGACGAGACCGTCTCGGTGGTCCTCGGCGCGGAGTACGCCCACACGGTGCTCACCGCTGACGAGATCGCCCTGGTGGGCTCCGGCCAGACGATCGTCCCGCCGTCGGGCTGCGTCGCCGCCAGCGAGGCCAGCGCCGAGGCCACCGCCAGCTGACGAGACGACTGAGACGGCCCGACGACGGCCAGTCACCAGCCAGCGCTTGACTGGTGACTGGCTGACAGCGGCTAGTCAGCCTGCTTCCACCCTCTCACACGCCAGGAGGCTCAGTCCTGGGCAGCGCGGGCAGGCACCCGCTGGGAGTAGGGCGGCCCCTCCAGCTCGCTGCCTGCGGGGGCCGAGGCCGGGGACGCCTGCTCCAAATTGGTCCCGCGCGCCCTCGAGACCCACCGCATGACGTGGTAGATGACGACTGCGGCCGCCGAGCCCAGGGCGATCCCCTCAAAGCTCGTACCGTTCCACACCAGGGTGTAGTTGGCGATGGCCACCACCATGGACACCGCAGCAGTGTTGAGGTTGACGGGGTCAGAGAAGTCCACCCGGTTCTGCACCCAGATACGGACCCCCAGCATCCCGATCATGCCGTACAGCACCGTGGCCGCCCCTCCCAGGACACCCGCTGGGATCGTCGCGACAACCGCACCAAACTTGGGCAGCATGGACAGTGCCAGCGCCGTCGTGGCCGCCACCACGTAGGCTGCGGTCGAGTAGACGCGCGTCGCCGCCATGACACCGATGTTCTCCGCGTAGGTCGTGGTGCCGGACCCGCCTCCCGCTCCGGCGAGGACTGTGGACAGACCGTCGGCAGCCAGGGCGCGCCCGGTGACGTCGTCAAGATCCTCCCCTGTCATGGCGGACACCGACTTCACGTGCCCGATGTTCTCCGCGACCAGCACCAGCACCACGGGGACAAACAGCCCCAGGAGGGAGACGTCGAAGGCAGGAGGGTGGAAGCCCGGCAGGCCCGCCCAGGACGCGGAGGAGACAGCGGAGAAGTCCACCTCGCCACGCAGGCAGGCCGTCAGGTAGCCGGCCAGCACGCCGATCAGGATCGCCAGGCGGCTGATGATCCCCTTGAACAGGACGGTGACCAGCAGGACGGACACGATGGTGACCATGGCGGTCACCGGAGCGGCCTGCACGTTGTCCCACGCTGACGGAGCCAGGTTGAAGCCGATGAGGGAGACCACCGCACCGGTGACGATCGGTGGCATGAGCCGGTCGATCCAGGAGGCACCCGCCAGGTGGACCACGACGCCGACGACCATCAGGGAGGCTCCCGCCGCTATGACACCACCCTGAGCCAGGGAGGCCCTGTGGGCGTCAAGAGGGGCACCTCCGTCAGCCACGTAGCCGGTGACCGCGCCGATCGGGGCGATCAGGGCGAAGGACGATCCCAGGTAGCTGGGCAGGCGACCCGAGGTGACCCCCAGGAACAGCAGCGTGCCCACCCCGGTGAAGAACAAGGTGGTGGCCGGGTCGAATCCCGTCAGCAGCGGCACCAGGAAGGTGGCGCCGAACATGGCCACGACGTGCTGGACACCGATACCAACCGTGCGCGGCCAGGTCAGCCTCTCGTCAGGAGCCACGACCTCGCCGGGCGTGACGGAACGGCCGTCACCGTGAAGGCGCCAGCCACGGGAGAAGGGGAGTGAGGAGGGCAGCGGGGACATTCTTCTCCTGCCTGCGGTGTGGACGGATGCGTGGGGCAGGTGAGCGTCGGCAGCCGACGTCGTCCGCGCCTGCGCAGCAGGACCCGGCAGAGCCTGCCGGGTCTTCAGCATAGGCGTGCGCCCGTGAGCTGCTCGACCTGAGCAGGGGTGGGATCGGTCGCAGGTCTGTCGTGCCTGGGAGCAGGCCAGCCGTGCCCCGCGAGGCGGTCACGCGCTCGTGCAGGCATGATGGGGCTATGTGCCCGCCTCCACCCGTACCACCGCAGCAGGCTCCCGCAGCCGGGTCGGCGCCCTCAGCACCCTCAGTGGCCTCGGCGGCGGAGCCAGTGTCTGACCTGTGGCCAGGACCCCCGCAGGACCACGCCGCCTTCCCCGGGACCGAGGTTCTCCGAGCCTCAGAGATCTTCGCCGGACCCGGCTACCAGGCCCCGCAGCCCCGTACCGACCCGGTGGCCGCCCTTGCCCTGGTCTGCGCGCTGCTGTCCCCCGTGCCAGGTGCGGGAGCCCTCGCGCTGGGCCTGGGCCTGTGGGCCACCCGACGCCTGCGGACCCGGTTCGCCACAGGGGCCTCCCTGGCCCGGCTGGCCGTCGTCGTCGGCGCCACCGCCACCGTCGCCTGGCTGTGGCTCAGTGGGCTGCTGCTCACGGTCCCCTGAGCCTCTCCCGAGCCGCTGCTCCCCGAGGCACGACCACCACCGGTTCCTCTGAGCGAACGGTTCCCCTTAGGGTAGTGGCGTGAAGCCTTTCATCATGGTGTCTACGCGTCCCGAGCTGGAAGCGGCACAGCACGAGTACGAGTCCTTCCTGGCGCAGAGCGGACTGACCCGCCAGGACCTGCAGCACGTCCAGCTGGAGGAGATCGACTTCCTCGATGCCTTCACCGCCCGCGACGTCTCCGGGGTCTTCATCGGTGGCAGCCCCTACAACCCCTCGACTCCTGCGACCGCCAAGACCCGCAGCCAGCTCAGGGTGGAGGACCAGGTGCGCGAGCTGCTGGCCGTAGCCCTCAAGGAGGGCGTGGCCCTGCTGGCTACCGGTTTCGGCCTGCAGGTGCTGGCCGCCTACCTGGGGACACAGGCCGAGGAGGAGTTCGGCGAGGAGCTGGGCGCCGCAGACATCTTCCTCACCGCGCAGGGTCGTGAGGACCCGCTGCTTCACGGAATGCCCCAGGTGTTCAGCGTGTTTGTCGGCCACCACGAGGGGGTGGGGCAGATCCCGCGCAACGCGACCCTGCTCGCCAGCTCCCCAGACTGCCCCGTGCAGATGATCCGGGTGGGCAAGGCCGTCTACGGCACCCAGTTCAACCCCGAGCTGGACGCGGCCCGCTTCGAGCAGCGCGTGAGCATCTACGCCGACGCCGGCTACGGTGACCCCGACCTGAGCGAGGACATCCTGTCCAAGGCCCGCTCCGAGGCCCCGCACGAGGCTGGACGAATCATCCGCAACTTCGTCACCCACTTCAGGCGGGACTAGGGCCTGCTGCGACCTACTGCGGTCTGCCGTGCCGACGGGGCCGCCCGAGGCAGGCACGAGCGGGGCGGGCGCGGGGCAGCACGGGTGTGGCCGAGCGGGCCGCAGGCTCCAGGGCAGGGCAGGCTCAGGACAGGTCGGCGTAGGCCAGGGGCACGTTGGCCACCGCCTGGGCGATCGGCGTGTCACCGTCGTGGAAGGGGATGACCCGGCCGATGCTGCGCGGCTCGTCCAGGACCGCAGCAATGACGCGTGCCACGTTGCCTCGCGAGGTGAGTGCCGACGCGCCGGACTGGTCCTCTCCGCCGACCCGCTCCACGGTGACGCGCCCCGACGGCTCCTGGGCCGTCAGCCTGCCAGGCCCGAGGATCGTCCACTCCAGGTCGGTGGACTGGAGATGGCGGTCAGCGGCGATCTTGGCAACGGCGTAGGCCCGTAACGGGTGGTCGTCCGGGACCTCGCCGTAGGCGGTGATGAAGGACACCATGACGTAGCGGGTGGCGCCCGCTGCCGCAGCGGCATCCATGGAGCGCAGCGCCGCTGCGCGGTCAACGGCGTCAGTGCGGGCCGGGCCACCCTTGCCGCCCGCTCCGGCCGACCACACGACCGCCTGTGCCCCGGCAAAGGCCTGGGCGAACTGCTCCGTGCTCGCCTCCTCCACGGAGAGCACCACCGGCAGGGCGCCAGTAGCGGCCACCTCCTCGGCGTGGTCCGGATTACGAACCAGGGAGACAACCTCGTGGCCTGCCTCAACGAGCAGCGGGGCGGCGAGAAGAGCGACCTTGCCGTGGCCGCCGACGATGACAATACGAGACATGAACGAGTCCTTTCGGCTGGCACCCAGGTGGCGCCCTTGCTGCTGCCACCCAGGCGGGCACCTTCTGCGCAACGGCCGGGCTGGCCCAGGGGCTGCAGCGGCACCAGGTGCAAGCGGCCCCAGGTGTACCCCAGGCGTAGCTGCCATCCTCCACCTGGTGCCACGTCCCCGGCCAGTCCCGCTCGCCGCACGCGAACAAGGTCAGTCAACAAGGTCAGTCGCGGGCGTGCACCGCCACGAAGTTGGCCAGCACCTTCCAGGAGTCGCTGACGTCCGGCTCGCTGGTCCAGGCCTGGATACGCGGCAGGTCCTCCGTCTCAAAGTACCCGTGCCCGGCGTAGAAGCCCAGGCGGTAGGACAGGGCGGGGCCGTCAAGCTCAGGGTGGAACTGGGTGGCGTAGAGGTTCTGGCCGACCCGCAGCATCTGGTAGGGGCACGGGCCTGAGGTGGCCAGCACCACGGCGTCACGGGGTGGCACCGTCACCGCGTCCTTGTGGGCCACGAAGGCCCGGAAGGTAGCGGAGATGCCGTCGCAGACCGGGTCGTCGAGCCCCTCAGGCGTGAGCGTGATCTCCGGGGCGGAGACCTCCTCGCGGTAGGTCCCGTCAATCACCGCCCCCTGGTGGCTTCCCAGGGTGCCCACGCCGTAGCAGGCCCCCAGGAACGGGAAGTCAGTCTGCACCACGCGGTCGAGGAGGGCGTTGAACTCGGCCTCCACACGCACCTGGGTAGCCGACTTGCTCTCCGCAGGCGTCGTCGTGTTGAAAGGGGAGCCACCCACGATGATGCCAGACCAGTCCTCAAGGCTGATCTCCGGCATGGGATGAGCCTCAAGACGGTGGCGCACCAAGGTGGACTCCTCCAGGCCAGTACGCAGCAGGAACGACTCGTACTCAGCATCCGCAGGCCCGTCAGCGTCACGGGTCGCCAGGAACAGGAAAGGCTTCACACCGCGACTCTAACGGGCAGCAGGCGGCACAACCGCATGATCTCGCACGCCGGGCACGTGGCCTGCTCCACGCCGGGCTACACGCCGTGGCGGGCCAGCCAGGCCAGGACAGCCTCGACGGCCTCGTGGACCACAACCGCCGCCGGCTGCTGCGCAGTGGAGCCAGCCGGGGCGGCTCGACGGCCGCTGGGCTGACTGGCAGGGCCGACGGCGTCGTCGATGACCACCAGCGCCGCCGTGGAGACCCCGCCACCAGCCAGGGCCATCCCCTCCGCGACCGTGTCCGTGACGACGGCGTCGACCCCCATACCAGCAAGGATCCTGGCCTCAGTGGGAGTGGGGCGGAGTGGGCCCGCCCCCAGGGCGACGACACCGGTGCCGCGCACACCGGGCAGACGCGACACGCGGGCAGTCAGGTCCTCGTCCCAGGTGGCCTGGAGCAGGCGCTCGGAGGGAAACAGCGGCGTGCCCGAGAGGCTGACGTGGTCACCGACGGCAAGGAGGTCACCGGGAGCCGCCCCGCCCACGGAGGAGGCCCGCGTGACCAGGAGGGCGGCCCGGGCGCCGGAGCCCGCCACGATCCTGGCCAGCGCCGTGGTACTGCGGGCGGGGTGCCCCTCATGCAGGCAGGTACGACCCCGGGCGACAAGGACCCCGAGGCCACCGCGGTCGTAGGAGAGCAGGGCATCCTCCTGACCGGCCGCCCTGGGCTCCAGGACCCCGGGCAGGAAGGACAGGCGCACCCGCGCCTGAGAGGGGCCCCAGGCCGCGTCCAGCTCGGTCAGGAGCTGTGGCTCACAGACAACCAGAAGGTCGTGACGCGCCCGGCCCGTAGCCAGGAGGATGGAGACGCCGGCGGGGTCCTCGTCCCAGGTCTCAGGCACAGCAGGCGACAGGGCCATTGGTCCTCCCTCTGTCGTTTGTCGTTGACGTACCCGAATGAGGGTAGCGCCATAAGGCACCGACTACCCGTGCACGCTTGTGAGAAGCACCTAAGATGATTAGGGGTTGCTGGAGATAGTCTCAAGAAAGCCTGGATATTCGGGGTTCTCGCGCCACCTTGAAGTTCCGTCTAGTCAAGATGAGATACGACACGTGAGACTGTGGGACCGGACGAGCTGAGCGAGCACCCCTGCAACACGCCGCCTCAAGCACCACGTCTGCGCCGACAACCCGCAGGCACCACGGCCCTGGTCGACCCCGGTGGCAGTGACGGAGAGGGAAGACGGAGGGGGCTGCGCCGGCAACCCGCAGGCACCACGGCACCGCTGCGCGCAAGCAAGCCCGGGCGGCCCCGTCACGGTGACGGGGCCGCCCGGGCGCTGCGGCGGTAGCGCTGGGATTCGAACCCAGGGTGGCTGTAAACCACACAGACTTTCGAGATCTGCACCTTCGGCCGCTCGGACACGCTACCTTGTGGCACCGAGGGTACACGGGGCCTCCGGCTCCCTCCAACGGGCGGCAGCTGCGAGGTGGGTCACCACACCCACGCCGCTGACCGGTGTCGGGCCCGGCCATCAGGTACTGGACCTCCACGGCACGCCGCCCCTGAAGGGCCGCCTCCTGGCTGTGCACCAGCCAGCAGTCCCGGGGCACAGGGCTGCTCGGAGCAGAGGCCTCGCTCATAGCGGTGACCTCGCCGAACCCACCGGGCTCAGTCCTCAGGCACCTGCCCAATGGTCCGGGCCGGGACCCCTCCCACAACAGTCCGCGCGGGCACGTCCCTGGTCACGACCGCCCCGGCAGCCAGGACCGCCCCGTCCCCCACCGTGACACCGCTGGTGACGACAACCTTGGCTCCCACCCACACGTCGTCGCCCAGCCGGATCGGGGCCGGGTGGGTGGTGGCCCGGTCGGCGACCGCAAGGGAGTGGTCCAGGGTCGCCAGGACCACGTCGTGCCCGATAAAGCACCGGTCCCCCACCCAGATGCCGCCCTGGTCCTGAAACCGGCACCCGGAGTTGATGAAGACCTGTTCCCCCAGGTGGATGTTGGCCCCGAAGTCCGTGGTGAAGGGCGGGAAAAGACGGAAGGACGCCGGAACCGCGCGAGTGGTGATGCGCTCCATGAGCGCCCGGATCTCCTCCGGATCGTGGTAGCCGGTGTTGAGCTCGGCCGTCAGGCGCTGGACCTCCACGGCACGCGCGTTCTGGAAGGCAGCCTCCGGGCTGCCGCCACGGATCGGCTGGCCAGAGGCGACGTGGTCAAGAAAGGTGCGAAGATCCATCAGTACCCCCAGTTACTTCTTGCCGCACCCCTGCGCGGCACCGCAGGCCAATCCCGGTCCCCTAGTGTGTCACAGCAGCACCTGGGCCACGAGCCCTGGGTGGCAGGCACGGCGACCCCACGGACCAGGCGCACCCTCGCACACCTTCCACACAACACTTTGGTCACTATTCCGTACCATTCCGGCAAGCCGCACCAGACCTCGCGGAGACCTCCCGTTTCATTAATCGTAATGTCCCAGCAGGACGCCCTATCCTCTGTCTTTACTTATTGTTTCGAGGTGTCCCCTCATCTATGCCCGCTCTCACCCCCTCCCCCGTCACGCCTGCAGCAGGCAGCCCGGCCCGAGACGCAGCATCTCGACCACGAGAAGGCCACAAGCGGGTGCTGGCCGCACTCGTGCTCGTGCTCTGCCTCGGTGCTGTCGGCAGCTGCGACGACGGGCAGGCAGACAGCCTGGACCCACCGCCCGCCTCTGGACACGAGGCCCCGACCTCGGCGCCAGCAACGGCCAGCCCCCTGCCCACGGTGGCGGCCACTCCGACAGCCACCGTCGACCCGCCAGCAACAACCACCCAGGAGCCAGGCACGCCCGCACCCGAGACATCCCCGGCGCCACCTGAGCCGCCCCAGCCGGAGCCCGAGGCACCAGCCGAGCCTGTCCCACCAGAGGCACCGGCGGAACCACCCCGGTCAGACGTCTACTACGAGAACTGCCAGGAAGCCCGAGATGCCGGAGCAACCCCGATCTATCAGGGGGACCCCGGGTACCGCGACAGGCTCGACCGGGACAAGGACGGCGTCGCCTGCGAGTAGCACGTCCCTGCGCCACACACACCTGACCCTCCGGGGCCTGGCTGGGCTCCGCCAGAGCGCGGTCAGGCCCCTGGCAGCCTCTCCGTCCTGCGCCGGGAGAAGAACTCCTCCAGCAGGGCCGCCGACTCCTCCTCCCGCACCCCGGCACGCACCTCGACCTGGTGGTTGGCGCGCGCATCGCGCACCACGTCACGCACTGAGCCACAGGCGCCGGTCCTGGGCTCCCAGGCCCCCAGGACGAGCCGAGCCACCCGGGCCAGCACAAGAGCGCCGGCACACATGGTGCACGGCTCAAGCGTGACCACCAGCGTGCACCCTTGGAGCCGGGCGTCCGCGAGGACGGCGCCGGCAGCGCGCAGCGCCCGGACCTCCGCGTGCGCCGTCGGGTCGCACTCGGCCTCACAGGCGTTGGCAGCCTCGGCCAGGACCTGGCCGTCTGCCCCCAGGACCACCGCGCCCACCGGGACCTCGCCCCGTGATCCCGCCGCCGCAGCGAGCTCCAGCGCCCGCGCCATGGCCGCGGAGTCGGCAGAAGAGCCCGGAGAGCCCGGAGAGCCCGGAGAAAACCCTACGGAAGAGCCCGGGGAGTCCGTCGTCACCGACGTCACCCACGTCGTGTCCCGCCTGGCCGTCTGTTCCACAGCCCCAGGATGGCAGACCAGCGTCGCAGCCCCGCACGCACCGTATCCCGCCCTCTCCCCTCCCCCTGCCGAAGCGGCACCCCAGCGGGTCCCAGCCCCGCACGCACCACGCCCTCACGGCCTTGAGGACCCGGCGGAGACCTCCGCGCAACAAAAGAGACACATCTCACACCGACCCCACGAAATCCCTCAGATACCAGAGAGTCCTTCCACTAGGTTTCGGCACTACAGCAGGGGCTGCGGTTGCCATATCCCCGCGAACCTGCCAGGGTCACTCCGGTCTGCACGAATCTGCCTTGGTCACCACGACAGGCACGAACCACAGTGAAATGAACGGAGCACATCGGTGTCTCAGCCACCAGCACGTCCCACGACCGGGGCTGCCGCCAAGGAAGCCACGGAGCAGCAGACTGAGCGGTCGCCGCGACAGGTCCTCAACACCCCGGTCTTCGTCTCCGCCGCCATCGTCATCGCCGCCATCGCCCTGAGCGCCATCTTCTTCCCCCAGACTGTGTCAGACGCCTTCAGCAGCGCAGTCTCCTGGACGGGTCGCTGGTTCGGCTCCTTCTACATCCTGCTGGTCACCGTCACCCTCCTCTTCGCCCTCATCCTGGCGCTGTCGAGCCGCTTCGGCAGGATCAGGCTGGGGCCCAGCAACTCCACCCCAGACTTCTCCACCTTCTCCTGGGCCGCCATGCTCTTCGCCGCCGGCGTGGGAACCGCCATCATGTTCTACGCCGTGGCCGAGCCGGTCGCCCAGTACATGGCGCCTCCCACCGGGGAGGGGCAGACGGTCGAGGCCGCCCGCAACGCCATCGTCCTGACCCTCCTGCACTACGGCATCACCGGCTGGGGCCTGTACTCCATCGTCGGCATGGCCTTGGCCTACTTCGCCTACCGTCGCCACCAGCCCCTGGCCGTGCGATCCACCCTGCGCCCCCTGCTCGGCGACCGTACCGACGGCGTGCTGGGGCACATCGCCGACGCCGCCACACTCATCGGCGGGGCCGTGGGGATCTCTGCCTCCCTGGGGGTCGGCGTCGTCCAGCTCAACGTCGCCCTGACCATCTTGTTCGGCCTGCCCCAGGGCACCCCCACGCAGATCGGGCTCATCGTCCTGTCCGTGCTCATGGCCACCGTCTCCGCCGTGTCCGGGGTGGACCGTGGTGTGCGCGTCCTGTCCAACATCAACGTCCTTCTCGCGGTGGGCCTGGCCATGTGGGTCCTGGTCACCGGCGACACCGCCTTCCTCATCGACGCGATCGTAGGTAATGTTGGCGACTTCGTCACCCAGTTCCCCTCCCTGACCCTGGAGACCTACGCCTACGACCGGCCCACCGAGTGGCTCAACGGCTGGACACTCTTCTTCTGGGCCTGGTGGATCGCCTGGGCCGCTTTCGTCGGCATGTTCTTGGCCCGCATCTCCCGCGGACGCACGATCCGCGAGTTCGTCCTCGGCGCCCTCATCCTGCCCTTCAGCTACGTGCTCATGTGGAGCTCGATCTTCGGCAACAGCGCACTGGACCTCATCCGCTCCGGAAACATGGAGTTCGCCGAGCTGACCGTCAACGAGCCCGAGCAGGGGCTCTACACCCTGCTCACCCACCTTCCCGGGGGCACCTTCCTCGTCGCTCTGGCACTGTTCATCGGCATCCTCTTCTACGTCACCAGCGCCGACTCCGGCGCCCTGGTCATGGCCAGCCTGTCCAGCCACGTACGCTCCGAGAAGGAGGACGCCCCTGCCTGGCTGCGGATCTTCTGGGCCAGCCTGGTCGGTGTCCTCACGATCGCCATGCTCGTGGCGGGCGGCATCCCGATCCTCCAGCAGGCCACCATCGTCATGGCCCTGCCTTTCTCCGGCGTCATCATCATGGTCATGTTCTGCCTGTGGAAGGCGCTGCGTACCGAGGCCAGCCACAGCGTCACCCGCTCGCAGGCCTACCGCAACCGCAGCCTGGGCCTGACCGGGACCGCCGCCGGACTCAAACGCATCTCATGGCAGGACCGGCTCTCCCACACCTTCAACACAGTCTCCCCGGCCCGCGCTAAACGGGCGCTGGACAACCGCATCGTCCCCGCCCTGGAGGCCGTGGCCACCGAGCTGCGCAAGGAGAACCTGCTCGCTGAGGTGGTCGTCGAGGGTGAGGAGGCCCAGGACCCCGACGACGAGCGCAACTTCCTGGGACGCGCCACCCTTGTCGTCAGTGCGACCGAGGCTGGCGAGTCCGCGGAGGGCGAGGACTCCCTCGACACCGACTACGAGCGCTCCAGCGGGCTGGACTCCTTCCGCTACGTGGTCCGCATGGTCCAGGCTCCCGTGCCCGCCTACGGCCCTGTGGTCCACGAGGCCGACGACCTGACCGTGCGCCTGGAGGTGCGTCCCAGCGGGGGCGGCCAGGGCTACGACCTCATGGACTGGTCCGCCGACCAGGTAGCCCACGACGTCCTGGACCACTACGAGCGCTGGCTGGAGTACCTCGGCTTCACCGAGACCGCAGCCCGGGCCTCAGGCGGCTCCGCCCAGTAGGCGCGGCACAGCCTGCCACACGCGAGGCACACCCACGCAGTTGCACCCTCATGGTTGCACATCTTCAGACGGCAGCCCCGGAGCCACCAAGAACTACCCGCTAGATCCCCTGGATTTCCGGGGCCGGTTCCACCTTTGCCCGCCTCAGGAAAAGGCAGAGGCCGTCCAAGATGTGCACCGGAGAGCCTGCTGCACATTTTGGCAGAGGAATGTGGCGGTTGGTAGGACGCGCTGGGGGGTGGAACCGCATGTTCTTGCGGTTCCACCCCAAGCCCGCCAGCCGAAGATGTGCAGCATGACGGGGGGTCAGTCCTCCTCGACCTGGTAGGTCGCCAGGTAGCCGATGAACTCAGGGTCGCGGTGGTCCACAGTCAGGCTGTGGCCCTCGTCGAGCGTGGCGACCGTCTCCAGGTCAGCCTCGTCCAGAGCAAAGTCGAGGATGTCGAGGTTGGAGACCATGCGCTCCCGGTGGACCGACTTGGGGATAATAATGACGTCACGCTGCAGCAGGTAGCGCAGGGCAACCTGGGCAGCGCTCTTGCTGTGCTTCTCCCCGATGCTGGAAAGCACCGGGTGGGTGAAGATGTTGTTCCTCCCCTGGGCGAGCGGCCCCCAGGACTCCAGCGCGGTGCCGTACTTGGCGTACCAGGTGCGGTTGTCCACCTGCTGGTTGAACACGTGGGTCTCCATCTGGTTGACCGCCGGGGCCACGTCCACGTTGCCTGCCAGGTCCACGAAGCGGTCGGGATAGAAGTTGGACACACCAATGGCACGCACCTTGCCTGCCTCCAGGGCCTTCTCCATGGCGCGGTAGGTGCCGTAGTAGTCGCCAAAGGGCTGGTGGACCAGGAGCAGGTCGATGTAGTCGGTCCCCAGACGACGCAGGGAACCCTCGATGGAACGGGCGGCCCGCTCCTCCCCGGCGTTGGAGATCCACACCTTGGTGGTCAGGAAGACCTCCTCGCGCGGCAGGCCGGAGGCGGCCACGGCCGCCCCCACACCAGCCTCGTTGCGGTAGGCCTGGGCGGTGTCGATGTGGCGGTAGCCAACTTCCAGGGCATCGCGCACCGCCTGCTCCGTCTCCTCCGGCGGGGTCAGGAAGACGCCGTAGCCGATCTGCGGGATAGTGACGCCGTTGTTGAGAATGATGTCCGGAATGGTCTGGGTGGTCATGGCAGTCCTCCGTGGTCCTCTGGCAGCTCCCGGTGGAGCCGTCAACGTCCCTGCGCGCACCCCCGGGAGCCTCACATCACCAGAGGCCACATCGCCCCGGAGTGTCGCCCCGGAGTGCCCGCAGGTGACTCCTTCACCGTACTGGCGCCACCGCAGTGGGTGGCGCACTCCGGCCCAGGCTGCGCCAGCCGCGTACCTCCCGGCGCGCCACCTTGTGCAGCGGACCAGAAGTTCAGCCGAGCGCAACGGCTCTACGCTCCTACGGTGGCGCGGAGCCGGGCGATGGTACGGGTGAAGACTGTCGGGTCGTCCTGGGCGTGAGCCAGGATGAGCGCACCCTGAATGCTGACGATAATCTGCTCGGCGTAGTCATCGCCATCGTCACCGGAGTAGCCCAGGCTGAGCAGTGCCGCGCTGAGCACAGAGCGCCACCTGGCGAAGTAGTCTGAAAGGGCTGCGGAGAGCCCCTCCAGCCCTGGTTCGAGGCCGATACGGCCTATGAGGCAGAGCCGCCGGCCTGAGTCGAAATAGGTACTCACAGCGTCGAACATTGCTCCCAGGCCGGGACGCGGGTCTTCCAAGGGCGAGAAGATGTGCCGCTCGAACCAGTCGTTGACGTCGGCGACGACCTCGGTGAGCATCTGCTGCTTGCCGCCGGGAAACAGGTGGTAGAGGCTTCCTTTTCCCAGCCCTGTTGCCTCACTGATCTCCGGCAGTGAGGTCGCCGCGAATCCTCGTTCGCGGAACAGCTCTGCCAGCTGCGCCCGTACCCGCATCCGATCTGCCACGGCCTCACACTCTGCCATGCGTCGTCGTCGGCGCGGCAGTCGCGGCAGTCACTGCCACGCGAGTCGGGCAGACGGTTCCCGTGAGGCGGTGAAAGACCAAGCCGACCACCACGATGGCGACCGCACCCAGGAGGACAGGCGAGAAGAGCCAGCCCCATGCACAAGGCTTCGCACCCACATCACACCACGCTTCTCCAAACCAGGCTCCTCCAGACTGTCTTGTACCGACCAGTACAGACAAGCCTAGCGGACTTGTACCGATCAGTACAAGCCTGGAGGTGGACCGTCCATCGTGGCGCGCAGTCACCACCGTCCTCCCAGGTGCCCCGGTACTGCCAGGTCTTCTGAGACGACACGCACGACTCGTGACACCCCGTGAGGTACGAGCCTCCTGGGGTACCAGCCGCACATCTTGGGATGCCACGCAGCCTGCACACTCATACCTGATCCGCATCATTTCAGCATTTCTTGGCGCGACACAGTACACGCCCAGGTGGAGGACGTAGTGAAGATGTGCAGCATCCTCGCTGTGCCGGCCCAGCACCCTCGCAGCAGCACTTGCCAGGCCTGACACAGGCCGGGACCGTACCCTGGTCCCATGCGCCTGCTCGTTGCCGACCACCCGCTCATCAACCACAAGCTCTCTGTCCTGCGTAGCGCCAGGACGCCCTCGGCGGTCTTCCGCCCATTGGTAGACGAGCTCGTGACCCTCCTGGCCTACGAGGCCACACGGGAGGTGCGCACCGAGCAGGTGGACATCACCACCCCCGTGGCCGTGGCCCACTGCCGCCGCCTGGCCGACCCCCGCCCTATCGTGGTGCCGATCCTGCGCGCCGGCCTGGGCATGCTGGAGGGCATGACCCGGTTGCTGCCCACAGCCGAGGTCGGGTTCCTGGGCATGAAGCGCGACGACGACACCCTTGAGGTCGAGACCTACGCCAACCGCCTGCCCGAGGACCTGTCGGGACGCCAGTGCTTCGTCATCGACCCGATGCTCGCCACCGGGCACACCCTGGTCGCAGCCATCGACTACCTGCTGGAGCGCGGCGCCCGCGATGTCACCGCCATCTGCCTCATCGCCGCCCCCGAGGGCGTGTCCACCCTGGAGGCGGCGGTCGGCCAGCGCGCCAACGTCACCGTGGTGACCGCAGCCGTGGACGACAGCCTCAACGAGCACGCCTACATCGTGCCGGGCCTGGGCGACGCCGGAGACCGCCTCTACGGGATCGTGGACTAGGTCCGGCCAACGCTTTCCCGCAGGGCGCGGACGGCTACAAGACTACTCCGAACAGGACGAACGCCGCCTGAGACCGCAGCTCGCCGTTGTTCGCAACGACGGCAACCACGGATGAGCAAGCGGCTCTTATGGTGCCGCTGGTCAACGAGGTCCAGCCCAGCAGGCTCAGGAGAGAGCATGCAAAAGCAATTCTCGACCGAGTGCGGGGGGACGGCCCCATGCCCAGGGCACGCGCCTCATACGCGAGCCCCCGCTCTTCCTGCCACGGTGGCAGCAGGGTCCCTCGGCTCCTCCACGACCCCACCATCTCACGGGACCTCAGGAGTGCCAGGACCACGACGCCCGACTCCCCGGCCACGGGCCGGAGACTCTGCCCCGTCTCCCACGAGCGACACCTGTACGCAGCCGCACCTCCCTGCCCGGGAGGGCCGCACCGTTCCAGTCGAGACGGAGGCGATGAAGCGGGACGCACCTCCCTGCCCGGGAGGGCCGCACGCCAGCCAGGGGAGCAAGAGCAGCAGCAAGGCACGTGCCCTCTGCCCGGGAGGGCCGCACAGCGACCGCTCCCCGGCAGAGGGCACCGGAGCCCGGCCCACGGGCAGCAGCCCGTGGCGGCCCGGCCCCCACGCAGCTGAAGCCTCCTGGAACCCTCTCAGAAGGCGGGCAGCACGGAGCCGTCGCTCCAGTTCTCCTCAATGAAGGCGCGCACGTCATCGTGGTTAAGGAGCTCGGCGAGCTTCTGGAGGCTCGGCTCCTCCCGGTCCCCAGCACGCACGACGAGCTGGTTGACGTGCGGGCTGCCCTCGGCCGTCTCCAGGAGCAGCGAGTCCTCGTTAGGGCTCAGGCCCGCGTCGATCGCGTAGTTGCCGTTGATGACCGCAGCGGCGGCGTCAGGCATCGAGGCGGCCGTCTGCGCCCCGTCCACGGTCTCGAACTCGAAGTTCTTCGGGTTGGAGGTGACGTCGTTGACGCCGGGCATCTCGACGGAGTCGTCCAGCTCGATGAGCCCGTTGTCGGCCAGCAGCTGCAGCCCGCGGGCTGTGTTGGCAGGGTCGCTGTTGAGCAGGATGAGCCCTCCCTCGGGGAGGTCGTCCACCGAGGTGTGCTCAGAGGAGTACAGGCCCAGGGGCTCGATGTGGACGTCGGCGATACTGACGAAGTCGTACCCCTTCTCGTCAATCTGCTGCTCCAGGAAGTTGGGGGTCTGGTAGAAGTTGGCGGCCAGGTCGCCATCGTTGAGGGAGGTGTTCGGCGTCTGGTAGTCGTTGATCTCCACGATGTCCAGGCTGATGCCACTGCCCTCCACCAGGTTGTCCTGGACGTACTGCAGGATCTGCACGTGGGGGACGGGCGTGGCCCCGACCGAGATGACGACGTCGTCGCCCTGCTCCTCGGTACCGGGGACCGGCCCCGAGCTGCTGCCGCAGGCGGCCAGGGTCGCCCCGACAGCCACGACGAGCCCGGTGGAGAAGGCACGACGGGTCAGGCCGGGCGACGTGTCCGGAGCCGTCCCCACGCGGCGCCCGGGGGAGACAGGAGAAATGGAAGACATGTGAGAGGTCCTTTCGGGTGCGAGCCGTGGGTCCCAGGCCGACAAGGCCCTGGCCACGGCAGCTGCAGGGTGTCAGGTAGGCAGTCGCCCGCACAGGCCGACCGCCGCCGAGGTCGGGTGCCGTACCGGGGTGCCGGGCGGTCACTGCCGTGAGTGGGGCGTCAGCCCCCGGCAGCGGCCCAGGCCCCAGACGGCTCGCCGTTCCTCCGGCTGGTGGTTCCTCAGCGGTGGTCCACCAGCCGGCTGAGCATGTCGCCAACCAGCTGGATGGCAGCGACGATCAGCAGGATCAGGACGACGGAGACGACCATGACGTCGGACATGCTGCGGTTGTAGCCGTACTGGATGGCAAGGTCCCCCAGCCCCCCGCCCCCGATGGTGCCCGCCATGGCGGTGTAGCCCAGGAGGGCGATCAGGGTCACCGTGGCCGACTGGATGAGGGTGGGCAGCGCCTCTCGGACCAGCACCCCCCAGGTGATCTGGGTCCCGGAGGCCCCCATCATGAGAGCCGCCTCAACCTTGCCGTGGTCCACGTTGTTGACCGCCGTCTCCACCAGGCGCGCGTAGAAGGGGATCGCCCCGATGGTCAGCGGGACGCAGACGGCCTGCCAGCCCAGGGAGGTGCCCACGATCAGCCGCGTCAGGGAGGCGATAGCGACCATGAGGATGATGAAGGGCATGGAGCGCCCGACGTTGACCACGAAGGAGAGGACCTCGTAGAGAGGACGGTTGCGGTGCTGGCCACGCGTGCCCGTCGTCACCAGCGCCAGTCCCAGGAGCAGCCCCAGGACGACTGTCAGGAACCCTGAGACAAGGGTCATCTGCATCGTCTCGGTGACCGCACTGAGGAGCCTGCGCTCGAACACCGGGTTGTTCTGCCACGTCTGGTCCTGTCTGCTGGCGGCCAGGACCGCAGGGCCCAGCACACCCAGGGCCGCCTGCGTGGAGCCGTGCGCGGCAGCAGAGACACCCACAAGAAGACTCACGCTCGTACCTCCGCAGTAATACCGGCCTGGCGCAACGCGGTGACACAGCGCGACGCCTGGGCAGCGGGAACGGTCACGGCCAGACGGCCGATCTGGGCCGCGCCGACCGTCTCAAAGACCCCGGAGGCGATGTCCCCGCCCAGCTCGGCGACCATCGACATCAGGGCGACCGCCGCCGGCTCGCCCGGGTGCGCCGTGACGCACACGTCAAGGACCGCGTCCCCGGAGGCGCGAGCAGCCTCAGGGACGGCGGGGAGAGGAACCACCTCACGGGAGAGCCGGGAGGATGTGTCCAGCACGACGTCCTCCAGGCGGCCGCCCTCCACGACCCGGCCCGCCTCCAGCAGGCTCACCGCGTCACAGACCTGGCGGACCACGCTCATCTCGTGGGTGATGATGATGACGGTCAGGCCCAGGGCGTCACGCACGTCCCTGATGAGCCCCAGGATAGAGCGCGTGGTCTCCGGGTCCAGGGCGGAGGTGGGCTCGTCGCACAGCAGGACGTCGGGGTCGTCGGCCAGCGCCCGGGCGATACCGACGCGTTGCTTCTGGCCGCCGGAGAGCTGAGCCGGGTAGGAGGCACCCCGGTCAGCCAGCCCCACGAGCTCAAGCATGCGCTCAACAGTCTGGCGGCGCTGCCCCCTGGGCACACCCGCCAGGGCCAGGGGGTAGGCGATGTTCTGCGCCGTGGTGCGCTGGTCCAGGAGGTTGGCGTGCTGGAAAACCATCCCGATGCGACGGCGGGCCTCACGCAGCTGGCGGGCGGACAGGGAGGTCATGTCCTGCCCGGCGACACGGATACGTCCCTCAGTGGGACGCTCCAAGGAGGTCAGGCAGCGCACCAGCGTGGACTTGCCCGCCCCGGAGGTCCCGACGATGCCGTGGATGGTCCCGGGGGCGACGTCGAGGCTCAGCCCGTCCAGGGCACGCACCTCCACCCCTGCACGCAGGCGGTAGACCTTGCGGACGTCCTTCAGCGAGATCATCGGGTCGGGCGACGCCGGGGCGTCCTCCCCGGGGGTTGAAGACACAGAGGACAGGGACGCACCTGCAGCCTCCCGGGGGCCGGGGGCTGTCTGCCCACCACGCCTCCCAGCCTGGCTGGAGCCACCAGACCCCTTCCGGTGGGCTGACCTGTCGTCCGGGGGGCTCACAGCTGGTCCGCTCACTACCTACCTCCATCGGTCCTGGCGGAAGCACCCGCACCGCGAAGGGGGTTGCTGCAACGTCAGCGAGCCAGGTCTCTCGGCTGCTCTGGATGGTCGGTCATACGTTACGCACCCCGGACCCCGAGGGCAAGCTGACACCCTCAGGGCTCCCGCACCCATGCCACGGCGCACACGTCCGCCCCACGACCAGGCTGCGCCCTCCCCGCCTGGGCACTGCACGTCCGGCCTCTACGGCAGGGTGTGGCTCCTCGGCGGCGCCCTCCCCGCCTGGGCACTGCCGTGCGCAGAACCAGACGCCTGGCCCTCCCTGCCACTCGACCCTCCCCAGGCGGCCGCTGCCCTGCGCCCGCCCGCAGAAGGACATCCCGCAAGCGGGCACACCCCCCGCGACGCCTCCGCACGTCGAGGACTGTGCTTGGATCACGCTATGAGTCCCGAACCGTCCTCGTCCGCCGCCGACTCCCTCGCTGAGAGTGTCACACCTGACATCCTGGGAGACCCGTGGGTGGCCCGGCGCGTCCCTGTCCAGGAGTCACCCCGGAAGGCGCCCGGCGCCCACCACGCCGTCCTGGTCCACCAGCACCAGGCCGGGCAGGAGGGCGCGCCGCGACACGCCAAGGCCGTGCTCTACATCCACGGCCACAGCGACTACTTCTTCCAGACCCACCTGGCCCAGACCTACCTGGAGGCGGGCTACGAGTTCTACGCCCTTGAGCTGCGCTCCTGCGCCCGGGCCGGGGCCGGGCACCCACACCCCCACAGCGTGCGCGACCTCCGCGTCCACGACGAGGAGATCGCCAGGGCGCTGCACATCATCCGCTCCGAGCACAGGCACGACACCGTGGTCCTCAACGGGCACTCCACCGGTGGCCTGCAGGCAGTCATCTGGGCGGCCGACCACCCGGCCACAGTGCAGGCCGTGGTCCTCAACTCGCCCTGGCTGGACCTCCAGGCCTCCGCGTTCATGCGCTCCTACGGAACCGCCTTCGTGGACCTCCTGTCCCGTCACGACCCCGACCGGGTCATCCCCGACCCCCGCAGCGCGGGGTACGGGCCCGGCGCCGTCGACATCTACGTACGTGCTCTGCACCAGCGCTGGGAGGGAACCTGGGACTGGGACCTGGCCCTCAAGCCAGCAGTGTCCTTCCCGGCACGCGCCGGCTTCCTGACAGCGGTCCGCCGTCTGCACCGCGAGGTACACCACGGCCCGGGCATCCAGGAGCCTGTCCTGCTGTGCTGCTCGACGACCACCGGGCGGATACCACCGACGGTCGAGGAGGCCCAGCGCAGCGACATCGTGCTGTCAGTGGAGCAGATGCTGGCACGCGCACCCTTCCTGGGACCGGACGTGACGGTCTGCCAGATCCCCGAGGGAGTCCACGACCTGGCGCTGTCCCGGCCCGCCGCCCGGGCACAGTACCTGGCCTCCGTCACCGAGTGGCTGCACGCCCGGCTGGGCTGAGCGCCCGGCAGCCTCAGGTCCAGGACCGCAGCCGTGCAGCCAGCCCGTCGCTGACACGCTCAACCACCTGGAGAGTGTCGGCAAAGTCCTCCACGGACCCGTACCAGGGATCAGGAAGGTCCGGTACCACCTCCGGGACCGCGGCGGTACCGGGTACCGGCGACGCGCCCGAGTGGTCAAGCGACACCTCAGGATCCAACGCCCGGTACATCATCACACGCGAGAGGTCGGCGCCCAGGCGCTCACCCCGGCGCCGCAGCTCACGCCAGTGGTGGGCGGTCATGGCCAGGAGGAGGTCGCTGCCTGTGATCTCAGCGTCGCTGATGCGGCGGGCACGGTGGGTCGCGATGGCCTCGGAGGCCTCCGGGCTGGTGTAGCCCGCCTCGGTCAGCACGCGCCGCGCCCGGGGGTCAATAGGGTTGCCGCGCTCCTCGTCGGAGATGCCTGCCGACAGGAGCACGACACTGGTCCCGGCCACGGGTGCCCGCCACGAGTCAGTGTGCGGGGAGGCGGCCGACCGGGACGGGCCCGGTCGGCCGGAGCCAGGCAACCGGTCGGAGGGGGCGGGCAGGGCCGCGCCTCCGCCACCCGGCCCCTTGGCCACCCCTACTGCAGCGAGGCGGTCGCACAGCACCACCCTTGCCATGGCGGAACGGCAGATATTGCCGGTGCAGACCAGCATGACCTGGTACAGGCCGTCAGTCTGGGGTGGCGGAAGGGCAACAGGTGTGCTTGAGACAGTCATGACTTCATTGTCTCCCGTGCCCTTATGTCTGCCGGTCGTCGCCTGGCCAACCTCCCTGCTGCACATCTTCGGCCGCCCCAGGACCCGCAAGGAGTGTACCAGTCGCAGACTTCCGGGCCTCCTGGCCCCACTCGTGGTCTGATGATGTGCAGCGAGGAAGCTGCTGCACATCATCAGACCACGTCGCGACGTCTCCGGTAGCACGGACCGCAGGACTGCAAGGCTGTCTGCCACCAGCCCCAGGGCTGAGGCTGCGAAGATGTGCAACACAGGGGAGAGAACGGAGGTATCCACAGACGCTTAGAACAATTTGAAACACGATCAAATCGTCTTAAACACTATGAAAGTGACTTCTCAACCCACGCAGGGCAAGCCCATCGACCTCACCTCGCACCCTGTGATCGCCACCATCACACAGGCCGGGGGAGCCGCCTACCTTGACGAGATCCCGCACTCGGCCACCGACCTGGCAGCACTGCGCGCTGCTGCCGATCTGGGTCTCCTCATCCGCTCCGCGCGCAGCTTCTACCAGCTGCCCGGCGCCGACCGTCGCGCGGTAGCAGCCCGCCGATTCCGGGGCTACCTGACCTGTGTGAGCGCGGCCCGGGTCTACGGCTACCCAACACGTGACGCCCCCGTACGCACCCACCTGGCGCTACGGCACAACCACGGGATCCGCAGCACCCGCTCCCGTCCGACGCGGGCCGTACGCATCCACCGGGAGCGGCACCTGACACCGGCCACGGTGGAGGGCCTCCCGGTAGTCACCCCGGTAGAGACCGTGGCCAGGGCACTGATGTGCCCGGACGTGGAGGACCTGGACTCCCTGGCCATCCTTGACTCAGCACTGAACCAGCAACATGTCACCGTTGACCAGGTGAGGGACCTGCTCACGGGCCAGCGCGCAGCACACGCCCGCCGCCTGCTCACCCAGGGCGATGCCCACGCGCGCTCCATCCTGGAGACGATAGCGCGTACCTACCTGCGCGAGGCCGGGATGCGGGTTCGCGCAGGTGTGGTCATTGATGGTGTGGGCGAGCTGGACCTCCTGGTGGAGGAGGTGCTCGACGTGGAGACCGACGGGTTCGGGTACCACCACACACCCACGCAGATCCGCATCGACCACGAGCGGGACCAGGCACTGCTTGCCCGCGGGATCATCCCACTAAGGATGGCCTACGAGCACGTGATGGCAGGCCGGGAACAGGTTGTTGGCCTGGTGCGGGCCGCGCTGGCCGGCGTAGCAGGCCTCGAGCCTCTTACCCCTCCTAGGACCCCCAGCGTCTGTCGACTGTGACCCCAGTCGCTCCCACTGCTCCGTACCGGGGTACGCCCGGAATCCGCCCTCGACCAGGCACCCAGAGCTCCCCCGGACCTGCACATCTTCACCCGCCCTCTGCTCACCGCCTAGGCCATGGTCCGCGACGTCCCGGGCCGCCGTTCAGCTGGGCGTAGGCAAACCAACGTGAAGATGTGCACCACGCCTGAGTCTGCACATCTTCACCCCCGCCTCCAAGTTCCAGCGTATGGGCATCCTGCGGTCTCCTCGGCCGTCCCACCTGCCTGACCTCCCGCATCCGCACGAAGATGTGCAACTACTGGGGGGGGGGGGGAGGCGTCCAGGCAGAACCAGGGAGGCACTCCCGACCAGCAGACCAGGGCGTACTCACCACCAGGACCTCTACCTGACCGGGACCAGCGTTCCCCGCTGGCCCGCCACCTACCTCGCCCAGAACCCCTCCACGTCCACGACACCGCCGCTGGCCTCGAAGTCTGCTTGGACCGCCTCGCGCAAACCGGCGTCGCACAGCCAGTCCAGGGACACTGCAGCCAGCCCATAGGCCCCGTCCACCACAGCCGCGTCCCCGGCGGGCGAGGCAGCAGCCTCCGCCATCTGACGTGTGTGAAGCGCGACGTCAGGCCCCTCGGTCACCTTGACAAGCGGGTGGATCCCGGGCACACGCTGGGAGATGTTGCCAAAGTCCGTCCCAGCGGCAATCGTCTCGCTGAGCACACCAGCAGGCAGAGGGTCACGGCCCCGCTCGCGCTGGGAGCGCACCCACGACTCCAGGAGCGGGACGTTGTCACGCACCGGCATCTCGTTGGTGAACGGGTCGGTGCTGATCTCCACGCCCGTACCGGTCATGAGCGCCGCCCCGTACAGCACCTCCTCCACCCGGGTGACGATCTCCTTGAGAGTCTCGGGGTACTTCGAGCGCACCATGACGGCCAGCTCAGCGCGCTCCGGGATGACGTTGGCGACCTCGCCGCCGTCCACCACCACGGCGTGGAGGCGGTCCATGGGCAGCATGTGCTGGCGCAGCAGACCGAACCCGGTGAGGGCCAGGGTGGCAGCGTCCAGCGCGTTACGCCCCATGAACGGCTGGGAGGAGGCGTGGGCAGGTACCCCGTGGAACACGACGCTCAGGCGCCGCACCCCCAGCCAGGTCTGACGTGTGACGTCGGCGGCGTAAGAGTGGGTCTGGACAGCGGCACCGACGCCGTCCAACATGCCTCGGGTGGCCAGGACCTCCTTGGCGGTCGAGTTCTCCTCCGCCGGGGTGGTCTGCAGCACGACGCACCCCGGCAGCAGACCCGACCGCTCCTGCCCCTCCTGACCCTCCCGGTCCAGGGTCGCCAGCGCGAGGAACGCGCCCACTGAGCTGGCGCACATGACGTTGTGGCCGCAGCCGTGACCGATGCCGGGCAGGGCATCGTACTCACACAGGATCGCGATCGTCGGGGCACAGGCGCCCGTCCGCCCCGCTTGCGCCCTCAGTGCCGTGTCCATGCCGTAGACGCCAACCTGGGGCTCCAGGTCGTGACGACGCAGAAGGTCGGCCACAGCCGCAACAGCGTGGTACTCCTGGTAGCCGGTCTCAGGATGCTCGTGGATGTCGTGGGACAGCGCGACCAGCTCCGGGCCGAGCGCCTCCACAGCCTCCCTCAACCGTCGCCTCAGGACCGACGGAGCACCAACGCCCTCCGGGAGGCAGGCGGCAGCCCCCGCTGCAGCCTGGCGCTCGACGGTCTCCTGGGCCATACGCGTCTGGACGGATCGTGAGGGAACGGTGGGGACAGAGAGATCACGCATACCCCCTATGATGCCGGAAACGGAGGTTTTACGGGACTTGATGACTGTCCCGCCCGCAGCACAGGGGCGGGTCTCGTGGCAGCAGTCCCGGCAGGCGCCAGGCCGGAGCCCCACCCACACAGGGGCGCTCACCGTCTGCGGGCTGGTGTCGCCCTCGCGGGCGACTGCCCACGTAGCAGTGCTCAGCCCTCAGGCAGGAGGATGGAGGCGCCCAGGGCGAAGGGGAATCCCGGCCTGAGCAGGCACTGCACAGCAGGCTGGGCCATCTCCAGCACCTTGTCCGCGTCGAGCCTCTCCTCTCCTCCCTGTCCCCCCTGGCCCTCCCGGCCAAGGTCGGCCACCAGGTCGGAGTAGGGGACGGTCAGGTCCAGCAACGTCATCTCCCCCGAACGAGTCGCCTTCTCCCACGCCCCGCCCTCCATGTCCAGCAACGTGCCCAGGTGGAAGGTCATCACCGCGCGGTCGTCAGCCTCAGCGGGAACGGACAGCAGGTGGTGCGGCTCGGGGTCCCTGGGAGCACGCAGGGCGAAGACCAGGATCCCGCCGTCACGGGCTGCCCGCAGCATGCAGCGACCGACGTGGATGCCAAAGCCCACCAGGTCAAAGTCGCCCTCCATGGCCTGCTCGACGCTCAGCGGCTCCCCGAGGGCTACCGGCATTCCCGAACCAGGGTTGTTGACGGCACGGCGGCCCGAGGGAGAGGCCGCTCTGAGGTGCAGGAGCCGCCCGCCGTGTGTCAGGGTTCCGGTCTCCACGTGCTCGACCCAGCCCGGCGGGGTCGAGGTCGGACCGGGCTCCGTCTCCACCAGCCCCAGGCCCAGGACACCAGCCAGGTCAGTACCATCCACCGGACGGTGCCAGCTGATGGTGGCGTCGTCGTGCCAGACGGGGAGGACGCCGTTGAAGGGCACACCAAAACGAACGTGCTCAGCAGTCGTGCCCTGCGGGCGGGACGCACGGTCGGTACCCGGTCTGGACACGTCGGCGGGCCGGGTGGGGCCGTCCACCGCGCGGGAGGTGTCGACGTGCCTTCCTCGGGTACCCGCTGGGAACTCACTCATGGTCCCAGGCTAGTGCCTCCCCGGCGCATCCCCCAGGCTCTGCCTCCCTTCCCACGCAGGCTCCCGCTGCGCTCCCAACGCCTGCTGCACATCCTCAGTCCGGCAACTTCAGGCTAAACCGCAGCATCCTGCCCCTGTCTCGCCACCCCGCTCACGCTGCTCCGCCCGAAGACGTGCCGCACAGATCGGATTGCACATCTTCGACTTCTCTCAGACCGCACTTGCCCAGCAGCTTCCTCCCAAGCCCGGCAGTTTCTGGCGCTATTACGGGCAGCACTTACCCGGGGACACGACGTGGTCCGTCTGAAGATGTGCAGCAAACCGCTGGTCTTCCGCTGTGAGCCGCTCACCCGGCGCGCAGCACAGGGCACGGGATCACTCACGGTGGTGCTGCTGGACGGGAGACAACCGGGGCAGTCCCGGGGGCAAGGGCACGGCGGGAGCAGTCACCGCCCCTGCACAGGTTACGCCTCGCGCAGGCGCAGACGCTCCGTCTTGCGCGCCCGCTCCCACTCGTGGCAGGACCGCGCGGACATGGCCAGCAGCGCCAGGACGCTCAGGGACGCCGAGACGACCAGCCCCCATCCGGCCTGACGCTCACCCACGGCCGACACCTGGGTCATGGTGTTGATGATGTGGAGGGTCAGGAACACCATGAGTGCGATCCGTCCACGCGGGTGCCCGAACCAGGTAGCCGCCCCCAGACCCGCCACAGCCGCCATAAGAATGACCGTGACCGTGACTGCGACCGTCAGCACGGCCCCTCGTTCGTCGGCCACACCTGCCCCTTCCAGGCCGTCAGCCAGCGTCCCCACGACACCTGAGGTGACCAGCCTGAGCACGTTGACCACTGTCACCAGGACCAGCAGGACCACGGCGACCACCAGCTCGGGCGGCCGCCTGCGCCGCTGGGCCGCCTCGGCCTGCCGGGCCTCAGCCAGCTCGCTGCTGCCACGCAGCCCTGGTACCACCTCATTGAGGTCGAGGACATAGAGGTCACCGTCGGTGACGACCCGGTCCCCGCCGCCGTTCTTGTCATGGTAGGCGGTGAAGAAGTCCGGCCACACCGACAGCTCCGCCGCCTGGTTGGCCCACAGCACGTCGTCGACGACGTAGTTGCGCTCGACGTCGATGTTGGCGTCGATCTTGTGAGTCACCTGGAGAGTGAGGGTGGACAGCCCCACGGAGCGGTCGTAGGTGGCCGCCGCCAGCCACTCCACGCGGCGCCCCCCGGGCATGACCCATCCGCTGGGGGCGTGCCAGAAGCGGATGTGGTGGCGCTGGGCCGGGTTGCCCTCAACCTCCTTCTGGTAGGCGAAGTCCTGCTTGCGCCCGAAGAGCAGCAGGTCGGAGACCGGGGCGGCGGGGTAGGAGCGGCGCAGCAGGGAGGAGACGACGATGTTCCACGAGGTGCGCAGGGATATAGGGTCGGCCCGTACCCACCCCGCCGCTGTCATGGCCTCGTGGATGTCCTCCTCGTGGCCCTGGAGGGCAAGGTTGACCGGGTCACCCAGCAGGCCGTCGGCGGTGCGGGTCCGCCCGATGAAGTACTCGGGGACGTAGAGCCAGGTGAGCACCTGGTGCAGGCGCGGCAGGGCGAGGTAGGCCAGCACCACCCAGAAGAGGACGACGTTGAGGGCAGCCCACGGCTCCAGGTGCCAGCCGGAGCCGAGCAGGAGCCAGGCAAGCCACAGGGCGGCCAGGGCCGCGGCAGCGAAGAAGAGGGCGTCCAGGACGTCATCAAGCCCCCAGCTACGGGCCTCTGTGGCTGAGAGCTTGGCCGAGCCTGCCGGGTAGACCGGCGCTGAGGCGGGACGGGGACGCACGGCAGCCGCTGGCGTCGACTCAGCTGGCGATGCAGTCGGCGAGGCGGCCGACCCTGCCGGTGCCAGCGCCTCTGCCGCTCCTGCGGCAGTCGCTGCTGGTCCCCGCAGGCCCGGACCACCCTGGTGGCCTGGAGGTGGGAGGCTGTCTGTCACAACCGCACCATAGCGGGCGGTCCGCGTCCTGGCCGGGGCGCGCCACCTGCGTCACCTGGTCTTCACCTGGTCTTTCGCCCGCGTCCTGGCCGGGGCGCGCCACCCGGTCTCTCGTCTGCGGCCCCGCCGTCCCGGAACAAGTGAAAAGTGCCCGAGCCGGTAGTGGGCCATGCTGACGGCGCGGGCAGACGACGGGGCGGGGCACCCAGCCCCCTGTTTGATGACACTCTGTGCTATCCTATATGTGACATAGCATGCTCGGACCTGACCGCCACAACGGCAGCATCGGGGGCCGGAGTAGGTGTCACAGAGCGCAAGGGGGTGCCACATGATGCGTCGCATCAGATCGACGTGGCGCGCTCTCACCGGCGCCTTCACCGGCTGGACCAGGATCGCCCTGGCCGCGATGCTGGGGGTGTTCCTGGGCTTGGCCGGCTTCACGGTCCACTACTCCGGGGTGACGGGCTACCTGGGCGACAACCCGGAGAACTGCGCCAACTGCCACGCCATGGACGAGCAGTACGAGGCGTGGCAGAGGGGCAGCCACCACGACGTGGCCACCTGCCACTCATGCCACGCCCCCCACGACAACCTGGTCTACACCTACATCAACGAGGCCGACAACGGTCTCTGGCACTCGCTGCGGTTCACGCTGGACAACTACCCGGAAAACATCCAGATCCGTGAGCACAACCGCAACATCACCGAGGCTGCCTGCCTCCACTGCCATGGCGACTTTGTCGACCAGGCCACCAACAGTTCGGCCCACAAGGGTGAGACGGTGTCGTGCATCCGCTGCCACGACGGCGTCGGGCACGAGAGGTAACGCGAGATGAGCACCGAGAAGGACGACGCCACGAGCGCCGGGCGTGACACCGGCAGGGACGACAGCGGCACGGGCGCCCCTGGCGACGACGGGTCGGACGTCGATCCGGCCGCCAGCCAGGACAGCGACCAGACCGCTGACCGGGCTGCGGGCGGGGGCAGGGACGACAGCGGCAGCGACGACGCAGACACGACTGCCGCAGCTGACGCGACCGGGGACGAGGACGACACCACGTCCACCACAGAGTCGACCGCGCAGGCCGCCACCAAGGGCTCCAGGAAAGACTCCGGAAAAGGCACCGGGAGGACCGGGAGGAAGAGCACCCGCCGCTCGCGGTCACGGTGGGTACCGGTCGTGGTCCTCGTCAGCGTCGCGGTGTCCACAGCGGCTCTGACCTGGCTGCTGACGACGATCTTCACCCACAGGCAGGAGTCAGCGGCCTCCTTCACCGAGGTGGTCGAGCTGACCGACACCTCCTACGACCCGGCGGTGTGGGGGGAGAACTTCCCCCTCCAGTACGAGCAGTACCGCCAGACCGTCGAGGACACCGACGGTGACTTCATCGAGGTCACCCCCACCGCTGAGGACCCCCGCGAGTACCACACGATCTCCCGGATCGAGTCCGAGCCCCGCGCCCAGAAGATGTGGCGTGGCTACGCCTTCGCTGTGGACTACACCGAGCCCCGTGGGCACGAGTGGGCGCTGCTGGACCAGATGTACACCGAGCGCACTGACGAGCGCTTCAACCAGCCCGGTGCCTGCCTGAACTGCCACGCCTCCACGCCCGAGATCTACGACGAGCTGGGCGACGGAGACCGGCAGGCCGGCTTCGAGGCCATGAACGCGATGGACTACGAGGACGCTGTCGAGCACGCCTCCTCCTCCATCGCCTGCATCGACTGCCACGACCCGCAGACCATGGAGCTGACCATCACCCGCCCCGCTTTTGCCGAGGGGATCCGCGAGGCGAAGGCGGCTGAGGGCATTGAGGACTTTGACGTCAACCGTGACGCCACCAACCAGGAGATGCGCACCTACGTGTGCGCGCAGTGCCACGTCGAGTACTACTTCGCCGGGGACGGCAAGACCCTGACCTTCCCGTGGGACAACGGCCTGACCGTCTACGACGCGATGGAGTACTACGACGACATCGGCTGGACCGACTTCACCCACGAGGAGAGCGGCGCCGAGGTGCTCAAGGCCCAGCACCCCGACTTCGAGACCTGGTCGCAGGGCATCCACGCGGACAACGGCGTCACCTGCGCCGACTGCCACATGGCCTACAGCCGGGAGGGGGCGACAAAGGTCTCCAACCACCAGATCATGAGCCCGATGGCCAGCGAGGAGACCATCAACGCCTCCTGCCTGACCTGCCACCACTCAACCGCTGAGGAGATGCGCGAGCGCGTGGACACTATCCAGACCACGTGGCAGAGCTCGCTCAACGTCAGCTTCACGGCCCTGGACGCGCTGATCACCGACATCACCACCGCGACCGACAACGGCAGCGCCGACAAGGCCGACCTGGAGAAGGCGCGCGACTACCAGCGCAAGGCCCAGTTCGTCATCGACTACTCGTTCTCCGAGAACGGGCGCGGCTTCCACGCACCCGCCTACTCGGTCTCCATCCTCAACCAGGCGACCGACTGGGCCCGTTCCGGGCAGCTGGTGCTGCGCGGTATCGAGGTCGACAACGGGGTCGGACCGGCAATCCCGGAGCAGCACATGCCCAGTGGCGACGACTGACGGAGGGCACAGACAGTCATGTCAGACGACGCGCGGTCAGGAACCGGCAGCAACGGCTCGGGTCGCGGCCCGGACCGTGACTCAGCCGGTCCGGGCCGCGATGAGCTCAGGTCCTTCCTCTCCTCTGCCCCTGAGGGGCTCCGGGGCTGGGCCAGTGAGCAGCTGGCGCGCCTCGACGCCGAGGACGCCCCTGAGGACGGAGGCGCCGGGGCAGCCGACAGTGGCGCCCGCGTCGGTGACAGTCAGGACCGCGAGACTGCCGGCGCCACCCGCGCGCCTTCCGGGGGCTCGCAGGGCGCGAGCGGTGATCCCGGCCCACCTGCTGCGGCGGTGCCCGACGGCACGGAGGGCTCCACTGGGCTGGACGACCTGGACGACGAGCCCGCTGCCGACGTCGAGGACCTGCTTCCCGACGACCCCACCGACGACCTGCTCCCTGACGACCCGGAGGACGACTCAGCCGAGGACCCGCCCAGCACTGCCAAGCCCCGCCCCCGGAGGGGTGCCTCGGCCCGTTCCTCCCAAGTCGGCTCCTCGCACCCGGCAGCACCACACGGCCGACCGTCCTCGACGCCACGGCGCCGCAGGGGCGGGGTCTCACGCACCACCCTGGTGCTGGTGGTGCTGCTGTCGGCTGCCCTGGTGGTTCTCATCCAGCAGACCGGGCGCGGCGACGCCTCGGCGGGGTCCACGATGCCGGCCGACCACCCCTCAGTGGCTGGTGCGGATGCCACGGAGATCGCCCAGATGGACGAGGCCGAGCCGGTCGACACCGAGCAGGAGGCCGCCCTGCAGGCTGAGGCCGAGGCCGACCCCACCAACGTCACCGCCCGCCAGGAGCTGGGGGTCATGTACCTGCGGGCCGCCCTGTACCAGGACGCGATCACCTGGCTCCAGCAGATCCTTGACACCGACCCCGACAACGTGGACGCGCTGCTGACCATCGGTGTCGCGGAGTACCAGTCGAACCAGTACGAGGAGGCGGAGACCCACTGGCGCCGTGCCTCCCAGGTCAGCCCGGACACCGCTGAGCCTTGGTACAACCTGGGCTTCCTCTACATGGCCCAGTCCCCGCCTGACACCGAGCAGGCCGCGCAGTGCTGGGACAAGGTCCTGGAGGTCGCCCCCGACTCGGACATGGCTGAGACGGTACGCAGCCACCAGGGGCACCTGGGCTCAGGCTCCTCCGGGTCCCCCGCCCCCTCCGCCTCGCCGACGGCCACCGGAAGCTAGCGATGGAGGTCACGGTCACGCTGCCGCTCGCCCTGCTCGCGGGGCTGGTCTCCTTCGCCTCACCCTGCTTCCTGCCCATCGTCCCCGCCTTCGTCAGCCAGCTCGTGGGGGGCGGCCCCCAGGAGGTGAGCAGGCAGGGCGCCCTGGTCAGCGCCGTGTGCTTCGTCGCGGGCTTCTCCGTGGTGTTCATCGCCCTGTGGGCGTCGGTGGGACTGATCGGGCGCTCGCTGGGCCCCTACGCGGTGCACGCACGGGTGGCCGGCGGGGCCGTCCTGGTGCTCATGGGGCTGCACGTCGCCAGGCTGCTGACGATCCGGCCCTTCGACACCCTGGTCCGCGCCTCCGGACCCTCCGGCGCAGGACCGGCCTCCCCGCTGCGCGCCGGGGTCATGGGGGTTGTCTTCGCCGCAGGGTGGACCCCGTGCATCGGCCCGATCCTCAGCGGCATCCTGGCCCTGGCCACCGTGAGCGCGACGGCGTGGTCAGGGGTCGGCCTCATGGTCGCCTACTGCCTGGGCCTGGGCGTGCCCGTGGTCGCCGTCGCCGTGGGCTCGGCCCAGGTCACCCGCCGGTTCGACTGGTTCCGGCGCCACCACGTCGCAGTCTCACTGGCCAGCGGGGCAGTCCTGGTCGCTGTCGGGCTGCTCATGGTCACCGGTCTCCTGGGGAGGCTGTCCACCCTGGTCCCCGGGCTCAGTCTGTAGGGAGCGGCAGAGAGACAGAGAGACAGTGAGTAGAGAGAGACAGTGAGTAGACAGTGAGTTAGGCGATGAGCACGACGAGCAACGACCCCACCTCCTCACCACACGGGACCGGCAGCGCCACTGGTGCCAGCGGCCCCGGCAGTACCGGCGGCTCAGACCCGGTGGACGGCCTGGACGACCAGGCCGCGCTCTCCCTGGGTCCGATCCTGCGGCAGGCCTACTCCTTCTTCTACAAGAAGACGGTCGGGCTGGCCCTCATCCTGCTGACCGGGACACTGTCCCTCCTGGGCGTCATCATCCCCCAGATGCCAGCGGGTTCCAGGGTCAGCGAGGAGGCCACCGCCCAGTGGCTGGAGTCAGTCCGGCCGACCTTCGGCGGCTGGACCGACGTGCTGCGAGCCCTCGGTTTCTTCACGATGTTCAGCTCGGTCCCCTTCCTCGTGGTCATGGGGCTGCTGGCGCTGTCCATCACCGCCTGCACGATGCACCGGCTACCCGTACTGTGGAGGGCCGCCCGCCACCCACGCACCCGGGTGACCGCGCGCTTCTTCGACCGGGCCCGGCTGCGCGCCCGTTTCACGGCACCAGTGAGCGCCGAGCAGGCCTTCGAGGTGATCTGTTCCGACGCCCGTCGGCACCATCTGCGGGTGGTCGTTGACGAGCGCGGCCCCGGCTACAACGCCTACATGGACCGCAGCCGGTGGGCACCCTTCGGCACGGTGCTGGCCCACCTCGCCTTCCTCGTGATCATGGCCGGGTTCGTCATCTCCTCGGTGACCGGCTTCCGTGACGAGCAGTTCGCCCTGACGGTCGGCTACCCCCGGGAGGTCGGCCACGGCACCTCGCTGGTGGCGGAGGCCCGGGGGTTCCAGGACACCTACTACGACGACGGCTCCCCCCAGGACTACGTCGCCGACCTCGTGGTGTCCAAGGACGGCCAGGAGGTGGCCGCCCAGGAGGTGCGGGTCAACCACCCCTTGACCTACGACGGCGTCATGTTCCACCAGTCCTACTTCGGGGTCTCCGCCGTCATGGAGGTCACCGACGAGTCCGGGACCCAGGTCTTCCACGGCGGTGTCGCCCTGGACCGCACCACCAGCGACGAGACCCTCGTCTTCGGCAGCACCCCCCTGCCCGACGGGACCACGGCCTACGTCATCGGGTCGGCCTCCGGCCAGACCGGCACCGGTATCGAGCCGGGGCAGATGAGGGTGGAGGTCTACCAGGGCGAGGACAACACCCCGGTGGACGAGGCCGTGCTCGACACGGGGGTGCCCACGCAGGTGGGGGGCCACACCTTCACCTTTGAGCGCGAGCAGCAGTTCACCGGGATGATCGTGCGACGGGACCCGGGGGCCGGGGTCGTGTGGGTTGGCTTCGCCCTCCTGGCTGTGGGCACCTGCGCCACGATGTTCTTCCCGCACCGTCGGCTGTGGGTGCGGGTCACCGACACGGGCGGCTCCCGCAAAGAGGCGCTGGTCCAGATGGCCTCACCGGACCGGCGCGACTCCAGCTTCACCAGGCTGTTCACAGACATGACGCTGCGCGTCAGCCGCACCATGACACGTCACACCGGTCCCAGTCACACCGAGATCAAGAGGAACTAAGAGAGGAACACTGAGAGGAGCGACGATGCTTGAGTACTCCCAAGCCCTCCTGCTGATCACGACGGTGCTCGTCGTCGTGTCCACCATCGCCTACCTGGGGGCCTTCCTCGCCGCCCGTACGGCAGCAGTGACAGCCGCAGCCGCGACGGGGACCGGCGGTGCCACCGTGGTCATCAATACTGGTGACGGTGACAGGACCATTGAGGTGACCGGGGGCTCCCAGCGCACCCCGACCAGGCGGTTCACCGTGACCTGGTGGGCGGCCAGGTCCACCCAGCTGGGCCTGGTCCTGCTGACCGGCTCCCTGGTCGCCCGCACGATCGCCACCGGTCACGCCCCCTTCTCCAACCACTACGAGTTCGCCCTCTCCTTCGCGTGGGGGATGATGCTGGCCCAGGTGTACTTCGAGCTGCGCTACCGGGTGCGGACCGTGTCGATCATCGTGCTGCCGGCGATCCTGGCGATGCTCATCTACGCCTCGACCCTGTCCTACCAGCCCAGCCCGCTCATGCCGGCCCTGCAGAACTCCCCCCTGCTGACCCTGCACGTGTTCACCGCCTCCCTGGGCTACGGCGCCTCCGTCGTCTCCTTCGCGGCCGCGGTGATGTACCTGCTGGCGCCACACGTGCGCTGGAGGGGCTGGCCCCGCAGGGAGGTCCTTGACGACCTGGGCTACCGGGCCACGGTGGTGACCTTCCCGATGCTCACCCTCATGCTCATCCTGGGGGCGCTGTGGGGCAACGTGGCCTGGGGCCGCTACTGGGGCTGGGACCCCAAGGAGGTCGCCGCCCTGGTGACCTGGCTGATCTACGGCGCCTACCTGCACGCCCGGGTCACTCGCAGCTGGCGGGGCACCCGGTCGGCGTGGCTGCTGATCCTCGGCTTCGGCGCCGTCATCTTCACCTACCTGGGCAACCTGTTCTTCGGGGGGCTGCACTCCTATGCCTGACCGCAGTACCGGGCCCGGCCCGGACGACGCCACGGCACGTGCGGCCGCTGGAGGGGAGCCTGCCTGGCGCGCCGCCCTGCGTGGCTCCAGGTTCGGGCAGGTGGCCGTCATCGCGGTGGCGGCCTTCGCGGTGGCCATCGCCGCCTGGTGGGCCGTCGGCCCGCAGGACGCCGGGCAGGCACCACAGGCCGAGGGCTCCGTCGTCACCCAGGTGGACGTCGACGGCGTCCAGCAGGCGCCGGTGGCCGGGGACAGGGCGCCAGCCTTCAGCGGCACCGACATCAGCTCCCAGGAGGTGGTGGTGGACCCGGAGGCCATGGACGGGCGGCCGGTGTGGCTCATGTTCGTCGCCACGTGGTGCACCGGCTGCCGCACCGAGATGCCCGACGTCCAGGAGGCCGCAGCCGCCTACGGGGAGGACGTCGAGGTCATCGTGGTCTACGTCGGGGAGGACACCTCCACCGTCAGCGCCTACTCCCAGCGTGTGGGCAACAACCTCACCGAGGTTCCCGACCGGTCCCAGGCGGTCTCCGCCGCCTACGGGGTCATGGGGGTGCCCTCGCACTTCTTTATCGACGCTGACGGCACCGTGCGCCAGGCCAGCGTCGGCCTGCTCACCCCCGACCAGATGGCCCAGGCGCTGGACGGGATCACGGGGCCGTAAGGCAGGCGAGCCAGGTGCCGGGGCTGTTCTGGTGTCGCCGCCTGAGCCTCAGCACCTCCACAAGCTAGACCGACAGCTCCGAGCCCACATGGGAGCGCAGGCCTATTGACACGCCTGTACCCGTGACGTAATATAGCCCGTGTCTGCCGCAACTGAACAGTAGCGGCAGACGCAGTCCCAACACCTCAACGTCGAGCCAGGAGTAGCCATGTCCGAGGCCGCAACCGCCCAGGGCTTCAGCATCGTGACGTACGGAGAAGACGAGACGTTCTTTGAACCTACCGCCGCACGGTGCAGCTCATCGTCAAGCACCTGCTGCGCCGCCTGCGTGGGGTAGGCCTGTCCGGCAGCGCTGCCCGCCTATTTCCTGCGTGGCAAGGAAACACGCTACTGCCTGGCAGGGTTGGCGTGCGCCGCACATTTCCGCCAGCGCGGACTATCGAGGAGCGACTCACAGGTTGCCGACCAGCTCCCCTACTATCAGTACCACGTCGACCATTTACCACAAACCAACGCAAAGGACCGACGCAAAGGAAGGGATATGATGGGGCCAGAAGTCAGGCGCGGCGCACTCATTGGTGTGACTTGTGCAGCCATCGGCAGCACCGGGTACTACCTCACCACACCTGACATCGTCGGGGCGCTGTTCGTCGGGGTCATCGGACTAGCCATAAGCGTCGTCATCTTTGTCATCATGAGCATCGCCGGGCGAGGACAGCACGATGGCGAGCCGTAGATCGGCGGCCGCACCAGAGCAGCCAAGCCAGTCGGAGGTGGCATAGGCACCAGGCGGGCAGGAGGAGATGACTGTGGACGGACCAACCATCCACAGCGCAAATCTGACAACTATTGTGTACGGGGCCGACGTCCCAGATGCTCTTGACTGCTCCGAGACCTGGTTCGAGGCGTCGAAGGTACGCCGCGAGTCGATGGGGTGGGACTGCCCGGGCATCCAGGTGCTGCAGAGCTCTCCCGCACTGCAAGAAATCTCTTCTCGTGGCGCCAGGAGCTACGACCACCTTCCAAGGGTAAGTCTCGGTGCTCCAGAGTATCCTGCAGCGCCCCTGGGGCAGGTCCTGCTCGGCCGACGATCATCAGACGTGTTCCTCGGCTCCATGACTGTGAAGCAGCTTTCAGGCCTGCTGCGGTACGGAGCAGGGATGACTGACGTACAGGGCAGAAGCAGCCACCTACGCACCACGCCATCGGCAGGTGCACTGCACCCCCTGGACCTGTTCTTCTACGCGAGGCACGTCGACGACCTTCAGGAAGGTGTGTACTACTACCTGCCACAAGAAAACCATGCGGTCAAGATCGCTGCCTCACTGGGGGACGCAGTCGCCTCCTCTTTTTTTGACGCGGCCGGGTCCTCGGACAGCGCGGTCATCATTCTCATCGCGTGCACCTTCTGGCGCACGCGGTTCAAGTACGGACACAGAGGGCTCCGGTTCTGCCTCATAGAGGCTGGGCACATGGCTCAGAACTTCCTCCTGCTGTCCACTGCCTACGGACTTCCGTCCCGCGCCCTCGGAGGATTTGTCGACGATGAGATCAACGATCGCATACCTTCTCTCAACGGAGTCGACACGGCGCTGCTCTACGCACTGACCGTCGGCTAGCGCCCTATATGTCAGCAGGCAGAACAGGAGGAGCGGTGACCCACGGATCCGATACCGTTGTCGAGGCACGGGGGCTGTCAAAGAAGTTTGGTGACGTCACAGCGGTGTCTGACGTCAGCTTTGAGGTGGCACGCGGCAGTGTCGTCGGGGTCCTCGGCAGGAACGGTGCCGGCAAGTCCACGCTGGTGTCCATGCTGGTCGGACTGACATCCCCCTCCTCAGGCAGCGTCCAGGTACTGGGCTGCGATCCTCGCGCAGCACGCTCACGCAGCAGGCTGGGCGTTGTCCCGCAGGACGTGGCCTTGCCGGGCAACCTCACGGCATATGAGCTCGGCGCCTTTGTCTCCGCCCACTTCCCGTCAAGCAGCCACCGCTATCAGCAGGTGCTCCACTCCTGGGGCATCAAGGACTTCTGCTCCACACGGATCAGGAGGCTGTCCGGCGGGCAGAGACGACGGGTTGCTGTCGGCCTGGCGTTCGTCGGGAACCCACTCCTCGTTGTTCTCGACGAGCCGACCACAGGACTGGACCCCGAGTCCCGACGTGCTATGTGGAGCAGGATACGGGAGGAAGCCAGCAGGGGGATGACCGTGGTCATCACCTCCCACTACCTGGAGGAGATCGAGTACCTCAGCGACCACATCCTTCTCATGGAGAAGGGGACGCTGATTGAGAACCGCTCGATCTCAAGCTTCCTGGCGCTCAAGAGGCAGGGGTGCGTCTCCTTCGTCTCATCCGCCTCCGTGGAGCAGGTCCGGATGGCGGTCGGCCGACAGGCGGAGGTTGTCGCGAACCACCACGCCTTCAAGGTCAGGAGCCAGGATACCGACGGAGTCGTACGGGCACTAGTGCATTCCGGCCTCGAGTTCCAGGAGCTGCGTGTCACCGGGTGGAGCCTTGAGGACGTCCTTATAGAAAGAATGGAGGAGCAGGATGCCCACCCTCAGCGGCACCGATAGCCAGGGGGCGCCTCCCGGCGTCCTGGCAGCCCATCTACGCATAGTCCTGGTCGACACCTTCCGCGAGCCTACGGCGCTCATCGGGAACGTCCTTATCCCAATTGTGTGCTTTCTCTTCTTTGTGCTTCCCAACAGGGGCGTCGTCGAGTCGGCCGACGCCGCAACCGAGGCAACACTTCAGCTGACAAGCATGCTGGGGTTCTCCACCTGTCTGTTCGGCTACTCCATGTCTGTGGCCCAGGACCGAGACACTGGGTTCGGGCTCTACCTCAGGACCCTCCCCGTGGGTCCGCTCCCCCGGTTCCTTTCAGTTGCGGCTGGGACGCTTGCCGTCACGGTTGTCGGGGTTGTGCTTCTGTGGCTGCTTGCCCTGGTGACAACAGCAACCAGTCCGGCACCGAGCCTGGCTGCCGGACTGGCAGGCCTCCTCATCACAATGGTCACCTGGGGCCTGTTCGGGGCCGCGCTGGGGCAGGTCGTCAATGTCAAGACAGTCATCACCGTCGCCCAGCTGGTCTTCTTGTCCCTGGCATTCGCTGGGGGCATGCTGGTGTCTCCCGACTACATGCCGGAGGCGCTGGACTCAGTCAGTACCTACCTCCCCTCACGCGCCTCGCGTGACCTGGTGTGCAGCCTGGGCAGCGGGCAAGAGGTGAGCACGACAACGGTGGTCATGAGCATTGTCTGGACACTCGTCTTTGGAGTGGGCAGCATCCTGGCCACCAGGTTCTCTCAACGTCGTTAGCGTGTACGGAGGCACAATGACTGGTGACGGCTATGCTGTCCAGGATGCCACAGGCCGAGCCCTGGCACCGGAGTTGGAGCACGACTACTACACGGCGCTGAGGTACGCACGCCATACCCAGCACGAAGTTGGGCTCAGGTACTGGAAGCGCAGTACCAGGGTTCTGGACGTAGGCTGTCAGCTGGGCGCTCTGGGCCAGGTTCTCGCGGACACTTGTCACGACTACACCGGTCTGGACACGGACAGCAGCGTCCTGGCGTCCGCCCAGGCCAGCCTACCGGATGCACATTTTTTTCAAGAAGATGTGGAGAGTCCTTCCGTCACGAGGAACGGAACCTACGACGCTGAAGGCAGCAGTGCCTCTGCTGCACCTGGCTTCCACCTTTGCCGTTCCGCGGCTGATGATGCGCCTTGGTGCTCAGCACCAGGCGCTGTACTACGACGTCCCCACAGTCCTGCTGGCTGTCATCTCCACCAACACCGCCTCCCGAGGAGCACCTCGGTTGAGGGGCTACATAGCACAGCCGGAACATATTTTGGCCGGTGCTGCGCTGGGAGTCGCGTTCCACGCAGTCAGCAGCACACTCATCACGAAGAGGCCTCCACGCTACCGGAAGTGTGCGCCCGACCCCTGGCTCATACCGACCGCCGTCTCGGAGGAGGTCATCTGGAGGAGCAGCGTGCGGCACACGGAAAACATGGTGGCAAACATGGTGGTGCTACTGACCAGCAGCGTCCTGTTCGGCGTCACCCACCTCCACCTAGGAGGATGGAAGGCCGCAGCACACATGACGTTGTTTGGCATGGCTGCAGAATTGTGCGCACGGGCAGCAGGGCTACCGACAGCCACAGCATTCCACATTGCATATAATATGTCCCAACTGTCCGCGCAACGCGTCGCCAGCACCCAGTCACGACAAGGACAGCCGCTGTCGGGCACGCACACACCAGCGCGTCAGGGCCGAGGATGGACGCGGCACACGATTGCCTGCAGCTGTGCAACAGCCCGATGACTGGAGCAGCGCCGGATTACCGCAGCCACACACCTTGCCCACATAAGGAGCGCGACGCAGCGGGTCTGCGTTTGCGTTAGTGCCACACAACCGGCCCACTGCCGGAAAAATATCCATCCCGCCCACCATTGATGAGCTCCGACAGTGCCATCTGGGCGCGCGGAGGTCTCAGTGGCGTCAGCCCCTGAGGTCACGCCGGGAGAACACCCAGCAGCCGAGGGCCAGCAGCACCGCGCACAGCGCCCAGACCAGCGCGATACCGCCCCGGCCGTTGCCCGTCGCCAGGGGGCTCTCACCAAAGGCCCAGTGGTAGGGGGAGGCGACCAGCATCCAGTCCAGGCTAGGGGTCGACTCACCAACCGCGTTGAGACCGTAGCCGAGCACGGCGATGCCGACACCAGCCCCCACGGCCCAGGCCCGTCGCCCAGTGAGCGCGCCCACAGCGAGCGCGCACGCTCCAGACAGCAGGCCCAGGCCGGCCCAGGCAACGGTCACTGTCACCAGGTGTCCCACCGACAGCGACAGCTCCGCAGGACCGTTCATGACAAGGACGAGAACGACGGTGACCACGGCGAGAACCAGGACGCGTGTGACCAGTGCTGCCGCAGTCTCCGCCACGTACTGCACCCGCCCGACCGCGTGGGCCATCGTCAGCTCCAGGCGGCCGCTCTCCTCCATGCCTGCAATCGCGTACGACCCCCAGGTGGTCGCGGCGGCGACCACGAGAAGAAAGCCGATGAGGCCGAAATAGGTGGCCTGCGCGTAGCCAGCACCGGTGGCGATCTGGTCAAAGCCGAGGCTGCTAGTCAGGCTGGCAGGCATACTGTCCACCATCTCCAGCAACTCAGGCTCCTGCAGCGAGGGGTAGACAGGCAGGTAGAGGAAGATGACTGCTGCCAGGCCGACTGACCAGCCCAGCAACCCGCGCCTGCCCTCCCCGAGCTGGCGACGCAGGACAGGCACGGCGGCGGCCCGGGCTGGAGGAGCAGTGGTCCGGGCGGAGGCGGCGGCTGATTCAGTGGTGGTCATGATGCGTCTCCCGTGTGCTCGTACAGGCTGAGGACGGTCTCCTCCAGGTCAGGCTCCTCAATGGTGAGGTCACGCACCGTGAAGCGGGACAAGGACTTGACGAACGGGTCGGCCTGACCGCGCAGCATCCCGGAGAACTGGACCTGGTCCTCACCGATACGGCGTAAGTCCAGATCCTTGATCTTGTCGGGGCCCGCGAGAGCCTCCCGGACCTTCTCCGTAGTCGTGCCGCTGAGCTGACCGCGCACCCGGGAGGTACCGGTGAGCCGCAGCGAGGAGATCCTACCCTCAGCCACGATCTTGCCCTGGGCGAGCACGGCGGCGGCGTCGGCGCAGTGCTGGATCTCGCTGAGGACGTGCGAGCTGAGCAGCACGGTCTGACCAGCCTCACGCGCCTCGCGCACCAGGGCGAGGAACTCCCGCTGGACAAGAGGGTCGAGCCCGCTGGTGGGCTCGTCCAGGATCAGCAGCTCAGGGCGGTGCATGAACGCCTGGATCAGTCCCAGCTTCTGACGGTTGCCCTTGGAGAGGGTGCGTACCGGTCGGCTAAGGTCGAGGTCCAGGCGCTCGGCGAGCTCGCCGGTCACGCCGGGGGCTACCGGGCCGCTGATGTCGGCGAGGTGGCGCAGCAGCGAGGCTCCGCTGATGCGCTCAGTCAGCCTCAGCTCGCCCGGCAGGTAGCCAATACGGCGTCGAAGCCCCGGCCTGGACGAGCGAGGCGTATGCCCCAGGACCGACACCGACCCGCTGGTGGGCCGGATAATGTCCACCAGGGTGCGCAGCACGGTCGTCTTGCCGGCGCCGTTGGGGCCGATGAGCCCGTACACGGAGCCGCGCTCAACCACCAGGTCGATACCGCGCACGGCGTGGACTCTGCCGAACCTCTTGTGCAGGGACCTGACGTCGATGACACCTTTCATGCTCTCTCCTCCGGGTGGGCCAGGGCCGTCGGTAGCACAGCCCTGTCGGGTCGGCCGTGACGGCCGGGGCCACCACGCTAGAAACGTTGATGGTGATTGAGGACGCTGGTGACGGTGGGAACGTGGCCACAGCACCGTCGGTGGTGGAGCAGCTCGCGACAGCCCACCGTAAGACACGATTGAACGCGCGTTTAATACCTTAGAGGCACCCCGCTGTGCTGTCAACCCACCCTTGCTGCACATCTTCAGGGGAGCGGACCGGGACTGCCCAGCGGCAGCGGGCGTCATGGCGGGCTTTGGCGCGGCAAGTACTGGTCGATACAGCAGCCGGACCTCCTGAAGATGTGCAGCACAACTGGCGGTGCACATCTTCAGCCCCTGACTCGAGGGCACGGCGCCGCAGTCACATGTCCTGATACGGACTTTCCGTTGGAACAGCGCCGGTCCCACCCCTCAGCACCTCGCTCTGGCTGCGACACAGCCGCTGAAGATGTGCAGCCGGTGGGCACGCGCAGAAGAAGCGGCCGCGACAGCAGTGTCACGGCCGCAGAGAAGTCCCGCTGGCTCAGCCTCAGGCGCAGGACCCGGGCGCCCCAGCCCGGCCGGGGCTCAGAAGTCCCAGTCCTCGTCCTGGGTGGCCTCGGCGGTACCCATAACGTAGGAGGAGCCCGAGCCGGAGAAGAAGTCGTGGTTCTCGTCGGCGTTGGGCGACAGGGAGGCCAGGATCGCCGGGCTGACGTCGGTGGCCTCAGCCGGGAACAGCGCCTCGTAGCCCAGGTTCATCAGCGCCTTGTTGGCGTTGTAGCGCAGGAACTTCTTGACGTCCTCGGTCAGGCCGAGCCCGTCGTAGAGGTCCTCGGTGTACTGCTCCTCGTTGTCGTAGAGCTCCATGAGCAGCTCGAAGGTGTAGTCCTTGAGCTCGGCCTGGCGGGCCGGGGAGGAGTCGCGCACGGCCAGCTGGTACTTGTAGCCGATGTAGTAGCCGTGGACCGCCTCGTCGCGGATGATGAGGCGGATGAGGTCGGCAGTGTTGGTCAGCTTGGCGTGGCTGGACCAGTACATGGGGGCGTAGAAGCCGGAGTAGAAGAGGAAGGACTCCAGCATGGTGGAGGCCACCTTGCGCTTCTCAGCGTCCTCCCCCCGGTAGTAGTCCAGGATGATGCGCGCCTTGCGCTGGAGGTTCTCGTTCTCCTCGCTCCAGCGGAAGGCCTCGTCGATCTCAGCGGTGGAGATGAGGGTGGAGAAGATCGAGGAGTAGGAGCGGGCGTGGACGGACTCCATGAAGGCGATGTTGGTCAGCACCGCCTCCTCGTGGGGGGTGCGTGCGTCAGGGATGAGGGAGACCGCCCCCACGGTGCCCTGGATGGTGTCCAGGAGGGTCAGGCCGGTGAACACGCGGGTGGTCATGTTCTTCTCCGCCTCGGTCAGGGTGGCCCAGGACTGGACGTCGTTGGACAGCGGGACCTTCTCCGGCAGCCAGAAGTTGCCCGTCAGGCGGTCCCAGACCTCCAGGTCCTTGTCGTCCACGAGCCGGTTCCAGTTGATGGCCTGGACACGGTCGAGAAGCGTGATCGGCTCAGGCATGGGTCCTCCTGGTGGTGCGCGCCGCTGGTCCTGTGGTCACGCCATGCTACCGACGCCGCCGCGGGGCGACGACGGCGACCCGGCCCGGACGCCTGCGGATCATCTCACGGCACCACAGCCTCACCCGCCGCTGAGCCTGCCCCACGGCAGCCGGGGGACAATCACACCATGGCCGACTCCTTTGTACCCCTCGCCGTACCTCCCGCTGTACCACCCGTGCCCCCTGACTCCGCCTCCAGTCCCTCTCCCGCCGCCCTCGTCACTCGCACCGGCTCCGCCGAGGCCCTGCTGCTCGGCCTGGTCGACCACCTGGCCACTGCCCTTGGTGACGCCCCGTCCCGCCTCGTCGTCGGCCTGGCCGGAGCGCCGGGCTCGGGCAAGTCGACCCTGGCCACCCGGCTCCAGGAGCTCCTGGCCCAGCGCGGTCTCCTGGCTGGCACCGTCCCCATGGACGGGTTCCACCTGTCCAACGCCGTCCTGGACGCCCTGGGGCGCCACGACCGCAAGGGCGCGCCCGACACCTTCGACGTGGAGGGGCTCCTCGCCACCCTCGACCGGGTCCGCTCCCCGGACCTCCCGGAGGTCCTGGCCCCTGTCTACCGCCGCGACCTGCACGAGCCCGTGGCCGCAGGCACACTGGTGAGCGGGCCGGGAGCAGTCGTCACCGAGGGGAACTACCTGGCGCTGGGCTCCCACGGCTGGCAGGAGGTGAGGACCCGGATCGACCTGCTGGTCTTTCTGGAGGTGCCCGAGGAGGAGCTGGCGGCCCGGCTGGTCGCCCGCCACCAGGACTTCGGCCGCAGCGCCGCTGACGCCGGGCACTGGGTGCGCACCGTGGACCTGCCCAACGCCCGGCTGGTCGCCGCCTCCGCCTCGCGCTGCCACGAGCTGTGGAGACTGGCGACCACCTCCAGCACACCCCCAGATCAATGACGCGCAACAAATCAACCGTCCTTTGGGTAACAGACTCTCCCGGGAGGCCACGCCCTGTTTGCCACGCGCTAAGGTGAGCAGAGTATTCCGTGTCAAACAGTCGTCACCCAGGAGGAGACCATGCCTCGCCACCGCCGTGCGGCACTGCTGGCCACATCCACGATGGTGGCAGCCACCGCCGTCGCCGGGTCACTCGCCTCAGACCCCCACGGCAGCTACTACGCCAGCCTGCGCAAGCCGTCATGGACCCCGCCCGGCTCAGTCTTCCCCGTTGTCTGGAGCGGGCTCTACGCGACCATCGCCGCCACCACCGGCCCCACGCTGGCCGAGCTGCGAGAGGCCGACACGAAGACGCAGGACTGGGAGGCCGCAGGCTACCTGTGCGCCACCACGGTCAACCTGGCGCTCAACGCCGGGTGGACCTGGATCTTCTTCCGGGCGAGGAACCCTGGTCTGTCCGCAGCGTGGGCCGCCGCCCTCACGATCAGCTCCGTAGGGCTGGCCCAGCGCACCTTCCAGGTCAAGATGGCGCGCGGAGTAGTTCTTGCCCCCTACGCGGGCTGGACCGCCTTCGCCACGGCACTGTCCACCGCCATCTGGCGGATGAACCGCTGAGAGGACCGAGAGGACGAGAGAACAGGCCTGAGGAGTCCAGCGCCCCCGAGGTCAGAGAACGAGGCTGAGCAGCATGACTGTTGCCAGGGCCACCACGGAGACCAGGCACTCCATCAGCGACCAGGTCCTCAGCGTCTGCCCTACGCTCATACCGAAGTACTCCTTGACCAGCCAGAACCCGGCGTCGTTGACGTGGGACAGGAAGACTGACCCCGCCCCCAGCGCCAGCACCAGCAGGGCCGTTCCCGGCGCATCCATCCCGGCGGCGACAGGCGCCATGATGCCGGAGGCCGTGACAGTGGCTACTGTCGCCGAGCCGGTGGCCAGGCGCACCGCCACCGCGACCAGCCAGCCTGCCAGCAGCGGGGACAGGCTCGCCCCCTGGATAGCCTGAGCCATGACGTCAGCCACGCCAGAGTCCACCAGGGTCTGCTTGAATCCTCCTCCGGCACCCACGATGAGCAGGATGCCCGCCACGGGACCGAGAGAGGCACCGACCCGGTCGCTGATGTCCTGGGCGGAGTCACCCCGGAGTCTGCCCAGGAGCACCAGCCCCAGGAGGGTGGTGACCAGGAGGGCCACCACAGGTGCGCCCAGGAAGGTAGCGGCCGTGTAGAGCGGTGAGTCCTGGGCGTCGGCCGCAGTCGTCTCCACCACTGTGCGCAGCAGCATGAGGACCACCGGCAGCAGCACGATCGACAGTGACACGGCAAAGGTAGGGCGCCTGAGCCGTTGCGTCTCCTCCTGCTGCCCGCCGGGAGGGCTGCCTGCCTGGAGCGGGACCCAGCGTGCCATGTAGCGGGCAGCCAGAGGACCGGAGACGACAACGGTCGGCACCGCGACCACCAGCCCCAGACCCAGCGTCAGGCCGAGGTCGGCCCCCACGGCGTCGATGGCGATGAGCGGTCCCGGGTGCGGGGGCACCAGGCCGTGCAGGGCGGACAGGCCCGCCAGGGCGGGGATGCCCACCAGGATCACCGGCAGAGCGCAGCGGCGGGCGACCAGCATGACGATCGGGATCAACAGGACCACCCCGACCTCGAAGAACAGCGGGATCCCAATGACAAAGGCGGTCAGGGCCATCGCCCAGGGCAGCAGGGGGACCCGGGCGCGCTCCAGGACAGTGTCGACGATCCGGTCGGCACCCCCGGACTCGATGAGAAAGGTGCCAATGACCGCGCCCAGGGCGATGAGCACGCCCACGTCCCCGACCGTGCTCCCCAGCCCCTCGGTGAAGGAGGTGAAGGAGTCGGCCAGCGGGACACCTGCGGCCACTGCCATGGTGACTGAGCCCAGTACCAGGGACAGGAAGGGGTGCAACCTGAGCCAGGTAATGAGGAGGACGATGACAGCGATACCGACTGCGGCGGCAACGACCAGCTGGGTGTCGCTGCCGGAGGCGGTCTCGGCGCCGGGCACCGCCGTCACAGCCAGAGCTGCCGGGGCGGGCGTCCCAGCCGGGGCGGGCGAGGTAGTGAGACTGGCCGCAGGGACTGACAACGGGGTCAACACGGGAGTCAGCATCTCCCGGCCTCCACGTCCAGCAGCTCCAGCGACTCCAGGACGGCCGCCACCGTCGCCTCCGGGCTGGAAGAGGCGGATACCACGACCACGCCGTCCTCATCGTCCTCCAAAGGCTCCAGGGTGGCCAGCTGGGAGGGCAGGAGGCTGGCTGGCATGAAATGTCCCTCCCGCTGAGCCAGGCGACGGCGTAGCTCCACCTCCTGAACCTGCAGGTGGACAAAGCGCACCCGGCCCTGCGCCTGGGCCAGCAGGTCCCGGTAGGAGCGCTTGAGGGCGGAGCAGGTGACAATGGTGGAGGACCCCTGCGCGGCCCGCTCACTCATCCAGCCGCGCAGGGAGTCCAACCACGGCCAGCGGTCGGCGTCGGTGAGCGGAGTGCCCGCGCGCATCTTCGCGATGTTGGTACCGGGGTGGAAGTCGTCGGCCTCGGCGACAGGCCAGCCCAGGACACGGGCGAGGCCGTTGGCGGTCGTGGTCTTCCCGCAGCCAGCGACCCCCATGATGACGAGGTGGGTCACCGGCTGGGAGACGGTGCGGCCCGCCGCGAGGCCGGGGCTGGCGCCTCCTGGGGCGCTGGGCTCAGTCATAGCTCCTCCTTGAGTGTCATCCTGTGTCTGGGTAGTACCTGGTTGTCAGCCGCACGCAGCCCGGAGGGCGGAGGGCACCGCCCGGCGCTGGCACCCTCCGCCACCACGGCCCTCCATCTCCTCCAGCTCCCTGCCTTGGTCCCAGGGACCGAGCGCAGGACGAAGACGAAGGACAGCAGCGCGCAGACGGCGTAGAGCCCGTAAGCGAAGATCAACCCGATGTCAGAGAGGACAGGGAAGGCGGTGGAGACGACAAGGCTGGCAGCCCACTGGGCTGCGGCCGCCACCGCCAGCGCCACGGCCATCACCACCGAGCCGACCAGCAGCAGGACACCCACCCACACCACCGGCTTGAGCCCGGGGCACGGCCCGCGCAGGTCAGTCAGCGACTCGCGCCTCCCGGAGTCGATGGTGGAGCGGATCTCCTCGGTCTTGAGATTGACGTTGACCACGCCGGTGAAGTCGTAGAGCACCTGGGAGGCCTTGTCGTAGCGGCCCCTGGCCACGAGGAAGCGTGGTGACTCCGGCAGGCGGAAGGCGAAGAGGCCGTAGAGGACGGCAGGCACGGCCTCCGCCATGAACATCCACCGCCAGGCAGGCCGCCCCATCCACAGGACCTCTGCGGTCCCGCCCGCCGTGCCGGCGAACCAGGCGCCAGCAGCACAGCCGATAAGGGTGGAGGAGACGGAGAACCCGGTGAGGGCTGGGCCCAGGGCGAAGTCACCCGCCAGGGCGTCAACGGCCCCGTTGATGACGGCGGTGTCGAAGCCGAAGAGAAAGCCGCCCAGCGCGGCAGCCACACAGATGCCAATGACTCGGGTGTTGAGGCGGCTGACAGCGGAGGCAGGCGGTGGGGTACGGGGTCCTGGTCCTGCGGAGGTGCCTGCCATGTCTGGGTCCTGACGTCGTCGTGAGGCCGAGTACTGGTCGGGCAGCTGGTCTGAGGTCTGCTGATCCAGAGCCCGGTCGCGGGCGCTGCTCAGTACCGCTCGGAGAGGCGCGGTGCCTCCGACGAGCGCCCGCCCCCAGGCTACGCGGTCCCGCCACGGCACACCAGCGCCCCCGGTCCAGTCCCGGCCCCAGGGGTGGCACCGAGGGCGGGGACAGCCCTGTCCCCGCCCTCGGTGCCGGCCTCGGCCTCGTCGCCAACCCCGTACGGCCGCCCCGTCCGCCCTGCGTCCCCGGGCCTTTTCCCGCGTCTCCAGGGCATGAGCGTACCGGCCGCGACCGTAGCCGACCTTTCCGCGCACTACCAAAGTGACCGGCACGAGCTGCTGGTCCGTGGGCTGCGGTCCACGACGTCGGCCACACCTTCCGTGGCCCTGCCGAAAGGACGTGGACCATGCTCCACCCACCCTCCCCCGCCCCCGTCTACCAGCACCTGGTACGCACCGCGCTCCAAGTGGCTCTCGCCGGCACCAAACACATCGTCTCCGGGCTCCTGACCACCGTGGCCGGGCTCCTGACAGTCGTGGCCGGGCTGCTACTAGTCGCCCTAGGCATCCCGGCCGCGCTCATCACTGCGGTGGCCCGGTTCGCCATGGCAGCCTCCACGAGGCTCGTTGAGAGCCTTGTCCGGCTCAGCACGGACCTGTCCCGCCTCAGCCAAGCACTCGAGCCTGCAACGAGCCGAGTATCCACACCGCCGTCGCAGACGGCGGTACCTGGCGCGGACCTGCTGCCCGGGACGACCTCCGGCAGGACCGCACAGGGTGATGAGGGCTCTCGCACAGAGCCTGCCCCCTCCGAGCCCTCTTGTCCTGGAGGCGCCCCCTTCGGGCTGGACATCGCTCAGCCCAACGCCACGAAGCGCGGTAAGAAGCGCAGCACAATGCGCCGCGTCCCGCCCGAGCGGAATGCCGCAACGGCTTCCCCCGCAGCGGCTGCTGCGCCCACCCCTCCCACGGCGACGACTGACTCCTCCCCCAGGAGGCTCGCACCCGGCTGGAGATGGTGGGCGGCCGGAGGCTTATTGACGATTGCGGTCGCCTGCGGACTCTGGTCCGTTCACGAGCTCACTCTTGCCGCGTCCCTGTTTCTGTTCGGTCCCCTGCTCATTGGCTGCGTCTGGATGATGCCAGCGTGCTTACGTCCCTACCACGACGCCCGTCGACACCTGAGGGAGGACGTCGCCGCCTCGACATTGCTCGCCCTGTCTATGACGCAGCTTGGCAGTACAGACTCCATCATTGAGCAGATCGTCTTCAACGATTCCGTCAGCGCGATCCTTTTCGGGCTCCTGGTCCACTACCCGTGGCTGGGCCTGATCAAGGCACTCCTGTCGCTGAACCATGAGTACTGGCAGCGCCGCCGTGGGGACACCGACCCGGGCAGCACCGGGACCCCGGCCAAGTAGCCGGTGCAGGCAGCCGCCTGGCCGGTCTCCCGCCACGCGGGGAGGACCGGTCAGGCAACAACCTTCAGCCTCGCCGAGGTCGCCCACGACCTCGGCATCGCCCTGGGTCCCGTCAGCGACGACACCCTTGAGGACCTTCAGTGACCTGGAAGGTCGAGATTGAGGAGCACGCCAAGAAGGAGCTGGAGCATCTCGACAGGGTCGCCCAGACAAGGATCCTGAGCGCCCTGCAGACCATCGGCTCCCTTGAGGACCCCGGTCCCGTGGTCAGGCTCTTACCGGTCCTCTCGCCGGGCTGTGGCGCTATCGGGTCGGCGACTACCGGATCGTGTGCAGCATCGACGGCCCGCGCCTGGTCGTCCTGGTTGTCCAGGTCGGCCACAGGTCCACAACCTACCGACGCTGACAGCGCTGACAGGCTCGGAGCCCACCGCCCGAGCACACCCGAGTACGCAGGGTCAGGAGTACGCAGAGTCGAGCTCGAGGAGCCGTTCCCTCCAATCGCATACCCCACGCAGGGAAAAACCGGCCGGGGTACCACTGTCAGCGCTGCGGGACACCGGCAGCGGCCCCCTGGAGGCGGTCACAAGACGGTACTGCGGACGCGCGTTGCCACGGTAGCGCCTCAGGCCACGTCTAGGCTGGCTCAGCAGCCACTTGTCACGGCTGCGCCTGTCCTGGAGCCCACCGGAAAGGAGACACCTGGTGGCCTCCCGCCGTCGCCCTGCGCCTACCGACCGTACCGGCCGCCTGCTGCGGCTGCTTGGCAGCCGATCCCGGCTGGCTGACCGTGTGGGCTCCTGCGCCAGGGAGGGCGCGCGAGCAGCCGCCCGAACGGCTGGCAGGGCGTTCAGGACCCTCGCCAGCGGGATGCTCCGCCTCACCCGGGGAGCCGACCGGAGCCTCGCCCCCGACTGGGGGTGGTGGGCCCTGGCGTGCGGCGTCATCGTCGTGATCGCTGCCGGAATCCGTGTCCGCACGGGCAGCCCGCTGACCGAGATCGTGGTCTACAGCGTACCTCCCGCCCTGGGCTGCGCCTGGATGATGCCAGCGTGCCTGCGTCCCTACGACGACGCCCGGCGGCACCTGAGGGAGAACATCGCCGCCCCCTGGCTGCTCATTGTCATCCTGGTCCCCAGCAACGCGGATGACCAGGTCAGGCAGATTGTGGCCAGCTCGCCAGTGCGCACGACGCTTGCCGCGCTCCTGGCCGTCTACACCTGGCTGGGCGTGTGCCGGGCCGTTCTGTCCGTGCACCACGACTACCGGGAGCGGCGGCCCCGTCCCCACCACGCGTAGAACACCAAGAACGTCATAGGACAGCATGGCAATCCATTGTCTTATGGCGTTTTTGTCGCCTGGGCACGCACCCCCTGAGCAGGCGGGGGCAGGGGCGGCGCCACACCCAGTGCCACCAGCCCGACAGATTGACGCGGCACGTGACGACTGGTGGTATGAGGGCATGACGGGCTTACAGGACCGACCTCGTGTACGTGCCGCTGACGTTGCCGCTGCCGCCGGGGTCTCTGCCACAGCCGTCTCCTTCGTGCTCAATGGGCGCGACGTCGGCAATATCGCCCCCGCTACCCGGCAGCGGGTCCTCCAGGCCGCCGAGGAGCTGGGCTACCGGCCCAACTACGTGGCCCGGAGCCTGCGGCGCAGCACGACCAGCTCCATCGGCCTGGTCACCGACGCCTTCGCCTCCTCGCCCTTCGGCGGCAGGCTCCTGGCCGCTGCCACCGAGACCGCCGAGGCCGCCGACCACGTCCTGCTCATGATGGACCTCGGCCACCGCACCGACCAGGTAGCCGAGGCCATCGCCGCCCTGGAGAGCCGTCAGGTCGACGCCATCATCTACGCCGCCATGGGCTTCACCCGGCTGGACGAAGTCCCCGCCTCCCGTGTCCCCCTGGTGCTGGCCAACTGCGTGGCACGAGGACCAGGCCACCCCTCGGTCAGTCCTGACGACGCAGGCGGGGCCACCGCAGCCCTGCGCCACCTAGCCGACCTGGGGCACAGTCGTGTCGCCATGCTGTGCGGCCACTACACCCCCGGGGCGGAGGAGACCGAGGTCGGTAACGTGTCGGGCCCCATCCGCTGGCAGGCCTTCAGCGCGGCCGCCGAGGAGGCCGGGGTCCAGGCTCACCACGTGGGCCGCGGGTGGTCGATCTCCGACGGCCACGCGGCAGCCACACAGGCCCTGGACGCCCCTGCCTCCCGGCGGCCGACGGCGTTCTTCGCCGTGTGCGACAGGGTGGCCGCCGGAGCCCTGCTCGCTGCGACCCGGCTGGGACTCACCGTCCCCGAGGACCTGTCGCTCGTCGGCTTCGACGACCAGGAGGCCCTCGCCGAGAAACTGGTGCCCCCGCTGACCACCGTCGCCCTGCCGCACGCCCGCATGGGGGAGGCAGCGGTCGAGCTGGCAGTCACCGTCGCGCGCGGCAAGCAGCCCGCCCAGCCGCACCAGGTCCTGCCCTGCCCCCTCATCATACGTGGCTCGACGGGGCGTCCCCGCTGAGCGGCAGTACCGCTGACTGGTGGCCGCGCTGGCCGGAAGTCACGCTGACCGACGGCCCTACTGGCTGGCGGTGCGCCCTCAGGCAGCCAACCGCCCGCCCAGCCGGAGCGGCGTCGGCGCAGACTGACGCAGTCCGGGCAGAGAGTGCCAACCGCCCGCCCGCCTGGCCGGGGGCGGTGTCAGGGGACCTGCGGGACGACGTCACGGACCTCAACCGCGCCGTCACCCGGTACCAGCAGCGTCCAGGGCTCGTCGTGGCGCCATGTGGCGGGCAGGCCCGAGGCCCGGTACAGCTCGACCACGGCGCCATCGACCCAGACCTGGTCACCCGGGTCCAGCGCGTACGTCCCCAGCTCGGGGTGGCGCAGACGCACCCCCTCCCCCGCAGCCTCCCCGGTAGTCTCTGAGGCAGCGCCTCCGACGACGTCAACCACCCACCGTCGTTCGCCCAGGCCCACCTCCCCGGCTGGCAGGCGGCGCGGCAGGCCAGGCGCCAGGGCGCGGGCGGCACCGGGATCAACCCGGCTGGTCACGACGCCGTCCACCAGCCGCAGACGACGTGGCAGGCTCAGGCAGCCGGCGTGGTCACGTACCGCAGGGTCCTGGTGGCCCTGACGGACCCAGCCGATGAGCAGCGGCTCCTCGCCCTCGGAGGGGGGCGGCGCCTGCCCGCCAGGCACCGCGACCGGGCCGTCCTCGTCCTGGTCGGTGCCGTGCTGCGACCCTGCGGCCACGACCTGGGGCGCGTACAGGCTGGAGCCCGCATCCACCGCGTGGGCGTGCTGGGCGACAAACCGCCAGCTCCCACCCTCCTCCACAAGGTCACCGACGGCAGCGGCAACCGTGTCGAGCATCCCACCTACCTGCAGGGACACGATGAGCACCCAGCACCCCCCCAGGGGGAACAGCTGGGGGCACTCCCAGATGTCCGCCTCGCCCACAGCCCTCAGGACGGGGTCGTCAGCGACGAGGACCCCACTGTAGCGCCAGGACAGCTCGTCACTGCGGTCGAACATGAGGACCGCAGGGGCGCCGTCGTCCAGGCCGGCCCCGAGGACCGCCAGCCGTCGCCCGGCGTGCTCCAGGACAAAGGGGTCGCGCATGACGGCGACACCGTCCGCGTCAGGCGTGTGCCCGACGACGACGGGCGCCCCCCACTCCCGCAGGTCCGGGCTGCCCCACCGCAGGCAGATCGTGGACTGCAAGGAGTCGTCAGCAATGCCGGAGTAGACCACAGCGGGCCGGTCGTGACCGGGGACAAACACCCCTGACCAGCAGCCGAAGGCGTCCGGCGCCCCCGGCGAGGGGGAGAAGGCGACCGGCTGGAGGTTCCAGCTGGCCAGGTCCCGGCTCGTGGCGTGCCCCCAGGCGATCTGCCCGTGCGCGGGGGCGGCCGGGTTGTGCTGGAAGAACACGTGCCACACGCCGTCGGCCCGGACCATGCCGTTGGGGTCGTTGAGCCACCCGCTGCCGGGGCGCAGGTGGTAGCTGGTGGTGGGTGCAGTCATAGGGGCGCTCCTGTCGGCGGTGTCCATCGGCACCAGGCGCGCTCGACGGCGCGAGCGAGCGGTACGTACGTTCTCATGGCGGCTCCTGCCAGAGTCAGCGGTGGGAGCCTGCGGTCAGCCCCTCGCGCAGCGTGCGCTGCCCGAAGACGAACACGAGGAAGGCCGGGATCATGGACAGCACCACGCCCGCCAGCACGGTGGCCACCGAGCCGGTCCCCATGTTCCCCTGGAGGGAGACCAGTCCCAGAGGCAACGTGAAGTTCTGCTCGCTGATAGTCATGATCAGCGGACGGAAGAACTCGTTCCAGTGCGTGTTGAACGCCAGGATCCCCACGATCGCCATCCCTGGCATCGCCAGTGGCGCGTAGACGGAGATGAAGGTCCGCCACGGGCCGGCCCCATCGAGCTCCGCGGCCTCCCCCAGCTCGGCGGGCAGGCCCAGAAAGTACTGACGCATGAGGAAGGTGCCGAAAGCCGTAGGAACGGCGGGCAGGATGAGCGCCAGCAGGGTGTCAGCCAGTCCCATGCCCCGCACAAGCATGAACACCGGCACGATAATCACCTGCATGGGCACCATCATGGTGGCCAGGATGAGCGCGAACAGGAGGTTCTTTCCGCGGAACTCAAAGCGTGCGAAGACATATCCTGCCATCGCGGCCGACAACATCTGGCCCACGGCGATGAGCGCGGTGACAAGCACAGAGTTGAGGATGAGCATCCACATGTTGACCTCCCGGAACACCGCAGGGTAGGAGGAGAGGTCGAGGCTTGAGGGGATGACCGAGCTGTCAGTGGCCAGGGACTCCGAGGGCGGCCGCATCGAGGACAGGACCGTCCAGATGACCGGGGCGAGGGTCCCCAGGGCCGCCAGGGTGAGGACGGTATAGGTGGCGACCTTCCTGATGTCGATCTTCCTCACGTCGGTCCTCCTCACGTCGGGGTTCTGTGCGTCAGGGCTTTTCACGTCGGGGCTCTTCATGTCAGGGTTTTTCACGTCGGGACTCCTCAGCCGTAGAAGACGTAGCGGCGGGACAGACGGAACTGGAGGGCCGTGACCAGCATGATGACGGCGGTCAGGACGACCCCGATGGCTGAGGCCCGACCGAACTCCAGCTGCCTGAACGCGGACTCGTAGATCACCATGACGGCCGTCCTGGTCGAGTCCCCGGGGCCGCCGCGGGTGAGCACGTAGGGCTGGTCGAAGATCTGCAGCGCAGCGATGATCGCCATGACGGAGGCGACCAGCGTCGTCGGACTCACCAGGGGGAAGGTGATCCTCCAGAACTGCCGCCAGCCCGTGGCGCCATCGACCTGTGCGGCCTCGTAGACCTCCTTGGGGATCGAGGACAGACCCCCCAGGAACAGCAGGAAAGAGAAGCCGAAGTTCTGCCAGACGTAGACGAGGATGACCACGACCATCGCCCCGTGTGTCGAGGTCAGCCAGGGGACGTTGCCGATGCCGAACAGGTTGAGAAGGTGGTTGACCAGGCCGAAGTTCTCGTTGAACAGATAGCTCATGATGATCGACACCGAGGCTGCCGACAGGACCAGCGGGAAGAACAGCACCGAGCGGAAGAACGACCGGAGCACGCTCGGCATCCTGGTGTTGACCAGGACTGCGAGCGCCAGGGCGATGGCGAGCTGGAGGGCGACGGCGACAGCGACAAAGCCGATGGTGTTGAGGAAGGACACCCGGATCGTTGGGTCGGAGGCGATGTCGGCGAAGTTGCCCAGGCCGACAAATTGCGGCGGGGTGATGATGTCCCAGGAGAAGAAGGCCAGCAGGACCGAGGCCAGGATCGGCAGGAAGGTGAACAGTCCCAGCCCGATGAGGGTGGGGGCCAGGAACAGCCAGATGAGGAGCGTGCGCTGCATTGTCATGCCTCCAGGGCTCTGGTGAGGTCGGCGTCCAGGCGCTCCAGGGCTGTGGGCAGAGCGGCGGCGGAGCCAGTGACGGCCCCCAGGACGTTCTTGATAAGTGCGGTCTCCACGGCTGCCTGCTGGGGCGGCGCGGGGATCGGGACGCAGGGGAGGCGGTCGAGGGTGTCGTAGAAGACCTTCCAGTGGGCAGGGCCCTTGCCTGAGTACAGGTCCTCGTTGCACATGGAGCGACGGGTAGGAGTGGTATTGGGGGCCGGGAAGGCCAGCTGCATCCCCTCCAGTGAGGTGCAGAACTTCACCCACTCCCAGGCCTCGTCCTGGCGCTCCGAGGTTCGCAGGACCGCGTAGCCGGAGGCTCCGAACTGGTGGCGCTGAGAGCGCCAGCTGGGAAAGTAGGTGACGTCGTAGTCCTCAGGGGTGAGCCCGGCCTCGCTGAGCCCCTCGACCCAGAAGCCCCCGGCAGGGGTCATACCGATGGAACCGCCGGAGAACTGGCCGACAAGCTCGTTGCCTCCGCCCTGGGCGGGGCTGGTCCCCAGCCCCTCCTCCACCAGGGCGCGCACGAACTCGAAGGACTCAGCGACCTTGGGGTCGGAGGCGTTGGAACCCTCCCACAGGTAGCCGCCGGAGTAGGCGCCCTGGTGGTCAGGGTAGAAGCGGTCCCACAGCCAGTCCCCGCCTGAGGCCTTCTTCTCGGTGAGGAAGCTGGTGTCGTTGACGTAGAGCCAGGGGACGATCCCTCCCCACAGGCGGTTGGTCCAGTAGAAGGGTACGAACCCCCGGCCACCCGCCTGCCTCATCTGACGCGCCGTGTCCAGGAAGTCCTCGTGGGTCCAGGTGTCCTGTGGGTAGGACAGTCCTGCCCGCTGCATCGCCTCAGTGTTCAGGTACATGTTGGCGGCGTTGAAGTCGATGGGCATCTGATAGAGCGAGCCCTTGTACATGAAGGCCTCAATGAGGCTGGGGTGGACGTCGTCGAAGTAGTCCTGCACCTCGTCCGCGTCGCGCCTGACGAACCTGTCCAGCGGCTCGGCCAGGCGCTCGGCGAAGAGCTGTGCCCCCTCGGTGGCGACGACGCAGACGTCAGGCGAGGTGCCTGCCGCCACCATGGTGAGGATCTTGGCGAAGAAATCCGCCCAGTCCGTGCCCTGGACGGCCTGGAGCCGGACAGGGATGTCGGGGTGGTGGACGTTGAACGCCTCGACGAGGGACTGTCGCGCTGCGGCGTCCTGGTTGGTCCCCAGGATCGCGATCTGAAGTGAGTCCTCGCGCCGTCCTGGGATGTCCCCACCTGTGAGCCGTGGCCACTGGCCTCCTAGGAGGGCGGCGGTGCCTACCCCTGCCGCCCCTGCCAGTAACCCACGCCTGGTGAGCTGTGTCATCGTTGACCTCCTACCTAATTCGATTTAGGCACGACAACTATGAGGTCCCCTGCAGAGGCTGTCAAGAGTGTTCTATACGGAAAATTTGCGGCACCGAAGGCCGCAGCCGCGCCAGCCCCCTGCTGCACATCTTCAGCGGGTGCCCCAGACGCTCAGTCACGGAATGACGGGGACGGGTGCCAACAGGATGCTGCGGCCAGGGCTGAAGATGTGCACCGCGCCCTTTGCTGCACATCTTCAGCCCTGGCTCCGCAGGCATAGCAGCCCATCATCCGCGCAATGACGCCAAAATGACGCCAGCCCACCGGCGGCCAGCACGCCAAGGCAGCCTGAAGATGTGCAGCAGGCGTGTGCAGTAGGCCTATCAGCCCCACAGAAGCGACCAGGGCGTGCCTAGCAGTGGTCGCGGTGGCGGGAGCAGCTGACTAGGACAGCTCGTAGACGACCCCACTGGCCCGCTCCTGCCCGGGCTCCAGCACGGGGGCACCCAGGTGCTCGCCGGAGCGGTCCGGCCCGAACAGGGGTGCGTTCGCGGGCTCGACACCGAGCACCCACCCGCCCCGGGTCGGGTGGACCCACTGCATGCAGCGCGGGAGTTCGGCGGCGTCCCAGCTCATCGTCAGACAGACAGCCTTCTCGGGCGCAGTCACCACAGCCTGCACGGTCCCGGGGGCGAAGCCGGTGTGCTCCCACACGCCCTCGACGACCTCGTCCGTGGGCTCCGGGAAGGCCTGCCAGCCCAGCCGCTCGGCCTCCGGCGTGCGCGGGGTACGCACGCTGCCGGGGACCTCGACCCGCGTCCCGGGAAGGACGAGCGGGGCACCAAGGTTGGAGTGGTAGAGGACCGGCACCCCGGCCGAGACAGGCCCGGTGTTGCGGATGGTGTCGCGGACCACCACCCTGGGGCGGTCCACGCCCACGGTGACCTTCCGCTCGACGACGACGTGGCGACCGAAGACCACCGAGGAGTCAACGAGGCCGGTGACCACGACGCTGCCGTCATCGAGCCGGTGCACGGCGACGTCAGAGGCGGGGGTGAGGTGGTGCGTTCCGTGGAGGCCGTGCCCCTGCTCGGGTGGGCCAATGTGGTCGACGCCGGAGGTGACCAGCAGGCCGCCGCCGAAGCGGCCGATCCACCCCTCATCAGCGGGGTCGATGGTGGAGCCGCGTGGCCCCAGCGCCGAGCGCCAGGAGACCGGGACCCCGTTGAACCACAGGGAGCCGAGGTCGAGGCCCCGATCGGGCAGGACCTCCACGCTCACCCCGCCCAGCGTTGTGACCCGCAGTGCCCGCGAGCCCGGACCGGAGCGCGGGTCCCTCACCTCCTCCCGGACCTCGGCGACGGCATCGGGCTGGGCCACCAGCCCCGCCTCCAGCAGCCCGCGTGCGGACAGGCGCGTGGATGTGGCTGCGGGCGGGTTGGCTGGTGAGCTGGCGGACGTGGTTGCGGACGGGTTCATGGTGGTGCTCCGTTCTGGTCGCAGGCTTCGCGCTCATGGGGTCTGGGCCGGGGCGGCCACACGTCGGCTCCTGGTACACCGGGAACCGGCACACCGGCGGCACCGTCACGCTCACAGGCCCCGCCCGAGCGCCCCGCTCGGGGCTCCCGATCCTGGGCACGGGTCCGGGCTGACATCGCGCACCTTCTTTGCTGCAGGCTCCACCATGGCGCGTGTCACCACCATAAGGGATAACGACGGGACGTGGGGTGGGTCATCAAGGAGCACGCTGACGGTCGTCGGCAGGTGCAAACCGTCTCACCCGCTTGCACAGACTTGCCCCAGCCGCTGAGCCCGACGCTACGAGGAGAGCGTGCCACCCTCGCTGTTGCCGATGAAGTCCTTGACGCACCTTGCGGCCTCGTGGGGCGCCTCGGACAGCAACAGGTGCGACGTGCCCGGGAAGTCGTCAGCCAGCGTGAAGCCGCCCCTGACGTGGTCACGTATGTAGTCGATGTTGACCGTGGAGTACAGGGGCGTCTCCGGCATCAGGTACAGGAAGGGCACGTCGATCTTGTCCATGGCCGGGCGCTGGTCGGTGCGGAACAGCGAGTACCACAGCGCGGCGAACACGAGCGGGTCCACGGACTCGCGCATCGCCTCGATGGCGGCGGCCTCCTCCTGGGCGGACAGCTCCTGCAGCCTGGGGTTCATGAGGGTCTTCGCGATGAACCAGGAGCCGTAGGCAGCGTCGTCGAAGAGGCGGTCGAGGTCGGAGTGGAAGTCCTCGTCGCTCCACTCCCCCTTGCCGATACCGCCCTTCCAGCCGTCGTTGCGCAGGTAGGGGGACATGTCCACCGCGACGACACGGCGCAGACGGCCGGTCCCGTACTGGTTGACGTAGCTGAAGATCGCGGCGGCGCCCATCGAGTGGCCGACGGCAGTGACGTCTTCCAGACCCAGGTGCGTGACGACGTCGTTGAGGTCCTGGCCGAGGGTGCGCACGTTGAGGTGGAGGCGGGCACGGTCGGAGTCGCCGTGCCCGCGCTGGTCGTAGAGGACCACGCGGTGCTCTTGGTTGAGGTCGTCAATGAAGTCGGCCAGGTCGTAGTGCGACGAGCCCAGCCCATGGATGACCAGCAGCGTCTCCCCCGAGGCACGCTGTGCATTCCTGGCGGGGCGGTCCTCGTAGTAGAGCCTGGTTCCGTCCTGAGCCGTGATATAGGACAAAATTCCTCCTTGTACCCGGGATCCTGCGGTTGAGTATATCCAAACGCCGCGTCCGCTGTCTCCTCTCACGGGAAGAGGCTGACTCCTGGCCGCACCTGTGGCACGCCGTTGCACATCTTCAGCCAGCAGCCGACGCGTCGCACAGGAGCAGTTCCGCGCAATCTCGCGGTTCCAGCAGGGGCACCACCCGCTACCCCCCAGTCCGCCAGCCCGAAGATGTGCAACGCGACCCTCGTTGCACATCTTCGGCCCGTGCTGCAACCAAGGCCCAGGCCGAATCCGCGCAGTCCCAACGCCCTACCACCCAAGCACAGTCACAAGCGCCAGCGAAGATGTGCAACCTAACCCAGCACAGCCCGCCACCCGCATCCATTCCGTCCTCCGGGAGCGCGCTCGCAGGCCTCCGCTTCGTCGCCATAGCACGTCAGAAGAGCGTCGCGAGCGCTGGCTCATGTCACAGGGCAGGGCTACAGTAGAGGAGGAAGGAAGAGGTCTGTCATGTCAGCACCCACGCAGAGCCTGGTCCGTGTGTTCACGCAGGAGGAGCTCGAGGATCGCAAGTCTGCGGTGATCGACAGGCTTGAGCAGCGTTTCGGCAGCCTTGAGCGCGCCCTGGAGCGCGAGAAGGACTGGGACTACGACGACGATGAGGCCACCCTCTTCTTCGAGTTTCACACTGTCACCTTCCTCCTGTCCGACTGATGGAGGGCTTCGCGACGCAGGAGCGCGCACCCCTGAATGTCCTCGCCTAGCAACGTGCGGTTAGCACACCGCGCGCGATCAGCCGCGCACATCCAACGGCGGCAGGGCGCTCACGATCTGTTGCGTGCGCATGGAGACGGCTGCCACACGGGCGATGAGCTCCAGCAGGTAGAGGGGCCGGGCAGGCTCGGTGGGCCCGCCACCCGCGCCCTCGGCCATCCAGTCGTTGGGGTCGTTGACGATGCCGGAGGCCTTGTCACTCTTCACCTGGTAGCGGTCGATGAGCCAGTCCAGGCCGCTGCGCGAGCCCAGGAGGTAGTCCTGCGCCGCCTCCGGGATGCCCGACACACTCACCTGCTCGTTGTAGACGATGGTGGTCTTGTCATCGGCCTGCTTGCCATCCACCCGGGTCTTGGCGTAGCGCATCTTGGTGACGTGCAGCAGCGCCGGGGCAATCCGGTCGCGCTGCGCCCACGGCATATCCTTCCCGTCAACGGTCAGGGTCAGCGGCCAGGGCTCCACGGTCTCGTAGTCCAGGTGGAGGTCGGCCAGTCCGCGCCCGGCGGTGGCGATGGCGACGAAGTCCGCGCGCGAGGCCACCAGCGGGATGCGCGGCAGGGACTTCTTCAGGTCCGCGCCGTAGCGGCTGCGGTAGTCGGGCGAGTGCAGCAGCCCGTATACGTAGTAGAAGACGTCATCCTTGCCGACCGTCGGCCCGTAGGCCTCCCGGTAGGCGTGCAACGTGGCGTCGGTGATGTTGTCGACGCGCCGGTAGCCGCCGATCACCTCACCCGCACCTTCACCGTCCGGGCTCCCGCCCTCATTGCCGACGACGGCGCCCGCAGTCAGGTCGAGCATGCCCGCGTCCCGGGCGGGCTGGTCTATCGGTTCCCAGGTCCAGCGAGGGAAGAACTGGCCCGTATCCAGCAGGTGCAGGTTTGGCACCGCATCGACTAGCAAGGCGCTGAAGTCATGATGCGAGCTGACGCCGGTTAAGTAGAACCCCAGATTGTCGTGCGCCGGCGTGGGGAAGTAGCGGTGCAGGACCGCCGGGAGGTAGATGATCCCGTCGGAGGCGTTCAGCCACTGTTTGCAGAAGGGGCGGTAGAGGCCCATGTAGGTGGCGTGCGCGTTGTAGCGAATAACACGGTCCTTTTCCGCAGATCGGTAAAGGTCGCGAGTCCACTTGATCTGGGTCTCGTCCGTGGTGACCAGGTCCTTAGCCGCAACGCCCGCGGCCAAGTCGGCGGCATGGTCACGGTGGACGCGCTGCCGCTCGGCGTTATAAGTACCGATGAGCCGCTGGCAGGATTCCCGCAGAGCCGCCGCGGAGAAGTTGTAGACCCAGGCGTCGCGATTCGTCTGAACTCCGGCGGTGTACGACCCGAAGACCGGTTCCTGCCCCTCACCGAGGGACTGCCAGCTTCCGTAGCGCGGGTCGCGCTGGTTGATCCAGTCGCCGGCGGCGTTGGGGGTGATCACCTCCCAGTCCATGGTCTCGATGCGCGAGTCGCTAACGATGCGCAGCTTGTCCCCACGGCTCAGGTAGTCGCCGATGTCCCGGTAGTGCAGTACCGCCGGCCCGCTGTGGGCGGGGTCCTTGACCAGGAAGGTAATGGCAATAGTCGTACGGCCGCCTTGACCGAACACGTTGCCTCTCTCCCTGCGCCTCAACTCACCCGCGGTACGCGCATTACCCCGCAGGTTGAACACGTAGATATGCGCGAACTCCTCGACCAGGCTGAGCCGCACGCCGTCGGCGGTGTTGGCGTCAATAAAGCCACCATTGGTGACGAAGCCGATCACCCCGGCGTCGCCGAGCCGGTCGGTGGCCCAGCGGATCGCCCGCAGGTAGGAGTCGTACAGGGAGTTCTTGTTGGTGCCTGTGGAGCGGGCCGCGTAGGTTTCGGCGATCCGCCGGTCCAGGTCCGGATAGCGCTGGTTGGCGTTGTTGTCATTGGCGGACTCCTGCCCCACCGAGTAGGGCGGGTTGGCGGCGATCAGCCGGATGTCCAGCCTGCGCTGGGTGGCGGCGCGGTCGTTGTTGGCCACGAAGAAGCTCGCGTCCAGGGTCCCTTCGCCCTCACTCATCCAGAAGGTGTCGGCCAGCACGATCCCGTCGAAGGGTACATAGCCGCCGTCGTCCGCGCCCTGCGCCCCAGCACCGGCGTCGTTCCCGGCCTGCTGCCTCTGCCCGAGCAGGTCGCGGTAGGCGACCTCAATATTCGCGGTGGCAATGTAGTAGGCCAGCAGCAGGATCTCGTTGGCGTGCAGCTCACTGGCGTACTTGCGGGCCAGGTCGGCCGGGGCGATCAGCCCGGACTGCAGCAGGCGCACCATGAAGGTGCCGGTCCCGGTGAAAGGGTCCAGCACGTGCACGCCCTCATCGGTGACGCCCCTCCCAAAGTGCTCACGGGACAGGTGGTCGACGCTGCGCAGAATGAAGTCGACGATCTCCACCGGCGTGTACACGATCCCCAGGGACTTTGCCGTCTTGGTGAAGGCCTGGGAGAAGAACTTCTCATACAGCTCGGTGATGATGCGCTGCTTGCCCTCGGCGTTGTCGATGCCGACGCAGCGCTCACGGACAGACTCGTAGAAGCCCTCCAGCTCCTCGGTCTCCGCCTCCAGGTTGGCGCCGTCGAGCACGCGCAGCATCCGCCCCATCACCTGGGCCACCGGGTTGGTGGCGGAGAAGTCGTAGCCGTCGAACACGGCGTCGAACACCGGCTTGGTGACCAGGTGCTGGGAGAGCATGTCGATCGCGGACGCCGGGGTGATCGAGTCGTTAAGGTTCGCTCGCAGGGCATCAAGGAAGTGCGCGAACTCCGGGGCGACCGCCGGGTCCGCCACCCGCTGCTCCAGGCGGGCGCGGTGGCGGGCGGCGATCTGGGCGACATCCTTGGCCCACTGCTCCCAGTAGCGGCGGCTGCCGACCTTCTGGACCAGGCGCGCGTAGATCGCCTCCTTCCACTTACCCAGCGACGCCAGGTCGAAGGCCGCCTGCTCACCCAGGTCGGCGGCGTCCTCGTCGGGGTCGTAGGCGGGCGTGCCGAAGGGATCGATGATGGCGACCTTGTCCGGCTTGGACCGGTTGAGGTCGATCTTGTTGACCATGGCATCGAAGCGCTCGTCGTGCGCGCGCAGCGCCTGCAGCACCTCCCACACCACGCGGAAGGTGTCATTGTCGGCCAGCACGTCCTCCGGGGCCATGCCCGTAGGAATGGCCACCGGCAGGATGATGTAGCCGTAGCGCTTGCCCGGGGCCAGCCGCATGACCCGCCCCACGGACTGCACAATGTCCACCTGGGACTTGCGCGGCGATAGGAACATGACCGCGTCCAGGGCGGGCACGTCCACGCCCTCGCTCAGGCAGCGGGCATTGGACAGCACCCGGCAGGACACCGCTCCGTCGGCGTCGCCCTCACCGCCGCCGTTGTCCTGGCTACGCCCGGTGCCCGACGACGCTCCCGGCTCGGCCACGCCCTCGCCGGAGAGCCAACCCAGCAGCCGGTTGCGCTCCATGATGTTCATGGACCCGTCCACGTGCCTGACCTCGACCGAGTCCAGTAGTCGCTGGGACGAACGCCTTCCCGACGGCGTGGGCGCTGAGCCGTCGTCCTCCCCCGGCAGGCCACTCTCCCCCAGCACTTCCTCCGGCAGGCCACGGCGGTAGTCCTGCGCGACGTCGTTGAAGGAGGAGGCAAAGCGCTTGGAGCCCGTGATGTCCCGGGCGAAGGCGACGGCGGTGCGCATGGGCTGGGTGTCCGTGCCGTACTCGGACAGGTTCACCGAGCGCTTGGCCAGGGCGTTCCAGCAGCCGACGATGCGGGCGGCGTCGTCCAGCCGGAGCTGGCCGTCCTCAGCGAGGGAGGACTGGAGCCTCCTAGCCACGGCGTCCTCAGAGACGGTCAGGACCAGCACCTTGTAGTCGGTCAGGAGGTTGCGGGAGACCGCCTCGCCAAATCCCAGACGGAAGAGCTCCTCGCCGTAGGTGCCGGCATCGTCCATGGAGGCCAGCACCGCGTTCTTCTGGCCGGCGCGTGCCTTGGTGGAGTCATCGTAGATGCGGGGAGTCGCCGTCATGTACAGGCGCTTGCGGCCACGCAGGTAGGCGTTGTCGTGGACGCGGACGAAGGCGGACTCGTCCATACCGGCGAGGGTGGCGCCGGTGGTGCGGTGGGCCTCGTCGCAGATAATGAGGTCGAAGGCGGGTGCCCCAAGCCCCTGCGCCCGAGCAATAACGTCGATGGACTGGTAGGTGGAGAAGACCACCGTCATGGGGGTCACGCCGTCGACGGGAGCGGCGGGCTGGGTGAGTCGGCGGGCGAGGGCCTCAGCGTCGGTGGTAGCGGGGATCGCCAGATCGACCACCGAGATGTCCTCGCTCAGCGAGGACGTCCCCGCCTTGGCGCGCCCCTTGCCGACCTTCGCGTCCGAGCACACAGCGAAGGACCGCAGCGGCGCCTGGGCCTGCGCACTCCACTCAAGCAGCGTCTGGGACAGCAGGGCGATGGAAGGAACCAGGAAAAGAACTCCCCCCCCCCGTTGCTCCCGGCTATCTCCTCAGCAATGCGTAGAGATGTCAAGGTCTTACCGGTACCACAGGCCATGATGAGCGTGCCACGATCAGCCGTAGAAAGCCCCTGCCTCACCGCCTCCAGCGCGCGCCGCTGGTGCTCACGCAGCGTCTTGCGGCCCGTTCGGACCATGACCTCCGGTGTCTCCAGGTCAAAACTGTCCCAGTCAATGGTCGAGCTGAACAGGTCGTCCAGGCCGATGCGGGAGACCGGTATCGCCTGGTTCTCCACTGTGTCCGCAGCCGCGGAGTTCCACTTGTCAGTGGTGGAGACGAACAGGCGCGAGCTGAACTCGCCCGTGCCCGACTCGGCCAGGAAGGAGTCGACGTCACCCTTGGTGACCTGGGACTGCGGGTCGTAGAACTTGCACTGCACCGCGCACAGCCCGCCGGTCTCGCGCTCACGCGCCACCAGGTCGACGCCGCGATCCGGGCGGGTACCGCGCCCCGGCCAGTCCTTCCACATCCAGACCTCGTCGAAGCGCTCGGCGTAGCGGGGGTCGGTGAGGAGGAACTGCCGCACCAGGCGCTCGAAGCTCGTCCCCTTGCCCCGCTGCGTCTGGGCCTCAAAGTACAGTTCGTCCAGGATGGCAGCGATGCGTGGCTGGCTCACGCGGGTGAGCATACGGGAGCCAGCTCCCTCAGGGCCGCAGGGCGCCCAGGAAGTCTGGGAGCCCCGCGCTCCAGCACCAACCGCCTGGCCGTGCCCCACGCCACAAGGGCCGGTACTGGGAGCCCCACGCTCCAGCACCAACCTCGCCCAGGAGCCGAGCTTCCAAGTCTGGAGCCTCAGAGCTGGAAGCTCGGACTGAGGATCCAACTCCACTTGCACCCTGGAGGCGAAGATCCAACTCTCGGCCCCCAGAGTTGGAAGTTCGCACCGGGACCACCCGGGCCACTGGTAGTGGCGCGCCCCTGACCGGCCCAGCCCCTGACGCCGAGTCCGCCGTTGACGCCGTGCGGCGCAGCACGCGCACCGCAGGCCTGGTCGGTGGCGCCTTCCGCACGGATCGCCCGATTACCCGCTCGTCGCCGTGCGCGAGGCTGTGGTCAACGCCTCATGCACCGGGACTACTCACCGGTGGCACGTGTTGCCCAGGTCAGCATGCTCGTCAACCGGCTTGAGATCCTCAGCCCGGGAGGTCTCTACGGAGCCGTCACGGTAGAGACCCTGGGGACGGCGGGATCAGTACCAGCCGCAACCAGCGGCTGTCCACCCTGCTGGAGTCCACCGCCCTCCCCAGCGGCGCCGCCGTCGAGGCCACCGAGCCTCCGCACCGCCCGGGACAGTGCGGGGTGACAGAAGCCACCAAGCCGGAGCGGCCCGAGGCTCCCGGGGATGTCCGAGCCGACCTGGGCGGGGCTGGGCTGGGAGGGGCGGGGCGGGGCGGGGCGGGGCTGGGAGGGGCTGGGCGCGGAGCATGTATCTGTTGCGGCTGTTCCAGGTGCTCTGGAGCGGAGCGCGGCTGCCTGGTGCAGTTTGCGCGTGGGTGGAGACCGTCCACACGGGCTGGAGCGGTGCGAGCCAGGCTCACTGCGCATGACACTCCCGGTGTCCAGGCAGGCTGGCACGGATCCCGCTCCTGCGGACGCCTTCCAGCCAGGAAGTCTGAGGGTGACGCCGTCTCTGCTGGCGCCGTGCCCGCCCTTGCGGACACCTTCCAGCCTGGCGGGATCCGGACCAGCCCACCTGGCACATATCCCGCCAGAGTGGAACTACTCAGAACAACAACACCCACCTCGACCAGAAAATGTGACAGCACGCACAGGAAGCAGCCTCTCAGCGGGGCGCCCCAGCCACTCCCATCCGCCCCCTGCAAGGACCGCGACCGCCACCGGCGCCGCCCCGGTCAGACGGTGGCCGGAACCACCACCGGCGCCGCCCCGGTCAGACGGTGGCCGGAACCACCACCGGCGCCACCCCGGTCAGACGGTGGCCGGAACCACCACCGGCCCCACCCCTCCAGCGCCCTCCTCACCGCGTGATCGCGGCGGCAAGCTCCTCGAAGCAGGCCACGTAGGCGTCCACCGCCTCGTCGGTGTGGGTCACCGACAGGGTCCACTCCTCCTCGCGCCCAGGCGTCATGAAGATGCCCCGGTTCATGTTGAACAGCCAGGCCAGCTCGGACAGCGCCGCGTCCTGGTTCGCCTTGAAGGACTCGTAGTCCACCACCTTCTGCGGGGAGAAAGTGACACAGCCCTTGGCACCGACCCCCACGACGTAGCCGGGAAGGTCGTAGCGGCTGATGACCTGGTTGCAGCCGGTGAGGATGCGGTCGTTGAGATAGTCGAGGTGGTCGTAGGCCTCCGGCGTGAGCACCTGCTCCAGGTTGGCCCTCACCGCCGCCATGACCAGGGGGTTGCCGTTGTAGGTGCCCACCTGGTAGACCGTGTGGTCCTCGACGACGCTCATGACCTCCTCGGTGCCACCGATAGCCCCCGAGGGGGTGCCCCCGCCCAGGCCCTTGGCCAGGGTGACCAGGTCCGGGGTGACGCCGAAGCGTGCCGTCGCACCACCGGGGCCGATGGCCAGGCCGGTCTTGACCTCGTCGAAGATGAGGACGACGCCGTGGCGCCTGGTGACCTCGCGGACCTCCTCCAGGTACCCGGGCTCGGGCAGGACGACACCCAGGTTCATCATGACCGGCTCCATGATGACGCAGGCAGGCTTGCGCCCCTCCTCAGCGAGCCTGATGATGCGCCGCTCCATGGCGCCAGCGTCGTTGAAGGGCACCGGGACGGTCATGTCCACCGTGGCCTGGGGGATCCCTCCGCCGTAGGCCAGGGAGGCGAGGTCCTCCCGGTCACCGATCTGGTCGTACTCCACGCCGATGGACACCATGACCGTGTCGTGGTGGCCGTGGTAGGAGCCGAAGATCTTCATCACCGTGTCGCGGCCGGTGTAGGCCCGCGCGATGCGGATAGCGTCCATGGTCGACTCTGAGCCGGAGTTGGTGTACCGCCACCGGGGCAGCCCCCACCGTGCGGAGAGGTTCTCGGCAACCACGAGGGCGTCCTCGGTGGGTGCGGCGAAGTGGGTGCCCCTGGAGTAGCGCTCCTGGATGGCGCGGCCGATAGCCGGGTGGGCGTGGCCCTGGATCATGGCGCCGAAGCCGTTGTGGAAGTCCCACATCTCGTTGCCGTCGACGTCCCAGACCCGGGGTCCCTCACCGTGGTCAAGGTAGATCGGCCAGGGGTCGCGCAGCTGGTAGGAGGAGGCGACGCCGCCGACCAGGCTGTGGCGGGCGCGCTCGTACATCGCTGCGGAGGCCCGGGTCTGCTCGTTGAGGTGCCTGGACTCCGTCTCGGTCAGCTCGGCGACCCGCTGCGCGCTGATACGGTCCGGGCCGCCGGACCCGGTGGAGGTGCCAGACCCGGTGGAGGTGCTTGAGGTGTGTGGGGTGCTGGAGCTGGTGGTCATGTGCCACTCCTTCGTGATTCGTCGTGATTCGTCGTGGTTCGGCGTGGTTCGGCGAGCTCCTTCAGGATCCTTCACGGTCCTTCAGGGCTTGTCGGGACTCCTTCCCGGTTCTTCACGGCTGAGACCCTCATAGTTGTGTGCGACCGTGGTCCTTCACGGTCCAGCCTGGTGACGGACGCCGCCGATCTGCACGGCCGGACTACCCGGCCTGAGGGTCCGCCTCGGCACAGGAGGGGGAGATCACCTCCCTGCGGAAGAAGTCCGGCGCCCGCCGGTACTGGAGGAGCATGACGACGACGCCGGAGACGATGAGCAGCACGGTGAGGACGAAGACCAGCCCGACGCCGAAGACCTCTGACCCTGAACCGTAGCTCGGGTCGAGGGAGTCGCGCAGCGTGAGGGCCAGCAGGGCGAACAGGACCGACCCGCCCGCCCCGGGGGCCACCAGGGTGAGGAGGAAGTCGCGCACCGAACGCAGCCACCGCCGTCGGAAGTACCACACGGCCGCCCAGGCGGTCAGGCCGTAGTAGAAGGCGATCATGGCTCCCAGGGTCTGCACCGTGTCCCACAGCACCGTGGTTGACACCAGGCGCAGGCCCACGTAGAACACCGAGGCGCAGACTGCGGAGACGATGGTGGCGTGCCCCGGAGTCAGGAAGCGTGGCGAGACCCGCGCGAATCTCGTCGGCAGCGCCCGGTAGTGGCCCATGGACAGCATGGTCCGCGCCGGGGAGACAAAGGTGGACTGCAAGGACGCCGCCGAGGAGGTGAGCACCGCCATTGATATGAGGATCGCAAAGGGTCCCAGGACCGGCCTGGCCAGGGCGAAGAAGACGTTGTCCTGGATCTGCGGGTTGCCCAGGCCGATCCCCTCCTCGCCCAGGCCCGCGAACATCATGGAGCCGACGGTGACGAACAGGTAGACCATGACGATGGTCACGACGGTGAGGACGGCCGCCCGCCCGGGGGTGGCGCCAGAGTCCTTGGTCTCCTCGTTGATGGTCAGGGACACGTCCCAGCCCCAGTAGATGAACAGGGACAGGGAGACCCCCGCCACGAACGTGGTCAGCGACTCCGTCTCCAGCGGGTTGAACCAGCTGAGCCGGGGCACCGTGGGGTTGACGGCGGTCCCGTTGAGGTAGCGCACGACCGTCACCGCACCGAAGCCGAGGAACACGAGGAGCTGGAAGCCGACCAGCCAGTACTGCAGCCTCTGGGTGGTCTGGACGTCCCGGTAGGAGATCCAGGTGGCCAGGGCGATGAAGACGAGGCAGGTGACGATGTTGACGCCCACGTTGTCCGTCAGCCCGGCGACCTCAGGACGCCCCAGGACCTGGGAGAGCAGGAGGTAGAAGAAGTCGACAGCGACCGCCGCCAGGTTCGACAGCACCACGACGGTGGCCACGACAAGCCCCCAGCCGTTCATCCACCCCACCCAGGGGCCGAAGGCCCGGGTGCTCCAGGTGAAGGAGGTCCCCGAGTCCGGCATCGCCGCGTTGAGCTCGCGGTAGCCCAGTGCGACCAGGAGCATCGGGATGAAGCCGACCAGGAAGATCGCGGGCACCTGCGCCCCCACAGCAGAGACGGTGGGACCCAGCGCCCCGGTGAGGGTGTAGGGCGGGGCGATGCAGGACACTCCGATGACGATGCCACCCAGGAGGCCCACCGACCCCTCGGCCAGGCCCTTGCGTGAGAGGAACCCGGTGCCAGCCACGACGCCAGCACCACCACTGGCACGGCTAGCACCGGCAGTACCAGCGGCGCCAGGAGGAACAGGCGTGCGGCGGACGACGGCGCTCATGACAGCATCCCGGGCTCACAGGGCGCTCATGACGTGCTTGAGGCGGGTGTAGTCCTCCACGCCGTAGACGGACAGGTCCTTGCCGTACCCCGAGCGCTTGAAGCCCCCGTGGGGCATCTCGGCGACCAGGGGGATGTGGGTGTTGACCCACACGCACCCGAAGTCAAGGTCACGGCTCATCCGCAGCGCGCGCTGGTGGTTGCTGGTCCACACGGAGGAGGCCAGGGCGTAGGAGACACCGTTGGCCAGGGCAAGGGCCTCCTCGTCGGTGGAGAACTCCTGGACCGTGAGCACAGGGCCGAAGGTCTCCTCCTGGACAAGGGCGTCGTCCTGGCAGAGGCTGGTGATGACCGTGGGGGCGTAGTAGTAGCCGACCTGTCCCACCCGGTGTCCACCGGTAAGCAGGGTGGTGTGGGCAGGCCGCTCGTCCACACGCCGACTGACCTCAGCGAAGTGCCGGGCGTTGTTGAGGGGGCCGTAGAAGGCCTCTTCCTGAGGCACCTCCGGCCCGGTGCGCAGGGCCTCGGCGTGACGCACCAGGGCCTGGGTCAGCTCCTCGGCGACCGTGGACTCCACCAGGACACGGGTCGCGGCCGTGCAGTCCTGGCCCGCGTTGAACATGCCGGCCGCAGCGATGCCCTGGGCGGCAGCCTCCAGGTCGGCGTCAGCGAAGACGACGGCGGGCGCCTTGCCACCCAGCTCCAGGTGCACGCGGGTCACCTGCTGCGCCGCCTGGGCGGCCAGGTCGGACCCGGCGCGCACGGAGCCGGTCAGCGCCAGGAGCCCGGGCACGGGGTGGGAGGTCATGAGGCGCCCGGTGCTGCCGTCCCCCAGGACCACGTTGAGCACCCCGGGGGGCAGGACCTCCCCGGCGAGCCGGGCCAGGACGAGGGCGGACTCGGGCGTGTGCCTGCTGGGCTTGAGCACGACAGTGTTGCCGGCAGCCAGGGCGGGGCCGACCTTCCATACCATCATCATGAAGGGGTAGTTCCATGGCACCACCTGCCCCACCACGCCGATGGGCTCGCGGCGCAGCCAGGAGCTGAGGCCAGCCATGTACTCCCCGGCAGCCACGCCGTCGCTCAGGCGGGCGGCGCCGGCGAAGAAGCGCAGCTGGTCGGCGCCGGTGAGGACCTCCTCGGCGCGGACCATGGCGGGCAGCTGGCCGGTGTTGCGGCACTGGGCGGTGACGATCTGGTCAGCCTCGGCCTCGACGGCGTCGGCCAGGTGCAGCAGCAGCTCCTGGCGCTGCGCGGGCGTGGTGAGCCGCCAGGTGGAGAAGGCGGCCCGGGCCGCCTCGTAGGCGGCGTCGACGTCGCTCACCCCCGAGACCGGGCACAGGGCGACGACCTCCTCGGTACGGGGGTCCACCACCTCCAGGGTGGTCTGGGCCTCGACGGGGACAAGCCGTCCGTTGATGTAGTTCTCAAGGGTTATGGGGTTGTCAGGAGCCTTCAGGGTCGCAGTAGTCATGATGCGCTCATTCCGTTGGTTCTCACCACCGGCCTTGCGGGCATCCCTTGTGCGCCCACGAGCGTGCGGGATGCCCGCCGGGACCACGACCGCGATGACATCGGTGGCACCGCGCCGCGGGGAGCAGGCTGCTGGCAGCAGCAACCAGTCCCAAGGTCCTATGTGGTGACCCCCATGCTACACAGGCGCTGACGGGCCTCCCCCACCGCAGGTGGGACCTACTGCCTAGGCTAGGACTTAAGTCCTAGACCTCGGGTCGTCGGCCCGGTCGAGGACCCTCAGGGCGACCCACAGGCTCGCCCGCTCGTCAGGGTCGTCGAGATCGACGCCGAGCACCCGCCCCAGGCGGGCGACGCGGGCGGGCACGGAGTTGCGGTGGACCCCCAGGCGCGAGGCGACACGGCCGACCACGCCTCCCTCACGCAGGTAGGCGCCGAGCAGCTCCAGCAGCTCGGGACGCTCCAGGACCCCCCTCAGGCGCAGGCGGGCGAAGTCCTGGGCCGCAGGCCCCTCCACCAGCTCGACGACGCTGGGCGCCCCGACGTCCTCCCACGGCACCACCTCCCCGGGGTGGCAGGCGTGGGCGCACACGGAGCGGGCCTGGGCCGCCCCCGCCCGCAGGTCCTCGCGGCGCACAGGGGCGCTCACCCCCACCCGGAGGCGACGCACCCAGGCCGCGCCCGGCCCCTCGCACAGGACCGTCATGACCTGCTCCGCCTCACCCAGGACCAGCAGCCCCTGCCCCGCCGGGTCGGCACACCACAGCAGCGGGCTCCCCACCCTCGCCGCAGGACGCTCCAGGAGGGTGCGCACCAGGGCTGCCGACAACCCCTCAGCCTCCGCCTGCGAGGCCTCCACCCGGGCTACACGCCACCGTGCCGCCCGCCCGGCGGCAGCGTGACGCACCTGGGCGGGACGGTGGGCCACTGCCAGGACGTCGATCTCAGTACGCAGCGCCTGCGCCGCAACCTCCCGCCCGGCCAGGAGGTGACCTGCCGCCGCCTCGACCAGCCTGCGCAGCCAGGCCGCCCGGGTCCGCTCGGACTCGACCCCGAGGTTGAGGAAGGACCAGGCGAGGTCCGCCGCCACGACCTGGGCGCGGGTGAGCTCGCCGCAGTGAGCCGTGACCAGGTAGTACTCCGGGTCACCGGACACGCCCACCGGTCGCACCACCAGGTGCGCGGCACCGGCCTGGACCGAGCCGGCCCCTCGCATTCCGCTGGGGCGGATCCGGCGGATGCAGGCGGCCACCTCCTCGGGGTCGGGGACGGCGTGGGCGGGGCCGTAGGGTCCCACGACCGCCCGGCCCCACGGGTCGTGCACGGCCACACTGCCGCGCAGCACCGCAGCCAGTGCCCGCAGGAGGGAGTCCTGGTTGTCCCTGGCCGCGGCACGGGTCATCTGCTGGAGGAAGACGGTGCCCTCCTCGTCCTCCTCCGCCGCGGAGGAGGACCGCCGGTCGGCGTCGTCACGCAGCATCTCACCCACAGCCCGGCTGATCGACACGAAGGACACCTCGACGGGCACCTCCAGGAGGTTGAGACCCGCCTCCTGGCAGGCCTGGTGCAGCGCGTCAGGCACAGCCTCCAGGGCGATGCCCGTCCCCAGTCCGAGCGCGGCCGCGTCGGCACGGGCGAGCCCGGCTACGTAGCGTCGCCAGGAGGCCGCGTCAGCGTCTGCCAGGGCCAGGGCGGTGGTGAGAACCAGCTCGTCGCCGTCGAGGTAGGCACCCGGCTCGACCAGCTCGGTGGCCGCGATCCAGGAGACCCGCCGCTCGGCGTCGGGCAGGTAGACCGCGACCAGCCCCAGGTTCTCGCGGTCCAGGAGCTCTCGGAGCACAGGCACACGACCATTGCACCACGACTTCCGGGCGTTCCGCACGATTTTGACGAGAATCTGTGCACGATGCACGGGCCTGACGCCGAACCGCCCCGATAGCCTGAGGGTGTTGCCCACGCCACCTCGGGCTCAGCGTCGAGCCGCCGCCCACGGCCGCCTCCTGCACCGCTGCCGCCCCGCCCAGCAACCAGCCGTCCGCCCGCCCACGCTCCAGGAGGGGCCCCATGTCACACCCGCCGCTTCCACAGTCACTCCACCTGGCCACCCCGCTGCCCGGTCCCCGCGCCCAGGCGCTCGACGAGCGCGCAGCCGCCTCGCTCCCCCGGGCGCTGAGCGCAGTGACACCGACCTTTGCCCACGCCACCGACCGCGGCGTCCTGGAGGACGTGGACGGCAACCGCCTCATCGACCTCGCCTCAGGCATCGCCGTGACCACTGTGGGCGGCGCGGCCCCTCGGGTCGCCCAGGCCGTCGCCGCCCAGGCCCGCGAGCTGACCCACACCTCCTTCACGGTGACCCGCTACGAGGGCTACGTGCAGGTCGCCGAGAGACTCAACGCCCTGGCCCCCGGGGAGCTCCCCCGGAAGACGGCCCTGTTCAACTCGGGCGCGGAGGCGGTGGAGAACGCCGTGAAGCTGGCCCGTCGCCACACCGGCCGCCCGGCCGTCATCTGCCTCGACCACGCCTTCCACGGGCGGACCCTGCTCACCATGAGCCTGACCGCCAAGGTGTCCCCCTACAAGGACGGATTCGGCCCGTTTGCCCCCGAGACCTACCGCGTGCCCGGGTCCTACCCCTTCCGTGACGGCCTGGACGGTGCCACGGCGGCCGAGCGCTCGCTGGCCCAGGTGGACAGCCAGGTCGGTGCCGACAACGTCGCCGCCGTCGTCATCGAGCCGATCCAGGGAGAGGGGGGCTTCATCGTCCCGGCCCCCGGGTTCCTCCCCGCCCTCCAGCAGTGGTGCCACGACCACGGGGCCGTCCTCGTCGTCGACGAGATCCAGACCGGTATCGCCCGCACAGGCGCCTGGTTCGCCTGTGAGGACGAGGGAGTCGTGCCTGACCTGGTCACCACCGCGAAGGGCCTGGCCGGGGGCATGCCCCTGTCTGCCGTCACCGGCCGCGCCGATATCATGGACGCCGTCGGCCCAGGCTCGCTGGGCGGCACCTACTGCGGCAACCCGGTGGCCTGCGCTGCCGCCCTGGCCACCCTCGACACCATCGAGGAGGAGGACCTGTGCTCACGGGCACGTGCCCTCGGGCAGACCACACTGGCGACCCTGCGGCGCTGGCAGGCCCAGGACCCCCGTATCGGCGAGGTCCGTGGGCGCGGCGGCATGCTGGCCCTGGAGCTGGTCGACCCCGCCACCGGCCGACCCGACGCGGCGCTGACAGCCCGCACGGCGGCCACGGCCCGCCGCAACGGGCTGGTCCTGCTCACCTGCGGCACCGACTCCAACGTCATCCGGCTCCTGCCGCCGCTGACCATCCCCGACGAGCTCCTCGCCCAGGGGCTGGACATCCTCGCAGACGCCCTGGCGGGCTCACGCTGAGGAGCCTTCGCGCCTGGCCCACCAGCATCAGCCGTACCAGCCAGTACCACCCTCACCGCACCAGGAGGAGACGTGACCCAGCCCAGCACCCCCGTAGACGGCCCAGCCAGCAGCCCCTTGGACGACGCCAAGGCCCAGCTCGCTGACGCCGTGGAGTTCCTCGGCCTGGACGCCGGGACGCACCGCATGCTCGCCACCTCCAGGAAGGAGGTGACAGTCTCCGTCCCGCTGCGTCGCGACGACGGCTCCATGGAGCTGTGCCTGGGCCACCGGGTCCAGCACAACATCTCCCGTGGCCCGGCCAAGGGAGGCATCCGCTACTCCCGCAGCGTCGACCTGGACGAGGTCCGCGCCCTGGCGATGTGGATGACCTGGAAGTGCGCCCTGCTCGACCTGCCCTACGGCGGCGCCAAAGGGGGCGTGGCTATCGCCCCCGAGGCCTACTCCGAGCGCGAGCTCGAGCGCCTCACCCGCCGCTACACCTCCGAGCTCATCCCCATCCTGGGGCCGGGCAAGGACGTCCCCGCCCCCGACATGGGCACCAACGAGCAGACCATGGCCTGGATCATGGACACCTACTCCGTGTCCATCGGATACACGGTGCCCGGTGTGGTCACCGGCAAGCCCGTGGACCTGGGAGGCTCCCAGGGGCGCGCAGCCGCCACCTCGCGCGGTGTCGTCTACTCGGTCCTCAACGCCATGGAGGCCCTCGGCCTGGAGCCCGGCAGGTCCAGCGCCGTCGTCCAGGGCTTCGGGAAGGTAGGACGCGGCACCGTCCGCTTCCTCCACGACGCCGGGGTCACAGTCCTGGCCGTCTCCGACGTCCACGGCGCCGTGCGCAACGACGCCGGCATCGACGTGCCCGCCCTGGAGAGGCACGTCGATACCGAGGGGACAGTCGCGGGCTTCCCCGGCGCCGACCCGATGAACGACGCCACCGAGATCTTCTCCGTCCCCTGCGACGTCGCCGTACCCGCCGCCGTGGAGGGCGTGATCACTGCGGAGACGGCGCCCCGTGTCCAGGCCAGGCTCGTCGTCGAGGCCGCCAACGGCCCCACGACACCAGCCGCCGACGCCGTCCTGGCCGACAGGGACGTGCTCGTGGTCCCCGACATCCTGGCCAACGGCGGGGGAGTCGTCGTGTCCTACTTCGAGTGGGTCCAGGGGAACCAGGCCTACTGGTGGACCAAGGAGGAGGTCAACGACCGGCTGCGGACCCGCATGAACAAGGCCTGGGCCGAGGTGACCACCTTCGCCCGCGACCACGACCTGTCACTGCGCACCGCAGCGACCACCATGGCCGTCAAGCGTGTCGCCGAGGCACACGACTCCCGCGGCCTGTACCCGTGAGCCCTACCCGGCACGGCAGAGGGCACGTCAAGCAGCGCCCACCTGGTCTGTGAGCCACTGGCACCAGCAGCCCGCAGGCACCCCCACGAGCACGGCCCACCGCACCAGCAGCCCACCGGCAGGACACCCGCCGACGTACCGACAAGGAGCCCCCCATGACCTACAACCTGGCCCAGGCCAGCCCCGAGCTGGTCTCCTACCTGGAGGACCTCCGCCCCGAGGAGGGCCTCCTCCTGGACGGGAGCATGACAGGCGCCTGCGACGGCGCCCTCTTCGACGTCGTGGACCCGGCCAGCGGGGAGGTGCTCGCCCGCTGCGCCGACGCCAGCACCCAGGAGGCGAGCCGGGCCGTCGACGCCGCAGCCGCCGCCCTGGGGCCGTGGGGGGCCACCGCTCCCCGCGAGCGCGCGGAGGTCCTGCGCCGCGCCTTCACCCTCATGGTGGAGGAGGCCGACGACCTGGCCCGGCTCATCAGCGCCGAGAACGGCAAGTCGCTGGCTGACGCGCGCGCCGAGGTCCTCTACGCCGCCGAGTTCTTCCGCTGGTTCTCGGAGGAGGCGGTGCGCACCGAGGGCGGGTTCGGCGTCTCCCCCGCCGGGGGGACCCGCACCATCGTCACCCACCGCCCCGTCGGGGTCGTCGCCATGATCACGCCCTGGAACTTTCCTGCCGCTATGGGCACCCGCAAGATCGCCCCGGCACTGGCTGCCGGGTGCACCGTGGTGCTGCGGCCCGCCTCCCTGACGCCGCTGACCGCCGTCGCGCTGGGGCGGCTCCTCCAGCGCGCCGGGGTGCCCGCCGGGGTCGTCAGTATCGTGCCCTCGACACGCTCCGCCGAGGTGTCGCAGGCCTGGCTGGCCGACTCCCGGGTGCGGGCGGTGTCCTTCACCGGGTCCACCGAGGTGGGGCGCACGCTCCTGGAGCAGGCGGCGCGGCGGGTGCTCGTCGCCTCCATGGAGCTGGGTGGCAACGCCCCCTTCGTCGTTGCCGCCGACGCCGACGTCGAGGCGGCTGTCGCCGGGGCCGTCCAGGCCAAGCTGCGTGGGGGCGGGCAGGCCTGCACGGCGGCCAACCGCTTCTACGTGCACGTCGACGTCGCCAAGGACTTCACCGAGGCGCTAGGTGCCGTGGTGCGCGACCTCAGGGTCGGGCCGCCGCTGGCGGACAGCACCAACCAGCTCGGCCCCATGGTCAGCGCCCACGCCCGCGACCAGGTCAACGCCCTGGTGGAGGACGCCGTGCAGGCCGGGGCACGTGTGGCAGCGAGCTCGGCGTGCCCGCAAGGGGGCGGCGGGTTCTTCCTGCCGGCGCGGGTGCTGGCCGACGTCGCTCCTGACGCACAGGTGGTACGCACCGAGATCTTCGGCCCGGTCGCGCCCGTGGTCACCTGGCGGGAGGAGGAGGACCTCCTGAGGTGGGTCAACGACAGCGAGCACGGGCTGGCCGGGTACGTGTTCTCCCAGGACCTGGGCTGGGCGCTGCACCTGGCCGAGCGCATGGAGGTGGGCATGGTCGGAGTCAACCGGGGCCTGGTGTCCGACCCTGCTGCTCCCTTCGGAGGGCTCAAGCAGTCCGGGCTGGGGCGTGAGGGCGCCCGCGAGGGTATCCGTGAGTTCCAGGAGACGCAGTACTTCTCCGTCGCCTGGTAGCTGGGGCTGCTGGCTACGCGGCCCCGCCACCGCAGGCAGAGCACCAGGCGCGCAGAGCACCAGGCGCGCAGAGCACCAGGCGCGCAGAGCACCAGGAACGTCATAGGACAACAAGGTGCCGTGTTGTCCTATGACGTTTTCGGTGCATGGGTGAGGACCGCGCCCTGCTCTAGGGCCCAGGCATTCATGTATACTCGCGCAACTTATCTGCCGAGCACAAGGAGGTGCATCCGCATGAGTCCGACCACCGCCCCGTCCCCGCCCGTCCCAGCCTCCTCCGAGCACCCGGCACCGCAGCTGGTGCGGCGCCGTCGCAGTATCGGAGTCACGCTGGGGCTTGCCCTAGCAGTGCTGGCTTACATCGCCTTCCCCTCCTCCGCCGTCGACCAGGTCAATGCCGCGGCCGCAGCCTCCGGCCAGGAGGCCGCCTTCACCGACACAGGCCTACGCACGGTCGCCGCAACCGCCGTGCTGCTGGGCGTGTGGTGGATGACCGAGGCGATCCCGCTGGCTGCCACCGCCCTGCTGCCCCTGGTCATCTTCCCAGCCCTCCAGGTGGCTGAGTTCGAGGAGGTAGCGACCCCCTACGCCTCAGACACGATCTTCCTGTTTATGGGCGGGTTCATGCTGGCCCTGACCATGCAGAGGTGGAACCTCCACCGTCGCGTCGCCCTGACGGTGGTGCTGCTGGTGGGGACCCGGCCCCGGTCCCTCATCCTGGGCTTCATGATCGCCACCGGCTTCCTGTCCATGTGGGTGTCCAACACGGCCACGGCCGTGCTCATGCTGCCTATCGGCGCCTCCGTGCTGGGGCTGGTCTCCTCCCTGACCGGCAGCAGGCAGCGGATACGGCGGTTCGCCACCGCGCTGATGCTCGGCATCGCCTACGCCGCCTCCATCGGCTCAGTCGGCACGATCATCGGGACCCCGCCCAACGCCCTGCTGGTGGCCTATCTGTCGGAGACCCACGGGGTCAATATCGGCTTCGGGCAGTGGATGCTGGTAGGGGTGCCACTGGCCGCCGTCCTCATGGTGGTGGCCTGGTGGCTGCTGGTCTACGTGCTTCTGCCTCCCGAGATCGACACGGTTCCCGGAGGCCGCGAGGTCATTGAGGAGGAGCTGCGCAGCCTGGGAGCCATGAGCGGCGGGGAGGTACGCGTCAGCATCGTGTTCCTGGCTGCGGCCGCCTCCTGGGTGCTCGTCCCCACCCTGCTGGAGAGGACCGGGGCAGCGCTGAACATCTCTGACGCCCTCATCGCCATGGCGACCGCCGCCCTCCTGTTCCTCCTGCCCGGGGACCGCGCCCAGAGGACCCGCCTGCTGGACTGGGCCACCGCCAAGGAGCTGCCGTGGGACGTGCTGCTGCTGTTCGGTGGCGGGCTGTCCCTGTCGTCGATGTTCTCCGAGCTCGGGCTGTCGATCTGGATCGGGGAGCAGGCCAGGGGGCTGGAGGTACTGCCCACTGTCCTGTTCGTGGCCGCGGTGGCACTGCTGGTCATCGTGCTCACCGAGCTGACCTCCAACACCGCCACGGCAGCCGCCTTCCTGCCCATCATGGGCGGCGTGGCCGTCGGTATCGGGCTGACCCAGCAGGAGCCCGCCAACGTCCTGCTGCTGACGGCGCCGGTCGCCCTGTCAGCGACCTTCGCCTTCATGCTGCCGGTGGCTACACCACCCAACGCCGTGGCCTACGGGTCGGGCTACGTCCAGCTCGGCGACATGGTTCGGGCCGGGATCTGGCTCAACGTGATCGGCATGGCGCTGGTGACGCTGGCCGTCATGGGCCTGGTGGTCCCGGTGTTCGGGCTGAGCCTGTAGGCGGGCCGGTGGGCTCCGTTTTACACGCTTACCCAGCGGTGCGGCCGCGCGGTCGATGACACCACCCTCGGGCCTGGTTGCACGCCCACCTTTGGGGCGATGAGCGAAAGCCGCACAATTCCGCAGATCCTGCTTCAGCACGTGACCTAGGGTCTACGCTCCCGTGTGCGTTGAGGTGCTCAACGCACACGGGAGCCCTTCAGGCCTCTCCGCCTGCACGGTGAAACGGTGTGATTCCGCGAATCTGTATAGAAACGGAGCGAGGCGAGCGTGCCACTCACAGCCTGCCCACCCTCAGCCGTGCTAGGTTCCGGCGGGCAGGGTGGCTCGCGACGCCGTCCGCACCCTGGGCAGGCCAGGAAAGGCGCAGGACTGAGAGGACACCACCCATCATGGACGCAGCAGCGCGCCGCCAGGCCATCCTGACCTGTCTGGAGGAGGCCACCCCACAGGCAGCCAGCAGCCTGGGCAGGCAGCTCGGCGCGTCCAGGCAGATCATCGTTGGCGACGTCGCTTTGCTGCGCGCCACCGGTCATGCCATCCAGACCACCAACCGCGGCTACGTACTGGCACGGCCCAGCTCACGCCCGCGCCGCGTCATCCACGTCCAGCACGGGCGCGAGCAGGTGGGCACCGAGTTTGGCGTGATCGTCGACGTCGGCGCCACGGCCCTGGACACCACGGTGGAGCACCGCCTCTACGGCCAGATCACCGTGGACCTGCTCATCATGACCGCACCGACCTCGACCGCTTCCTGGAGCGCATGACCACCTCCACCACCCTGTCCGAGCTGACCAACGGCTGGCACGCCCGGTGGGCTTGTCATGCTGGCGGGGCGGGTGGCGTCCTCGGTCACCGGCGCAGGCATCGGCCTGGGGACTGCCCGCTGCCTCCGGGCCGACACCTTCGTCGTAGTCTCCGCCGCCGTCACGGGGCAGGTCGGTGCCCAGGCTTCCAGGCTCCTGTCCGGCAGCGCCGTCCTGACCGACGACGCCGGGACCGCTATCCTCCTGCGCGGCCCGGGAGAGCCTCTTGGGGCCTTCATCGCCGCCTGTGCCGCCGTCACGGTGGGACACCTGGTCTCAGGACGCACGCCGGTGGACATCCTTCTCACCCCGCTGACCACCGTGCTGGCGGGTAGCGGCGTAGGCCTGCTCGCCGGGCCACCCGTCTCCTCGGTCCTGACCACGCTGGGCCAGCTCGTCGGCTGGGGCACCGAGCGTCAGCCCCTTCTTATGGGCGTGGTGGTGGCAGTTGGTCATGGGAATGACCCTCACCCTGCCGGTATCCTCGGCGGCGCTAGGCGTCGTCCTGGGACTGTCCGGTGCGGCTGCGGGCGCCGCGACAGTCGGCTGCACCACGCAGGTGGTGGGGTTCGCCGTCGCCTCGTTCCGGGAGAATCGCTGGTCGGGGCTCTTGTCCCTGGGGCAGGGCACCTCAATGCTGCAGATGCCTAACATCCTACGACGCCCGCTGATCTGGGTACCGCCCACACTGGCCTCGGCCGTGCTCGGGCCCGTGTCCACCGTGGTGGCACACGTGGAGTCCAACTCGGTGGGCTCAGGCACGGGCTCCGCCGGACTGGTGGGGCAGATAATGACCTGGCAGACCATGAACAGCTCCGTGCCCCCAGGAAGGCTGGCGCTGACCATCCTCATCCTTCAGGTGCTCGCGCCAGCGCTACTCACCCTGGCCATCAGCGAGCTCATGCGCGCCCGAGGCTGGATCTGTCCGGGAGACATGGCCCTGGCGAGGGCCTGAGCCTGTAGGCGGACGGGGCGGCGCGCCCCGGTGCACCCCACGCCCGGCGGAACGCCGCCCCGCTGCCACACCCTTGGCTCAGCCAGCTGCGGGCCGACCGCTAACCCCTACTCCTACCTGAGACGCAGAACATACTTTCTGAAGCAGACCTCTCCCTTGCCAGAAGCCCCGGCAGCACCGTACAGCAGGGGTGTGCGTTGCACTAGCGGCGCAAAGTGTGCCCGGCAGCCTTCCGGACGGTGGGCGAGCCGGGTTTCGCGTACCTGGGAGCAGCCCAGACCGTCGTCGGTGCGCTGTCCTCCCCAGCCACGGCCGTCATCGAGTAACCGTCAACCTCAGACTCGTCGACAAGCACATGGAAAGGACGGGGAATCCCCCAACCTCCTACCTCCACGTAGCGCTCCTTGGAGTCCTCAGAGTCGCCCTGCACCACTGCTGTCCTCACAGCATGCAGCTCACGCAGCCCTCGACCTCGGTGCCCGTCAGCGCCGCCTGGCGCAGACGGATGTAGTAGAGGGTCTTGATGCCCTTGCGCCAGGCGTAGATCTGCGCCCGGTTGACGTCCCGGGTGGTGGCGGTGTCCGGGAAGAAGAGGGTGAGGCTCAGCCCCTGGTCCACGTGCTGGGTGGCGGCCGCGTAGGTGTCGATGATCTTCTCGGGGCCGATCTCGTAGGCGTCCTGGTAGTACTCCAGGTTGTCGTTGGTCATGTAGGGCGCCGGGTAGTAGACGCGGCCGATCTTGCCCTCCTTGCGGATCTCGATCTTGGCGACGATCGGGTGGATGGAGGAGGTGGAGTTGTTGATGTAGGAGATCGACCCGGTGGGGGGCACCGCCTGGAGGTTGCGGTTGTACAGGCCCCCTCCCTGACCTTGCGGGCCAGCTCCGCCCAGTCCGCGCGAGTGGGCACGTGCACGCTGGAGGCCTCGAAGAGCTCACGCACACGGTCCGTCACCGGGACGAAGTCCTGGGTCACGTACTTCTCGAAGAAGGACCCGTCGGCGTAGGCGGAGTCCTCGAAGCCCACAAAGCTTTGACCACGCTCCACCGCCAGCTCGTTGGAGGCGGTCAGGGCCGCGAACAGGACGCTGGCAAAGTACACGTTGGTGAAGTCCAGTCCCTCCGGGGACCCGTAGTAGATGCGCTCCCGGGCCAGGTAGCCGTGGAGGTTCATCTGCCCCAGGCCGATGGCGTGGGACTCGCGGTTGCCCCGGTCGATGGAGGGCACGCTGGGCAGGCGGGTCTGGTCGCTGACCGCAGTCAGGCCGCGCACCGCCGTGCGGATGGTGCGCGCGAAGTCCGGGGAGTCCATCGTCCTGGCGATGTTGAGGGAGCCCAGGTTGCAGGAGATGTCCTTGCCCACGTGGGTGAAGGAGAGGTCCTCGCCCAGGACGCTGGGCTCGCTGACCTGGAGGATCTCCGAGCACAGGTTGGACATGACGACCTTGCCCTTGACCGGGTTGGCCCGGTTGACCGTGTCCTCGAACATGACATAGGGGTAGCCGGACTCGAACTGGATCTCCGCCAGGGTCTGGAAGAAGGTGCGGGCGTTGATCTTGGTCTTCCGGATCCGTCCGTCGTCCACCATCTCCCGGTACCTCTCGGTGACGTTGACGTCAGCGAAGGGCATCCCGTAGACACGCTCGACGTCGTAGGGGCTGAAGAGGTACATGTCCTCGTTGCCCCGCGCCAGCTCGAAGGTGATGTCGGGGATGACCACGCCCAGCGACAGCGTCTTGATGCGGATCTTCTCGTCGGCGTTCTCGCGCTTGGTGTCCAGGAAGCGCATGATGTCGGGGTGGTGGGCGTGCAGGTACACCGCCCCCGCGCCCTGGCGGGCGCCGAGCTGGTTGGCGTAGGAGAAGGAGTCCTCCAGCAGCTTCATGACGGGGATGACGCCGCTGGACTGGTTCTCGATCCGCTTGATGGGCGCACCCATCTCCCGCAGGTTGCTCAGCAGCAGCGCCACGCCGCCGCCGCGCTTGGACAGCTGGAGGGCGGAGTTGATGCCACGGGCGATGGACTCCATGTTGTCCTCGACACGCACCAGGAAGCAGGAGACCGGCTCGCCTCGCTGCGCCTTGCCCTCGTTGAGGAAGGTCGGGGTGGCCGGCTGGAAGCGCCCGGTCATCATCTCCTCAACGAGGTCCAGGGCCAGCGCCTCGTCACCGTCGGCCAGGGTCAGGGCCACCATGGTGACCCGGTCCTCGAAGCGCTCCAGGTAGCGCTTGCCGTCGAAGGTCTTGAGCGTGTAGGAGGTGTAGTACTTGAAGGCACCCAGGAAGGTCTCAAAACGGAACTTGTGGGCGTAGGCTGCCTTGAAGGCCGTCTTGACGAAGGCTGGGGAGTACTGCTCCAGGACGTGGCCCTCGTAGTAGCCCTCGCTCACCAGGTAGTCGAGCTTCTCCTCCAGGTCGTGGAAGAAGACCGTGTTCTGGTTGACGTGCTGGAGAAAGTACTGGCGGGCCGCCTGACGGTCGGCGTCGAACTGGATGAGCCCGTTGGCGTCATACAGGTTCAGCCTGGCGTTGAGGGCGTGGTAGTCCAGGTCCGGGGACGGTGCGGTCTCCGTGCCGGTGTCCGTCAGCGTGTCTGCCAAAAGTTGTCCAATCCTTGCGTGACGCGTTCCACGTCGGTCGGGGTGCCGAGCAGCTCGTAGCGGTACAGCAGGGGCACGCCCAGCTTGCTGGCAATGATGTCGCCGGCCAGGCCGTAGGCCTGGCCGAAGTTGGTGTTGCCCGAGGTGATGACCCCTCGGCACAGGGCCCGGTTGCGCGGGTCGTTGAGGAACCTGATGACCTGCTTAGGCACTGCGCCCTTGACAGAACCACCGCCATAGGTGGGCACCACCAGGACGTAGTCCTCCTCCACCCGAAGCGCCCCGTCCCCGGGGCGCAGGGGGATACGGACGCTGGGCAGGCCCAGCCTGCCGACAAACCTGTGGGTGTTCTCCGAGGTGGAGGAGAAGTAGACCAGGAGGGGCGCCCCGGGAGGCTGGCTGCTCATACAGCGGCAGCGTCCAGCGCAGCGGGTCAGACGGCGACGGCCTCAGCCGCAGCCGCCAGGGCCTTGATCCTGTCCGGCCGGAAGCCGGACCAGTGGTCGCTGCCAGCGGTGACCACCGGCGCCTGGGCGTACCCCAGGGCACGGACCTGCTCCAGGGCCTCAGCGTCCTGGGTGACGTCCACCGTCCGGTAGGCCAGGCCGGCCTTGTCCAGGGCGCGGTAGGTGGCCGAGCACTGGACGCAGTTGGGCTTGCTGTAGACGGTGATCGCCATGTCGTCCTCTTCCTCAGGTTCCCGCAGCCCCTGTGGGTCCGCCCGTGAGAGGGGCGACCCAGCGGTGACCACGCTGCTGTCACTCGCGGCTGGCATGAGCGCCGCCGCTGGGCAAGACACTACCCCTAGGGGTCGATCCACGCCACCACCCCTAGATGATGTGTCTGGCGTGTCCTTGTGCATAGCACCGCTCCGTTCTGTGGACAGCATCCCCGAGCTTGTGGAGGGCCGGTGGACGCCCCGCCAGCGCCCACCGGTCACAACCCAGGCCCCGCCGGAACCCCGCTCGAGTGTTCCGCGGAACCATGGTCCCGCACAGGTGTGACACGAACCTGGGCACCGTGACCACAGGCAGCCCCGGCACGGCAGGCGCCGTCGCCCCCAGGGTGGGGACACCACCCCTCAAGTCACCCCTCCCACTTGCGTCACACACACCTCCGGCGTGTCGCGGTGGCGCGGGCAGCACCCGGCCGTTGCGGTCGCCGCAGGGCTGAGCAACCGCACCACCCAGGCCAGGTATGCCACCGCTCGGTACCGGTGGGCCAACCGGGCCGGAGCCGGGTCCCAGCCCAGGACCGAGCAGGACAGCGTCAGAACCGGGAGGAGGAGCCTGCCCCGGAGAAGCCACCACCCCCGCCTCCAAAGCCACCACTGAAGCTGCTGGAGCCTGAGCCGTCCCCGCTGCTGGAGAACGGCGTGTACGAGGCCGCGGAGGAGTAGCCCACCACCAGTTCCGAGACCGGGACGAAGGAGCTGGCCGACCCGGCCGAGCCACCCTGCGCACCGCCTGACAGACCCAGCACCAAGCGGGCCGGGGAGCTCGGGTTGAGACGGATCGTAGAGTGCGGGCTGTAGGTGCCGTGGCCGCTGTCAAGCATCCAGCGGCCGGTGTAGGCCACGGGGCTGCTGCGGGCCTGGGACTGCTGGTAGCGCCGCCGCCGGTCCGCAGCGTACCGGGAACTGTCCGCGTCCAGGGCGGTCCCGACCAGTGCGTTGGCCCGCACGCGCAGCTCGTCGGCCATACGGTCCAGCTCGGTGAGAGCCTCCGAGGGAGTCAACCTCGAGTCAGCAAGCTCGCTGGTCATCGTGTCCAGCCGCTGCTTCTGTGCCCGCCCCCACTCACGCTCCACTGTCGTGGGGACCTTAAGCCCCTGGCGGTCGACCCGGTCGCACAGGCTCGTCAGGGACTGCAGATCCTCCAGCACCGGCCCCTGCTCGTTGAGCCAGGACGCCTCCCAGCCGTGTCCCATGGTGAGCAGTGCTGTGGCATTGACAACGACGTCGTCCAGCGTGTCCAGGTAGGCGGAGCGCTTCTGCAGGCTGGTTGCTCGTCGCAGCACCCTCCAGCTGAACCACTGGGCGCCCACCGGCTCACCGTGGTCACGGAAGAGCCGCGTCACCGCCTCGTACTCCTGACGGAACCAGCGGTACCGGGCAAGGACCTGCGCCCCGTACGGCTCTGAGCCTGGGATCGTCCCGGCCGCGAGCTCAGTGGTCTCGTAGTCGTGGGTCACCTGCGCGTAGAACCGGCGCGCGGCGGCAGTGCGGCGACGCGCAGCCCCGCCGCAGTACAGGTAGGAGCCGATGAGGCTGACACCTCCCAGCCCAAGCAGGACCGACAGCACAATGCCTGTCTCCCTGTTCCCACCCGGCCTGCCGATGAGGTCGGCGAGGTCCTCGCCCATGGCCACCATGCCGCCGGCCCAGTCGGCCTTGCGCAGCTGGGGCCTGGCAGCGTCCTGAGCCGCCTCCTGCTGTTCCAGCGTCGGCTTGAGGTCCTCCCCGAAGTAGCAGCCGACCCACCGCGACTGAGGGGCGACAGCCAGGATGATGAGGCCGTCGGCCCAGTAGTTCGAGTCCTCCTGGGAGATCCAGGGGACGTCCGTGTCCTGGGTGCGGGCGTAGCTGAGCACCTTGGCGTTGAGGTTGTCAATGTCGTCACCGGGCACGGAGACCACAGCCACGTGGACGTCCTGCCGGAAGGTCAGCCCCTGGAGGCTGTCCGCCAGGGAGTCCGCGTGAAAGAGGTCTGCCTCATCATGGATCTCCACCGTGGGGTGGTGAGTGCGTCCGAAGGGCCACAGCGCCACAAGTGGCGCAGAGACGACGAGCGTCAGACCGACGCTGATCACAGCCACGAAGATGGTGACAGCGCGCAGTCCTCCTAGGCGGACAACAAGGGACGGTTTCATGGCAGGAGCTCCCAACGTCTGGCTCACGGTCCTGAACGAGCGGGTCCAAGGGGGTGTGGCTAGTAGTGGCTAGGGGGACCAGGGGGCGTCGGGTGGGGCTGTAGGAGCAGCGTCGTGCCAGGTGGCGGCACCCAGGTGCGGGACACATGGCCACGCACACAGTCACCCTCTCGGGCTCCCTGGTCGCATGGAGGAGCACCCCCCGGCACCACCGATTCTGCACGCCTCCTGCCCTCACGCACAACCCACGCCGTGTGCCAGGGGGTGGCCGTCACGGGCGCTGCCGAGGCCGCTCAGAACGTCCCCCAACCTGCGTGCCCAGAGGTGGACCGCTGCGCCCTGCTCCTGCGCACAGCCCCTCAGCAGGCGTCCACCCTGGGCGCTGCACATCTTGGGCACCCTGCTGACGCGCCCCCAGCGTCACGATCCGGACCTTCCCCCGTCATCACGTCGCCCGCCTAGGACCAACGAGGCCCAAGATGTGCAGCACGGATGCCGGGGCGGCTCAGGGGCGCACGGCCACGGCCTCGATCTCCACCCTTGCCCCCAGCGGAAGGGCGGCCACGCCGAAAGCGGCGCGGGCGGGCAGGACCTCCCCCTCAAAGAACCGGGCGTAGACCTCGTTGACCACAGCGAAGTCGGCGATGTCGGCCAGCAGCACGGTGGTCTTGACGACGTCGCCGTAACCCAGGCCGGCCTCGGCCAGGATGGCGCCGAGGTTCCTCAGCACCTGCTCGGCCTGGGCCGCGACGTCCCCCTCGACGAGGGCGCCGACCGCAGGGTCCAGCGGGATCTGGCCGGAGACAAAGACCAGGCTGCCGCTGGTCTCCCCCGTGCTCACCCCCTGGGAGTAGGGACCGACGGCGGCGGGGGCGGCGGCAGTGGCGACGGCGGTGACGTGGGTGGCGGTCATGACTCCTCCTGGCTTCCTCAAACGGGTACGTCGGCTCCCTCAGCCTGTCTACCAGCCTATCCACGCCCCCGTCCGCGCAGCACCGTCCGGCCGGCCTCCCGCGCCTCCGGCTGACCCCGGCCCAGCCGGACGCTGCCGACCTGGTTGTGCCCGGTGAGCGAAAACACGCACCCACGTCAGTGGGCGGTGACACACTATGCGCCATGCACCCACGCGCAGGACAACCAGCCCACCCTGAGGACCTCATCAACGTCGACGAGGTCGTCTCTGCCTACTACGACCTCGTCCCCGACCCTGCCGTCCCCGCACAGAAGGTGGTCTTCGGCACCTCCGGGCACCGGGGCTCCTCCCTGGACACGGCCTTCAACGAGGCGCACATCGTGGCCACCACCGCCGCCATCGTGGAGTACCGCCGCTCCCAGGGCACCGACGGCACCCTCTACCTGGGGCGCGACACCCACGCCCTGTCCGAGCCTGCGTGGCGCACCGCCATTGAGGTGCTCTCCGGCGCCGGCGTCATGACCGCGATCGACGTCCGCGGCTCCTACACCCCCACTCCTGCCGTGTCCCACTCCATCCTCCTGGCCAACGGGGCCGGCACCGAGCAGGGCGTGCGCACCACCGGGCCGGGCCTGGCCGACGGCATCGTGGTCACCCCCTCCCACAACCCCCCGCGTGACGGCGGCTTCAAGTACAACCCACCCACGGGAGGTCCCGCAGGCTCCGACGCCACCGGCTGGATCGCCTCGCGGGCCAACGAGCTGCTGGCCTCCGGGTGGCGCGAGGTCCCCCGCGTACCTATCGCCGAGGCCCTGGACGGCCCCTACGTGGTCAGGCACGACTACCTGGAGACCTACGTCGCCGACCTGGCCAACGTCATCGACATGGACGCCATCCGTGAGGCGGGGGTGCGCATCGGCGCCGACCCGCTGGGCGGGGCGGCCGTGGACTACTGGGGGGCCATCGGCGAGCGCTACGGCCTGGACCTCACGGTGGTCAACCCGAGGGTGGACCCGGCCTGGTCCTTCATGACCCTGGACTGGGACGGCAAGATCCGTATGGACTGCTCCTCCCCCAGCGCCATGGCCTCCCTGCGCGACGCCATGACGCCCGACGCCCAGGGCACGACCCCCTACGACGTCGCCACCGGCAACGACGCCGACTCCGACCGCCACGGCATCGTCACCCCCGACGGCGGGCTGATGAACCCCAACCACTACCTGGCCGTGGCTATCGAGTACCTGCTCACCCACCGTCCTGGCTGGGGCAAGGACTGCGCGGTGGGCAAGACCCTGGTCTCCTCCTCCCTCATCGACCGGGTGGTGGAGGCTGTCGGGCGCCGCCTGGTGGAGGTGCCGGTGGGCTTCAAGCACTTCGTGCCCGGGCTGCTGGACGGCTCGGTGGGCTTCGGCGGCGAGGAGAGCGCCGGGGCGTCCTTCCTGCGCAAGGACGGCACCGTGTGGACCACGGACAAGGACGGCATCATCCTGGCGCTGCTGGCCAGCGAGATCATCGCGGTGACCGGTAAGTCACCCTCCGCCCTGCACCAGGAGCAGGTAGAGCGCTTCGGCGCCAGCGCCTACGCCCGCATCGACGCCGCCGCCACCAAGGAGGAGAAGGCCAAGCTGGCGGCCCTGTCCCCCTCCGACGTCACCGCCACCGAGCTGGCCGGGGAGGAGATCACCGCCCGCCTGGTGGATGCCCCCGGCAACGGGGAGCCGATCGGCGGGCTGAAGGTCACCACGGACAACGCCTGGTTCGCCGCGCGGCCCTCGGGCACGGAGGACGTCTACAAGATCTACGCCGAGTCCTTCAAAGGGGCTGAGCACCTGGCCCTGGTCCAGGAGGAGGCCAAGAAGGTGGTGTCCGCCGCCCTGGGCGGCTGAGGCGGCTGCGGCCGGGCTGAGGCGGTGGCCGCAGGCAGGCTGGCTGCTGGCAGGCAGCGGCTCGGCCGCAGCGTGAGGTGCGCCAAGACGTACCGATTCCGTCGAGATGTACCGAATCCTCATAGGTGACTGACATGCCAGTCCTCCTACGAGGATTCGGTCGTTCTCGGGGGGACCTCCTCCCAGCCTTCGCCACAGGTCCTAGGCCTGGTGGTACCCAGTTCCGGCTGGCACCGGACCTCCAGCCCGCTCGTGCCCCACCACCCGCACGCGACCTGCCCAGCAGGCTGTCAGGCTGCCTCCCGTCGGGCCACCAGCCACCCCGAGGAACCGCCTAGGCTTGCCCTGTGAGCCAGACACGACCGTCCTCACCCTCCGAGCCCCCTGAGCGCTCTGAGCCCTCGCGCGGCAGCCTGCCTGAGCCCTCAGACGGGTCTGCCAGCGCGCCGCCCCGCACTGCGCCCTCCCACCAGTCCCGCCCCGGCCCGGATGACGACGTCATGCTGGCCACCGGCAGGCCAAGGTCTGCACCGGCTACACCGTCCGCGCAGCGGCTGGCCCAGAGGCGGCCTGGGCATGCCGGACCATCCCGGAAGAGCCCGGGGCAGACCAGTACTGCCAAGAGACCTGCCCCGGCGAGTCCCGCCCGGAAGCGGCCCGCGCCGGGGAGTCGGCAGCCGGGCCGCAAGGCCTGGGTGCCCAACCAGCACGGGGCCTGGTCCATGCTGGTGCTGCCTCCCGCCGTCGGTTGGGTGGTAGGCGGCTTCAGCTGGGTGAACCTCCTGCTCATCCCGGCCTGGTGGGGGGCGTACCTGACCTACTGGGCGTGGTCCCAGTGGCTGCGCACCCGCTCAGCCCAGCGCCGCGCCCTGCTGCTCATACCGCTGCTGGTCTACACCGGCTGGACGGGGATGCTGGGCCTGGTCACAATACTGGTGGCCCCCTACCTGCTGCAGTGGGTGGTGCCGCTGCTGCCACTGTTCGCCGTCGCCGCCCACCAGGTGTGGCGCGGGCACGAGCGCTCTCTCCTTTCCGGGCTGTCCACCACGGCAGCAGCCTCCCTCATGGCCGCCATCACCTACTGCCTAGCCGTGGGGGGTGTGGGCGGGTTCCTGGGGCTGGGGGCGGGGGCCGACGACCTACCGGGGAGCTCACCCAACGGGGAGCTGACAGGCTGGTCGTGGATGTGGCTGGTGACTGGGCTGACAGCCGCCTACTTCTGCGGGACCGTGCCCTACATCAAGTCCATGATCCGCGAGCGCTTCAACACCGCGCTCCTGGCCGGGACGGTCGCGGCGCACACGGCGGTCGCAACGGTGACGCTGTGGCTGGCCAGCGGCGGCTACCTTCCCTGGGCGCACGCGGTGCTGTGGGTGGTGCTGGCCGTGCGCTCCCTGGTCGTGCCGCTACGGCAGTGGCGGCTGGTGCGCGGGCGCCGCCAGCCCCTGCGGCCCCGCCAACTGGGGCTGATCGAGGTCGTCATGTGCCTGGCCTTCCTGCTGAGCGTGGCCACGTACTGAGGGCGGCACGGGCGCTCTCCGGCACCTGCTGACACTTGCTGCGCGCACCACGCTGAGCCCAGTTGTCACACACGGAGCGGCGCGACACCCCTAGCACCCCAGCCGGGCGCGGGTGCCCCGGAGGTGGTCGTCGATCCACTGAGCCACGGGTTGGGGGATACACTCCGGGGCAGTGTGCCAGAGGGCGCAGAAGCGCTGCACCGTGTCGTCGACGACGTCGAGCACGTCCTCGTCTCCCACGCCGAGCCTGCGCTGGAGCCTGGCAAAGCTGTCCCGGGTCACCTGGGACAGGCGCTGGGCGTCCAGGAGCGGCAGCCCCAGCTCGGGGTCCTCCGGCTGGGGCGGGTACACCGCCGTGCACACGAGGTCGTAGGCGGGGGAGAGCCGGGCGCTCCTGCGGTCGGGGTAGATGAGTGACCAGTTCTTCAGGTGGGCGTCCCCGTTGCCCACCAGCAGGTTGAAGGTGGTACGCCGCACCATCTCCCGCAGCGACTCGTGGTCCCACCCACGATAGGCCAGGCCCGCCACAGTCTCGGTGGTGGAGCCGTACTTCCCCTCTCCCGCCCCAGACTTCCCCAGGACCTGGGCAAGGTCTTCCATGTGGACGCGGCCCTCAGGGCTGCGGTCGAAGCGCCGCACAGCGTAGGCCAGCTCCTCCTGGGAGGGCCAGAGCCCCTCGCCCAGGTGAGGAACCTGGTCGCGGTGCACCATCCGGGTCTCGGGAACCTCAATGCCCACGGCCCGGGCCATGCCCATGACAGCGAGCTCGTTGGCAGGCAGCTGGGGGTAGCGGGTGTCCGGCGTCTTGAGGATCCAGTCTCCCGTCTGGCCGTGCGCGGGCAGCGCCAGGCGCTCCTCCTCCCACCTCATGGAGAGCTTGAGGGCCAGGCCGGCCAGTGAGAACCGCAGGTCGGGCTGGGCCGGGTCCCCCCGACCGCCTGGGTCGTCCTGGTCGGGGACCACCTTGACAGCCCCGGGCAGGTCGCAGCCGGTCCGCACCAGCAGGTCGACCTCCTGGTGGGTACTCACACCCTGCTGGCGTGCGACCAGCTCGCGCAGCCGCCCCTCGGGAAGCAGGTTGGAGAACCATGCGGGGAGATGGTTCACCGCGCGCGGCTGCCTGCGGGGGTGGTCCTCAAACCACTGACCCAGCACGGGACGGTCCGCACGCCCCCAGTAGTCGCGGTCGAGCACGAGCTTGGTGAAGGAGTCCCGCCGCTGGATCGAGCCGACGTGCTCTCCGTGGAGCAGGACGGCGTAGACTTTCTCCCTCACAGGGCACCTCCCTCCACGCAAGTGGTGCTGAGCGGCCGCCTCACCGGGTCTCCCCGATCCTTCCAGAACCCAGCGCGCCCCGGAGGCTCGTGTCGGCCAGCGAGCGCCCGTTCGGTATCACGTAGAAGCGTCAGGGGCGGGCACTGCCTCGCCAGGACACTGGCACTCACCACCCGTTCGCCTCAAGACCTCCTCAGGCCCCCAGCACAGTCAGGGGCAGCACACCCACGCCGTCGGGCCGTACGTGGGCCACGCCGGTGGGCACCACCACCAGACACATCAGTGGCGGGCTAGTCATCTTGGCGGTGACCCGCAGCAGGTTCGCCGCACCCTCCTCAACACGGCCCTCACCCAGCTTGACCTCGACGGCCAGCCACTGGCCATCCGCCCCTTCCACCACGGCGTCGATCTCGTCACGTCCCTTGGTGTCACGGTAGTGGAACACCCCGCGCGCACCCGCAGCCTGGGCATAGACGCGCAGGTCGTGCACCACCTGGGACTCGAACAGGAAGCCAAGCGTCTGCGGATCCGTCATCAGCCTGTCGCTGCCCGCCCCCAGCAGGACGGCCGCCAGTGAAGGGTCCACCAGGTGCCGGACGGGGGCCTGCGAGGCCGCGCTCGCTGAGCGCAGGCTCGGCGACCAGGCAGGCTGGTCCTCAACCAGGAAGAGACGCTGGGCCAGGTCGTGCAGCGCCGTCGGCGCCGTTGGTCCCAGAGAGCCCACGTACTCCTCCCTCATGCGGCGCACGACCGCCGCCTGGCTGGCCGGCTGCGCCACCAGACCCGCCAGGGCACTCAGGTAGGCGTGGAACCTGCGTGGGTCACGGCGCGTGCCAGCCACTGTGGCGAACTCGTGCTCCACGATATCCTGGACATAGGAGTCAGCACGCAAGCGGGCGGACCGCTCTGACAGGTCGAACCAACCCGGCCACCCACCGGTGACGACGCGGCTGACCAGTTCGGGCAGGCCCAGGGCGCTGTCTGCCAGCGGGAGCTCCTCGCCGTCCAGGAGCGAGGACAGCGAGACCTCTCCCGTAGAGTGCCGCGTCTCCGCGAGGGTCATGGTACGCAGCAGGAGCGTGTGCATGCGCCCCGCCCCCGAGTGGCGCAACGGGTCGTCGTCAGGACTGGCCGAGCCAGTGAGCACGAACTGACCGGGTGCACGACGCTGGTCCACAGCATGGCGCACCTCGTTCCACAGCCCCGGGGCCAGCTGCCACTCGTCCAGCAGTCGAGGTGTGTCACCAGCCAGCGCGGTCTCCGGAGAGGCACGTGCCAGCCGGGCCCGGGGCGAGGCCGAGTCAAGCCGCAAGGTAGACGCTGCCACCTGCAGGGCGGACTCCGTCTTGCCTGTGGCCCGGGCACCACGCAGTACCACGGCGCCGCTGGAGGCCAGAGCATCGCGGATCAGCGGGCCACCACCCGAGGCAGGTACGACGACATGCCCTCAGCATACAGATACGCCCCTGCTCCACAGTGGAGTTCTCCATCAGCCACTGGTGGAGAACTCCACTAGTGGCTGATGGAGTTGTCCACCAGGTTTCAGCGTTGTCCCGTCGCCTGCGGCCCGGTCCGCAGCCCGCGTCGGCCACACCTCACGGCGACCGCGCCCCAGCCCGGACCGGCACCGGCCACCCCTCAGCCGCAGCCGCCGTCGGCCGTACCCGGCCTGCGTATGGCACCGGCGGCCCCTCGGTCTACCGCCCCGGCGCAGCCGCCCCTCAGTCCGTGGCCCGCACCAACCACCAGGCGGCGTAGGGGGGCACCGGCACCCGCCCGTCCCCAGCCCCCTCCAGGGAGGTCGAGCCAAAGGGCACCGTGTCGGTGAGGACGTCGGAGGCCCCCATGACCCCCAGCTCAGCCAACCGAGCGGCCGAGACCGAGCGCCAGTCAGGTGTCACGTTGTACACGCCCACAAAACTGCCTCTGGGGTGGTCGCGGTGGGTGAGGAGCACGCCGGGGTCGTCCACGTCGTCGACCTGGGTGCGCACGCTCGCCTCTAGCTGGGGCAGGCTGGCGCGCACGCAGGCCATGCGTGCCAGGTCGGTGAAGACCCGGCCCTCCACGGTGGAGCGGTCCCAACGGTTGGCCACCCGGGCGTCATCGAGCCGGGGACGCCCGGCCCAGCGGCAGTCCGCCTCGTGGCCGGGCTCGGCGTCCCAGTTGGGGTCGTTGGGCTGAGCCAGCTCGTCCCCGCTCCACAGCACGGGCACACCTCCCCACCCGTAGAGGAGGGCGTGCGCCATGCGCAGGGCGTGGATCCTCTCCTCGCGCCACGTCCACAGGTCCTCGGCCTGGTGCGCAGGAGTGTCGTCGGTGACGCCCTCCCAGGCCTCCGCAGCAGCCTCCAGCCCGATGAGGGAGGCGGCAGTACCCGCGACACGCCGGTCCCCAGTGGCCGGGTTGTGCTGGAAGACCAGCCCCCGGGCATCGCTGGTGGGGTAGGCCCCGCAGTACCAGTCCGCCAGGAAGGCCCGGTGACCGAACCCGGACAGGCCGACGGCGGCAGCGTCGCCGTCGTCGATGGCCCAGCCGATGTCGTCGTGGCAGCGCAGGTAGGTGATCCAGGTGGCGGTTGAGGGCTCCACGGGCAGGTTCTGGAGCGCCTCGACCGCCAGGGTCGTGTCCCGGGTGGCGAGCATGGACCAGACCTGGACCATGAGGGAGTTGTGGTAGGCCAGGTCGGAGACCTTGCCGGTGTACCTGCCCTGTCCCAGGTACTGGAGCAGCTCGGTGGGGGCCACGATCGCCTCGGCCTTGAGGTCGAGGGCCGGGCAGGCGATGCGGGTCAGCGCCCGCAAGGCCGCGGTGACGGCGTGGACCTCAGGCTGCCCCTGGCAGTCGGTGCCCTTGCGCTTGATGGTGAAGGCGATGGCGTCCAGGCGCAGCACCTCCACCCCCCGGTTGGCCAGGTCCAGCACGATGCCGGCGAACTCCTCCATGACCCTGGGGTTGCGCCAGTTGAGGTCCCACTGGAAGGAGTTGAAGGTGGTCCACACCCACCCCGCCACCTCCTCGTCCCAGGTGAAGCTGCCGGGCGCGAAGTCCGGGAAGATCTCCGGGAGGGTCTCCTCATAGGCGTCAGGCTCAGTGCGGTCGGGGTAGATGAGGAAGTAGTCCCGGTAGCGCTGCTCCCCGGCCCGTGCCCGCACAGCCCACTCGTGCTCGGCAGCCACATGGTTGAGCACCAGGTCCACGACCAGCGAGATCCCGGCCTCGCGCAGCTGCGCCGTGAGGTCCTCCAGGTCCTCCATGGTGCCCAGGTCCTCGCGGACGGACCGGTAGTCGGCCACGGCGTAGCCGCCGTCGGAGTCCCCCGGCCGCGGAGTGAGCAGCGGCATGAGGTGGAGGTAGGTGACGCCCAGCTCACGCAGGTAGTCGATACGCTCCTCCACGCCCCGAAGCGTCCCGGCAAAACGCTCGGTATAGGCTGCGTAGCCAATGCGGCTGGGGTCCTGGACCCAGGCGGGGTCCAGGGTGCGAGCCAGGTCCAGGCGGCGCAGCTCGAGGTCCCGGTCAGCATAGGCGTGGGCCGCCTGCTCCACCAGGGTGAGCGCCGTGTCGGCACCGGCATCACCATAGAGAGTGGTCAGCCCGTCAAGCAGGTCGGGGTACCAGCGCTCGACACGCGTGAGAAAGACGTCTCTCTCGGCGGCCTCAAGCGGGTCAAGGGCATGAAAGACAAGGTCGTAAAGAGTCTCAGGGACGGGGGCGGCGCTGCTCATGAGCCTATCTTCCACTGCGGACGGCCCGAAGGAAAGCACAGGGCCAGGTACAGGGATGTCGTGCTCCAGTCCCGCCAGGAGCCGCCCCCTCAGATCCTGTGCTGCACATCTTCGGCCGGTCAGGCAGGAGCGGCTCTCCGAACGCTCCGCAGTATCTCGCAGGTCTCGCCCCTGAGACCGGTCCGTGGACGACTGAGGATGTGCACCGCAGCCTCTGCTGCACATCTTCGGCCTGTAGAAGTAGCGCAGAGTGGGACGCAGCCGCAGGGCTCCGCAAGTTCCAGGCCTGCGCGACAACTGAAGATGTGCACACCCTCTGGCCACCCCGGCAGGTCCCTTACCCAGAGGTCCTGGCCTCACGCGCAATCAGGCTCGTCTTGACGCCCAGTCCGTAGCGGAAGCCGCCGAGGGAGCCGTCGGTGCGCACCACTCTGTGGCAGGGGACAAAGAGCGCAGCAGCATTGAAGGCACACGCCCCGGCCGCCGCTCGCACGGCGCGAGGACGGCCGCAGCGGGCAGCATAGTCGGCATAGCTCAGCACAGTACCCGGCGGGACCCCGCGCAGGGTGTCCCAGGCCGCCTCGCGAAAAGGACCTGAGCGCTGGACCACCGGCACCCGGCCGGGCGCCTCCAACTCACCGGAGTAGTAGGAGTCCACGGCAGCCAGCGCCTGGCTGAGTGGGTCGGGGTCACCGACCTGTGGGCCGGGTAGACACGGCCTGCTAGCAGTCGCGGGAGAACCCTCCGACACCAGGGGCAGGCTCCCAGCACCTGGACGCGCGCCCGTGCCGGTCGCGACCAGGTCGGCACAGACCAGCTGCAGGTCCTTGGCACCCGGTCGCAGGCTAGGGTGGATGAGCGCCAGCAGGTCGGCTAGGTCAGCAGTCCACCCCGATGCCAGAACCCCCCGGCCCACGATCATCGTAAAGGGGCCGTCCGGAGTCTGCGTCGTGGCAGCACGGGGACAGTACGGGCGACCGGGGTCCGGGCGCGTCATGGGCATGAGGCACTCCTGCGTCGTCTCCGGGCCGTGCCTGGACCGCCTCCAGTGCCACCGGCATCCCCAGGAACCTCCAGCGCAGGCACGGACTCTACCTCCGGCTCGCGCGTCATTCTGACACGCCGGGCGCCCAGGTGCCGGGGTCACGCGCCGAGCGGCTGTGTCGGCACAGCATCCATCGTTGTTGCACATCTTCAGCACTGCAGCAGCCGTCTTCTGTTGGCCTGGGCGCCTGTCCGGGTGCAGGCTAGTGCCATGACCCAGACACCCACGACGGCCCCGACAGCCCTGACGGACCGCACCGCCACGCCCCCCATCGCCCTGGCCATCGCCGGCTCGGAGGCCTCTGGCGGCGCCGGGGCGCAGACTGACCTCAAGACCTTCCACCAGCTGGGAGTCTTTGGCTGCACCTCGCTGACCTGCATCGTCTCCTTCGACCCCGCCAACGACTGGGCACACCGTTTTGTCCCCGTGGACCCGCAGGTCATCCACGACCAGATCGAGGCCGCCACGGCAGTGCACGGCCGCGTCGACGCCGTCAAGATCGGGATGCTGGGAACGCCCGACACGATTGACGTCGTGGCTGAGGCCCTGCAGCGGTACCGCTTCCCCCAGGTGGTCGTGGACCCGGTCCTCATCTGCAAGGGTCAGGAGCCCGGGGCCGCCCTCGACGTGGACAACGCGCTGCGCCAAAAGGTCCTCCCCCTGGCCGACGTCGTCACCCCTAACCTCTTTGAGAGCCAGGTCCTGGCCGGCGTCGAGGAGATCACCACGGTTGACCAGCTCAAGGACGCCGCCAGGCGCATTCACGACGCCGGCGCCCCCCACGTCATCGCCAAGGCTGGCACTCTGCTGGGTACGGGCACGGCGCTGGACGTCTACTACAACGGGAGCGACCTGGAGGTCCTGGAGGTCCCGGCCGTGGGGCAGGAACGCGTCTCGGGGGCGGGCTGCACCCTGGCTGCGGCAATCACCGCCGAGCTCGCCAAGGGCGCTACGCCGTTGGAGGCTGCCCGTACCGCCAAGGACGTCGTCGTCAGTGCCATTGAGAACAAGATGCACGGCAACGCGCCCTTCGACTGCGTCTACCAGGGCGCCTACCGGCCCTGAGGCCACGTCACCCGTCGCAGGCGCCCCAGCCCAGACCACTGCCGAGTCCTCACGGACTGACCCGTCAGTCGCCTCCGTGAGGACTCGGCGTGTCTCGGCACCTCCAAGGGGTCGTAGGCGGCTGGAGCTCTCACGTGACCGCGCGAGCGGCGGGCCAGGAGCTCCAGACCAGTGAGCAGGTCACTGGCTCCAGGCGGCCACCCACCCGAGTAGACAGCCTATCTAGTTACTAGGTAACCTACCTACATGGCACCAGCAACCGCCTCAGCCAATCTCATCCGTGGCCTTCTTGAGCCCTGCCTCCTGTCCCTCCTGGAGCAGGGGCCTGACTACGGCCTGTCCCTCAGACAGCGCCTGGAGGCCAGTGGCATCGGCCCGGTGCCCGGCGGCACCCTCTATCCGGCGCTTCTGCGACTGGACCGGCGCGGCCTGGTCACCACCTTCTGGAAGCCGTCCTCCTCCGGACCTGCACGCAAGTACTTCGAGCTGACTCCGCTGGGTATCACCGAGCTCGCAGCGCGCCGCCGGGAGTGGCGGCGGCTGTCGTCAGCCTTGAGCACCGTCATCGAGGGGAGTGGGCAGACCGACCGAAAGCTCCCGCTGCACGGTCCTGGCTCCACGGAAGCCGCCACGGCTGACGTAGAAGAGAGACACCAGTGACTCACGGCACCAGCCCTCGGCCCGAGCACGGTCCGCTGCCCTCCGACTGGCTGCGCTCCTTCACCGCTGAGCTGACCTCCCTGGGCGTAGGCGCCCAACAGCGCGAGCAGCTGGAGACAGCCACCCGGCTGGAGGCCGAGGCGGCAGGCCTGCCACCGGCAGAGATGTACGGACCAGCCGCCCTCTACGCCCGCGAGCTTGCTGCCGCCCTACGCAGCAGCGAGCCTGCCCGGCAGCCGCTTCCCCCCACGCCGCCCCGCGAGGTAGCGCTTCGCCTGACCGACGTCTGCCTGCGTCGGGGACGGCGGGCTGTCCTGGACCAGGTGAGCCTGGAGCTGCGCCGGGGGGAGGTCCTGGCGGTAGTCGGGACCAACGGTGCCGGCAAGTCCTCCCTGCTCCAGGTCTGCGCCGGGGTCCTCAGGCCGACCAGCGGCCAGGTGGAGCGCTGCCAGAGCTTCGGCTACGCCCCCCAGCTCGACGCTCTGTCCCCGCTGCTTACCGTCGACGAGCACCTCAGCCTGTTCGGGTGCGCGCGCGGGGCCACAGGCTCCCGAGCCCGTGCCACCGGATACCGGCTCCTCTCCACCCTGGGGTGGAACGCCCGGGGCGCCCAGACTGTGGGCACGCTGTCCGGCGGGACCCAGCAGAAGGTCAGCCTCAGCCTCGCCCAGCTCGACGCCCCTCACCTCCTTCTTCTTGACGAGCCCTACCAGGGCCTGGACTCCACAGCCTACGAGGACCTGTGGGGGCTGATCAGGACCTGGAGCCGGGCGGGCACCGCCATCCTCCTGGTCACCCACCTGCTGCGCGACGTCGACCGGGTGGACCAGGTCATCGAGCTGGCCGCCCTTGACGAGAGGACACAGGAGGCGCAACAATGAGAACGCCAGCGACGACTCCCTCCATGGCCGGGCTGGTCGCGCAGGTCACTGTGCACGAGCTGTTTCGCCGCCGGGGAGCGCTCGCACTGACCCTGCTGCTGCCGCTGACCTTCTACCTGGTCCGCCTGGACACCCACTGGACGGCACTGCGCCTGCTGGCTATGGGCCTGGGATGGGCTGTGGCGACCCTGGCCCTGTTCACCCAGGTCTCCTCACGCCTCATCGACCGGCGGCTGGTGGTGGCCGGGGCGCGCCCACCGTCGCTGTGGGCCGGGCGCCACCTGGCCGTCCTCCTGCTGGGGTGGGTGGTGGCCGTGGTCTACGCCGCCCTGGTGCTGGGTACTGCGGGCGACGACCTGGAGCGCCCGGGCGCTGTGGTCGTCATGCTGCTGCTGACCGCGACCGCAGCCGTACCGCTGGGCTCACTGGTGGCGGCGCTGGTCCCCCGGGACCTGGAGGGGGTGATGCTCCTGCTCGCGGTCATGGCTGTCCAGCTGCTGGTCGACCCGGAGGAGGTGTGGACCCGGGTCCTGCCCCTGTGGTCCACCCGCGAGCTGGCCAGCTACACCGTGGAGCCCTTGGGGGCACAGGCAGGCGACTACCTGGTCAGGGGCGTGGGCCATGCAACGGCCGTCACCGTTGTCCTCCTGGTGCTCAGCGCAGTGCTGGGGAGCCTGATGCTGCGTGTGGTGACGCCGCCGCTGCCCGCGGAGCCGAGGTAGGCGGCTGGCTGCACCGAGGCAGGGGAGGCCGACACCTGGGCGTATCCGGTTCGGGCTGCCGTCACCCTCCCAGGTGTGCTGCCCGGGCTAGCGTGGGAAGGCGCGCAGGCGCACGGACAGACAGGCCACCGCAGGGGTTTATGTGACGGGCCGTGGCGGTCCTCATTGCTGTCTTTTTTAGGGGGCCACATCCTCCTGGACCGGTCAGTGCTGCTGTCCGAGCAGTTCCACCTTGGCTGGAGTCATGCCAGGTGGGCTGGCACAGATCACACCAGGGTGGAAAACGTCAGCCGGGGGTGGAGCCACGCCAGCCCACCCAAATAAGCCCTAGAACGCACACCAACGACCCTGACTGGCTCTGAACACACGCCCCGCCCACTTAACGACAAGGCTTTAATCACCCGGCTGCCTGCCACAGGGTCGTGAACCGGGTTCACCCCCGGAGGCCGCCGACGGGCTGGTCGTACGTTGCTCGTCACAGGGTCATGAGCCAGGCTCACACCTCAACCTCCAGCTGGGCGGAGCCCCGCAGGTTGCCCGTCACAGGGTCATGAGCCAGGATCACGCCGTTCCATCCGTGAGGGACACTCTCCACCTACACCAGATCCGTGCCAGGCAGGCCCGCACCGCTTCACCCCACCTGGAACAGCCACAACAGACACACGCCCGAGCCCAGCATCAGCGCGCACCGGCAGTCATCAGCAGCACAGCCAGGAGTCCTGAGGCCAGCCACAACCTGCTCGCTGCCACGGTCATCGTCACCATCCCAGTCGTTAGCTCGGACCCCGCCAGTGGGGTCAACACGCACCTCAAGCCGGTCTGGGGCTGGGCCGAGGCCCGCGACGGGCACGGCATAGCGGAGTCAGGGCGTGGAACCGCCAGGTGACCCACCTGGACCCACGACAGGCCTCACTCAGCCGCCCTCACACGTAGGCGGGCTCGGGCTGGAGTCTGTCCCGCGCAGGGCCTACAGGCCTGCCGCCCTCACACGTAGGCGGGCTCGGGGGTGATGTCGCGGGCCATGTTGGCGAACCTCGACAGGTGCCCCTGGAAGGCCACCGGGATGGAACGAGTCTGCCCGTTGCGGTGCTTGGCAACGATAATGTCCGCCTCTCCGGGCCGCTCCTCCTGGTTGTAGTACTCGGGCCGGTGCAGCAGCATGATGATGTCGGCGTCCTGCTCCAGGGACCCCGACTCCCGCAGGTCAGACATCTGCGGTTTGTTGCCGGTGCGCTGCTCGGGACCACGGTTGAGCTGGGCCACGGCGATCACGGGGATCTCCAACTCCTTGGCCAGGAGCTTCAGTGAGCGGGAGAACTCTGAGACCTCCTGCTGGCGCGACTCCACCCGCTTGCCCGAGCTCATGAGCTGGAGGTAGTCGACCACCATGACGCCCAGGTTGTGCTGCTGACGCATCCGCAGGGCCTTGGAGCGTATCTGGGGCATGGTGAGGTTGGGGGAGTCATCGATGAACAGCGGCGCGTTGGAGACCGGGTTGTAGGCCACGGCGACGTCAGTCCAGTCGCGGTCCTCCATCTGGCGCGAGCCACGCAGCTTGTTCATGTCCACCCCGGACTCGGCGGCCAGGATGCGCATCATGAGCTCCATGCGCCCCATCTCCAGGGAGAAGTAGCAGCTGGTGATGCCGTGGTGGATGGAGGCGGAGCGGCAGAAGTCAACGGCCAGGGTGGACTTGCCCATGGCTGGGCGCGCGGCGACGATGACCATCTGGCCCGGATGGAGGCCCCCGGTCAGCTCGTCAAGTTCCAGGAACCCGGTCGGCACCCCGGTGAGCACCCCGTTGTCACGGTTCTGGGCGGCCTCGATCTCCAGGTTGGCCTCCCCCAGGAGGTCCGCCACCGGGACGTAGTCCTCCCGCTCCCCCTCGTTGTGCGCGACGGCGTAGACCTCCGCCTCGGCCAGGGTCACCAGCTCGTCGATGTCGCCGGCGTCGGTGGAGTAGCCGAGCTGGGTGATGCGGGTCCCTGCCTGGACCAGGCCGCGCATGAGGAACTTCTCCTTGACAATGCGCGCGTAGTAGGCGGCGTTGGCGGCGGTAGGGACTGTGGCCATGAGCGAGGCCAGGTAGGAGGCGCCGCCGACACGCTCCAGCTCGCCCCGCTTGGCCAGCTCGTCGGCAACGATGAGCGGGTCGGCAGGCTCGGACCGGTTGTAGATCTCGACGATCGCGTCGAAGACCAGCTCGTGGGCCGAGCGGTAGAACTCGGGGCCGCGCAGCACCTCAATGACGTCGGTGATGGCCTCCTTACTCAGCAGCATCCCACCCAGCGTGGCCATCTCCGCGTCAAGGTCCTGAGGAGGGAGCCGGTCGAAGGCAGAGTCCCCCCGGTCCCCCCGCGCCCCCCGGGAGGGGACAGCCTCCATCCCGTCCGTTCCGTCCATCCGAACCCGCCTTCCTACGCCCCCTGCGTGAACCCGCTCCCAGACACGACCCGGCGCCACCCGGCACGGGATGCTGCCAGCACCGCCGAGCCTCGCGCGCGCGAGACCTTAGCGCCAACGGACCGCGCTCGCAAACCCTCAGGTTGAACATCCTGGGGAGAACACCCACTAGGTTGTGGACTCCACCCACAGGCTTGGGGACACCACGCTGACATCATGGGGACAGTCATGTGGACCAGACGTGGTGATCCCCGGAACACGACCACTAAACCCTTGACATAGCAGGCAAAAGTCAGTACAGGACACCCATAGGAACTTCCCACCGGATCACAATGTGAGTCTGTGGAAAGGTGGGAATCCCTGTGGACAAAGGTCACGTCGAGGTTGAGGTCCGCAGCCCCGGGGAGCCTCTGACCACCAGATTGTCAACAGTTTTCCCCAAGCTCACCTCCACTTATGAGCGCTGCTGTCCACCACCACCGCAGTGGGACACGCAGTAGGACACAATGACGCGGTGCACGCCGCTCCCACCGCCCCCGGCCTGAACCGTCGCATCCTGTCCCTGGCAGTACCCGCGCTGGGGGCGCTCGTCGCCGAGCCACTCTTCGTCCTCATCGACTCGGCCATGGTGGGCCACCTGGGGACCACCAGCCTGGCAGGGCTGTCCCTGGCCTCGACAGTGCTCACGACCACCGTGGGCCTGTTCGTGTTTCTCGCCTACGCCACGACAGCCACCACAGCCAGGCTCCTGGGAGCGGGGCGCCAGGCCGACGGCCTGCGGGCCGGGCTTGACGGCATCTGGCTCGGCCTGGTCCTGGGCGTGGCGGGCGCGGTAGCCCTGGCTGCCGTCGCCCCATGGCTCGTCGAGGCGATGGGAGCCCGGGCGCAGGTGGCTCAGGCGGCCCGTTCCTACCTGTGGGCCTCCGCCCCCGGTCTGCCAGGCATGCTGGTGGTCCTGGCGGCTACCGGCACGCTGCGAGGACTGCTGGACACCCGCACGCCCTTTGTCGTGGCAACAGCGGGAGCCCTGCTCAACGTCGTCCTCAACGCCGCCCTGGTCTACGGCCTGGACCTGGGCATCGTCGGCTCCGGCGCAGGAACAGCGCTGGCCCAGACCCTGATGGCCCTGGCGCTGGTGCGGCCCCTGATCGGGGAGGCCCATGCCCGGGGTGTGCCCGCAGTACCTCGGCGCGCAGGACTCCGCGCCTCGCTGGGCAACGGGCTGCCGCTCCTGGTCCGCACCCTCAGCCTGCGCACCGCCATCCTGGTCACCGTGTGGGCCGCGACGGCACAGGGACCCACTGCACTGGCCGCCCACCAGGTGGTGACCGCCGTGTGGAACCTCGCCGCCTTCGCACTGGACGCCCTGGCGATCGCCGCCCAGGCGCTGGTGGGCACCTCCCTGGGGCGGGCAGAGGCCTCACGAGCCTCCCAGCCTGCTCCGGCCAGAGACCCCGGCCCAGAACCCGGTACTCGGTCCCCGACCGACCCGCAGCACGGGCAGCGGGGAGAGACCAGCCGGAAGGAGCCAAGCTGGCAGGTGGATGACGTCCTGCGCCGGACACTGGCATGGGGGGTGGTGACCGGAAGTGGTATCGGCACGGCTGTCGCCGTGTCCAGCCCCTGGCTTCCCCGCCTGTTCACCTCGGAGCCTGCCGTGGTCCTCACGGCAACACCAAGTCTCCTGGTCGCCGCCTCCGCTATGCCTCTGGCCGGGGCCGTCTACCTGTTCGACGGCGTCCTCATGGGTGCAGGGGACGGCGGCTACCTCGCCCGCGCTGGCCTGATGACCCTGGTGCCCTACGTGCCCCTGGCGGTCCTGGTCAGTCGTACCTGGCCCGCTGGCGACCTCGGCGGTGGTGTGCCAGCACCTGGCCTGCTGTGGCTATGGCTGGCCTTCGCCTGGGTGTTCATGGGTGCCAGGGCAGTCACCACCGGCCTGCGCGCACGCGGGACCGCCTGGCGCAGGTAGCACAGGCACCGGACCCGCTTCTCACCCGTTGCACACAGGCGGGAAGCGGGTCCGGCAGACGCAAGAGGTCCTGGCTAGGCAGTCACCTGCCGGTCAGCGGGCTGCGACGACATTGACCTCAAGACGGGCGACGACGTCGGCGTGCAGCCGAACCGAGCCGCTGTGGCGACCGGTGGACTTGATCGGAGGAGTCATGTCGATCTTGCGACGGTCAAGAGCGGGACCGCCCGCCTCCTTGACCGCCTCGGCCAGCGTAGCCGTGGTCACCGCGCCAAAGAGGCGTCCACCGGCACCGGCCCTGGCCGTCACGGTCACGACGTTCCCGTTGAGCCAGTCGCGAGCTGCGTGGGCCTGGTCGAGGGAGTGGATGGCCCGACGCCGACGCGCCTCGTTCATCTGGTCGATCTGGCGCTGGGCACCCTTGGTCCAGGGCGTGGCCAGCTTGCGGGGCACCAGATAGTTACGGGCGTACCCGTCCTTGACCTCCACGACCTCACCTGCGGCGCCCAGGTTGGCGACGTCATGGGTGAGAATCAGCTTGGTTGTCATCTCAGCACCCTCCTGTCAGCGAGCCGAGCTCGAGTAGGGAAGCAGCGCCATCTCCCGGGCGTTCTTCACAGCCTTGGCGATCTTGCGCTGGTCCTGGACAGAGACACCCGTGACACGGCGGGCACGGATCTTGCCCCGGTCGGAGATGAACTTGCGCAGGGTCGCCGTGTCCTTGTAGTCGATCCTGCCGACCTTGACGGTCTTGACCGGACTGACCTTCTTCTTGGGCTTGCGAAGTTGGGGCTTCGCCATAGTGGTACTCCTTGGTCTGAGCGCCTGGGCGCTCCACGAGATGATTCAGGTGAGTGGGGGAACGGCAGGGCCTCAGTGGTGTCAACGGTGCCAGCGGTGCCGTCCCGGGGGACAGCACCGCGCTGGGCGCGCACGCCGGTCAGAACGGGGGCTCGTCCCCGAATGAGGTGGAGCCACCCGTGGCCCAGGGGTCGTCGGGGGCGCCGCCAGCCGGGGCGTTGTAGCTGGGTTGGCCGCCAAAGCCGCCCTGCTGCCCTCCCTGGCCGCCAAAACCACCCTGCGGTTGACCACCAAAACCGCCCTGGGGACCTCCCTGGCCGCCGAAGCCACCCTGGCCTCCCCCCTGGCCGCCACGCGGGTTGCGGGTGACCTGGGCCTTGGCGTACCGCAGCGAGGGGCCGATCTCATCGACCTGCATCTCTACCACGGTGCGGTTCTCCCCCTCACGGGTGGTGAAGGACCGCTGGACCAAGCGCCCCTGGACGATGACACGGGTGCCCTTGGTCAAGGACTCCGCCACGTTCTCCGCAGCGTCCCTCCAGATGGAGCAGCGCATGAACAGGGTCTCCCCGTCACGCCACTCCTGGGCCTGGCGGTCAAAGGTGCGCGGCGTGGAGGCCACGGTGAACGACGCGACCGCAGCCCCGGACGGGGTGAAGCGCATCTCGGGGTCCGCCGTCAGGTTTCCCACGACGGTGATGACAGTGTCTCCAGCCATAGGTTTCTCCGTTCCCGGTAGAGGCTCAGGCCTCGGGGCGCAGCAGCTTGGTACGCAGGACAGTCTCGTTGAGGCCGAGCTGGCGGTCGAGCTCCCGAGCGGTCTCAGGGGTCACCGTCATGTCCACAACGGCGTAGATGCCCTCGGACTTCTTGTTGATCTCATAGGCCAGGCGGCGCTTGCCCCAGATGTCGACCTTGTCCACGGTGCCCCCGCTGCTGGGGACAACCTGCAGCATCTTCTCCAGCGCGGAGCCGACAGTGCGCTCATCCGTGGCAGGGTCGAGGATGATCATGATCTCGTAGTGACGCATGCTTGGTACCCACCTCCTCTGGTCTTCAGCGGTCACGGTCCTTCCGTGACAGGAGGGTGATGCGTACGGCGCACCGCGCGACAGGAGACCTGGTACAGGACCGTACAGGAACTCTGACGCAGACCGGCGCAGCCAGTGGTCCAGACTACCGGAGACCAGGCGGGGCCAAGAAGACCCGGCAGGCTGGTCTGACGTGCCGTGTCACACGTCGCCACGGCCCGGCCCGGCGACCCGCAACCAGGACACACGCCCCGGCAGGAGCAGGCCGGTGCAGGCCGTGAGGATGTGCAGGTAGGGGAGAGAGCATCTCCCTCAGGGAGGGGGCAGGGCTCAGCCGCCTTCCGCGCCCTGGTCGCCCTGCTGGTTCTGGCCCTGGTTGTTCTGCTGGTTCTGGTTCTGGTTGTTCTGCTGGCCCTGGTTGTTCTGCTGGTTCTGGTTGTTCTGCTGGTTCTGGTTGTTCTGCTGGCCCTGGTTGTTCTGCTGGCCCTGGTTGTTCTGCTGGCCCTGGTTGTTCTGCTGGCCCTGGGAGTCACCACCAAGGTCATCCTGGTCAGCATCCCCACCAGGGTTGCCCGGCTCCTCCTGCTCAGCCGTCGGCTGAGCAGGTGCCTCGGTGGCAGGGGCCTCCTCGGTGGCAGGGGCCTCCTCGGTCGTCGGCTCCTGCACAGGAGCCTCCTCAACAGGTGCCTCGGTGGCAGGCGCCTGCTCCTGGGGCCCGGAGTCGGTGGAGGGCTGGTAGTCCTCGGCAACCTCGCCCGCCTCTCCATGGATTGCGCCGCGGGTGTAAGAGCCAGCCGTGCGCTCGGGGAAGGCCTCGACAGGGACGTCCTCCAGCGCCACCGACATGTAGTCGACAAAGATGTCCGCCGGGTAGGTGGAGCCGGTGATCTCGGTGTACTCGCCCCAGGGAGTGATCGACTCCTCCGTCCCGCCCTCACCCGACTGGTAGAGAGTCACCGCCGTCACCACTTGTGGGGTGAAGCCGACGAACTGGGCGGACTTGTTGTCCGAGGAGGAGCCGGTCTTGGCGGCGATAGGACGCCCCAGAGCGAGTGCCTTGGTCGCGCTCCCCTCGTTGACCACCTGCTGGAGGGCGTAGTCCGCGTCCGCCATGACCCCTTCCTCAAACTCCTGGGACCCCTCTGTGGGGGCCGCGTAGGCGACTGCGCCCTCCGAGTTCTTCACAGTGCCCACGATGTGGGTGTCGCGCTTGACCCCCTGAGCGGCAAAGGTGGAGTAGGCCCCGGCGATGTCGATCGTGTGCGGGGAGGCCGAGCCCAGCACGTTCTGGATGTAGTCGTTCATCCCCTGGGTGTCCTCCGGGTAGCCGGCACGGACGGCTGCCTCGTTGGTCAGCTCGGGTCCCACGTCCTGGTTGAGCTGGAGGTAGGGGGTGTTGATCGAGTGCGCAGTGGACTTCACCAGGTCTGACCAGCCATAGGAGGCGTTCTGGTAGTTCTGGAACTGGTGGCCCGCAATGGTCATGGGCGAGTCGCCCATGTACCCGTTCGCCAGCGTCGCCCCGTTTTCCAGCGCCGCCACCAGCGCAAAGGGCTTGTAGGTGGACCCAGCCTGGGCCATGGCGTCAGTCGCGGTATTGACCTGGTTGGTCAGGTAGTCGTCCCCTCCGTAGAGGGAGAGGATCCCCCCGGTCGAGGCGTCGACGGAGACCAGGGCCACGTGCAGGTTCTCCGAGTGCCCCTCCGGCAGACCCTGGGCAGAGGCGACAGCCGCGTCCTGGTCGGTCTTGTCGATCGTGGTGACAATCTGGAAGCCACCGGTGTCGATCTCCTCCTCGCTCAGGCCAGCCTTCTCCTGGAGCTCGGTACGTACCATCTGCAGCAGGTAGCCGTTGGTACCGGCGTAGACCTGCTCCGTGCTCGGCGTGATCGTCTCCGGGAAGGCTGCGGAGTCATACTCCTCCTGGGTGATGTAGCCGTCCTCAAGCATGTAGTCCATGACCCGTTCCCACCGCGCCTCAGCCTGGTCCGGGTTCACCGCAGGGTCCCAGGAGGTGGGAGAGGGCAGGACGCCGGCCAGCAGGGCCGACTCCGAGACGGTCAGGTCCACCGCAGACTTGTCGAAGAAGGCCTGGGCCGCAGTCTCAATGCCGTAGGCGCCTCGCCCGTAGTAGACGGTGTTGAGGTAGGCGCCCAGGATCTCCTCCTTCGACTGCTGCTGGTCGATCTTGATGGCCATAATGGCTTGCTGGAACTTGCCGAAGTAGGAGCTGGTGGTGTCGACGTAGTAGTTCTTGACGTACTGCTGCGTCAACGTGGACGCACCCTGGGTCTCACCCCCGCGGAGGTTGTTCCACAGTGCCCGGGCGATGCCTCGGGGGTCCACACCGCTGTTGGAGTAGAAGGAGCGGTCCTCAGAGGCCACCACGGCGTTGCCCATGTAGTCCGGCAGGGAGTCGGCGTCCACCACCTTCCGGTTGTGCTCGGCAAACTTGCCCATCGCGGTGGTCCCGTCGGAGTAGTAGACGGTCGTGGCCTGCGCCAGGGCGAACTCGTTGGGCTCAGGGACCCTGATGGTGGCATAGGCGTAGGCAAAAGTACCGACCACGGCCAGGACCATGAAGAGGAAGCTCCCCAGGACAAAGCGCCAGCTCGGAAGCCAGCGCCGTACCGGTCCCCTTCCGGCGCGCGGGTAGTTGAGGAAACGACGTCGTGCCTTGGCTCCTGCGCTCCCTGCAGCCCCGGCGCTGTCCGCCGCAGCCGACACAGCCGTGTCTGACCCCCGGTGCGCCCGGTCTGCGGACCTGCGGGCCCAGGGAAGACGGGGAAACGTGCGAGTGGATGCCCCAGAGGAGTCACTCCCCTCGCGCTCAGCGCTCGCCACCTGAGCAAGTTTCTTGCCGCTAGGACGAGAGCCACCCGGGTTCATGTTGTCTGCCACGCGCTCCTCGCTTCGGTTGACGGCCATGACATCGGTTGACACCAACCGTTGCGGTCGGTCTCGACTGGCACCGCCTCAGCACCTGCCGGTACCAGCAGACGGCAGGCGACGCCTGCGCGACGGACCTCCTGCACGGAGTCCGTTCACACGAGGATAGTAGCCTTGCCCCTTACTCGCGCTGTGAGGTTTGCCCCGCCCCACCGCCTCGGTCCGACACGGGCCTGGCTGCTCCCAGAAGGTGAGGAGACGCGCCCAGGGGGCAGGCTCCGGGGCGGCACCAGACCGTCCCGCCGTGCCAGGGCCTGCCACTCCAGCCCTACCGGCCGCACACGTCCAGGCCAGCCCGAGGCCGCACCCGGCCGCGCGGGCCTGGACCCAGCACCCCCGTCAGCCCCGGTCTCTACGCGACCAAGTACACACCGGCAGTCTGAGCGGTCCTGCCGGTCTCACCGGTGCAGCGGTGCGGGGCACGGACGCACTCGGACACACCGACAGGTCGGCCGCGACTGACGACAGGACCAGGACTCGACTGATGACAAAAGGCCTGCCCAGACCAGAAGACTCATGACAAAAGACCTATCTGCTCCACGATAGTCTTCTGTGCGGGCGCCCGAGACGTCGGTTCCCGTGGACGGCATGTGCGATGGTCGCCCACGGGAACCGACAACCCAAACGCACTGGCGCTCTTCTGGCCGTACCCCGCTCTCAGGTACGCTCCCAGGCACTCTGCACCACCATCGGCAGCCCCTGTGACTCCTCTCTTACCTCCTCTCCAGGTGTCAGGCTTGCCAGGAGAAACTGCTCCTGCTGGGATGCTGACCCATGACCTCCACGACCTCCCAGGACACCGGGCACCCCGCGCCCTTCACCCGCCCCGCCTCCTCGGTGGCCTCAGACCTGGGCACGGAGACCAGCACGGGGCTGACCGCCGCCGAGGCATCCCGGCGCCTGGCCGCCAACGGCCTCAACGACCTACCGTCCGAGCCTGCCGTACCCGCATGGAGACGCCTCCTGTCCCAGCTCAACGACCCGCTCATCCACCTGCTGCTGGCAGCCGTGGTCATCTCCGCCGCCGCCTGGGTGCTGGAGGGGTCCCACGGAGTCCCCGTCGACTCAGTGGTCATCCTGGCCGTGGTCACCCTCAACGCCGTGATCGGCCTCGTCCAAGAGAGCAAGGCCGCTGACGCCGTCGCCGCCCTGTCAGAGATGACTCGGGCCACCTCGACCGTCCTGCGCGACGGGGCACGCCTCGTCGTGCCCTCCTCCGAGCTCGTTGTCGGGGACGTCCTGCTCCTGGCCGAGGGGGACCAGGTAGGGGCCGACGCCCGCCTGGTGGAGACAGCCACCTTGCGCGTGGTGGAGTCCTCCCTGACCGGCGAGGCCGAGGCTGTCACCAAGTCACCAGACCCCGTCGGCCCCGACACGGGTCTGGCCGACCGCACCTGCATGGTCTACCGAGGCACCGCCGTCGCCCAGGGCACCGGCCGGGCCGTCGTCGTGGCCACCGGGGCAGACACACAGATGGGTGCCATCGCCCAGATGCTGGAGTCCGTGGAGGAGAAGCCAACCCCGCTGCAGAAGGAGATCCAGCAGATCTCCAGGATGCTGGGGGTCATCGTCGTCATCATCGCCGTCGTCGTGGTGGGCACCCTCCTGGCTCTGGCCAGTGACCGCAGCGCCGAGACCGTCATCCAGGCCCTGCTGCTGGGCGTGTCCCTGGCGGTGGCCGCAGTGCCTGAGGGCCTGCCCGCGATCCTGTCGGTGGTCCTGGCGCTGGGGGTCCAGCGCCTGGCCCTGCACCGCGCCGTGGTCAAGAAGCTCACCAGCGTGGAGACCCTCGGGTCAGCCTCCGTCATCTGCTCGGACAAGACCGGCACACTCACCCGCTCGCAGATGACCGTCCAGGAGGTGGTCACCGCCTCGGGAACCGCTGTGGTCACCGGAACCGGCTACGCCCCCACCGGCCAGGTAGCCCCCGACGTCGACCGTGACGGCCGCCCCGACCCTGAGCCCCTGGCAGGGGCACTGGCCGACGAGGTCACGGTGGTGCTCTCCGGCGGGGCGATGGCCTCCGACGCCCAGCTGAGCGTGACCGAGGACGTGTGGTCCGTGGTGGGCGACCCCACGGAGGGGGCCTTCCTCGTGGCGGAGAGGAAGCTCGGCACCGACGGGAGCCGCCAGGAGCGTTTTACCCGCGTGGGCGAGATCCCCTTCACCTCCGAGCGCAAGATGATGTCCGTGCTGTACACCGACGCCAGGCACGGCACCATCATCGTGTCCAAGGGGGCGCCCGACGTACTCCTGGAACGCTGCGCACAGGTCCGCGTGGACGGGAAGGCCATCGTCCTGGACGAGAAGCAGGCCAGTCGCCTCACCGGGCACGTCACGGACATGTCCGGCCGGGCCCTGCGCACTCTGGGCGTGGCCTACCGGGTGCTCACCGAGGAGGAGGCGACGCGTGTCGCCAATGTCACCGGCGGGGCGGGAGCAGGCGGCACCGCTGTGGCTGGTACCCCGGGCTCCCCACAGACCCCAGGCTCCACGGACGGCCTCTCCGTACAGGCCACTGTCCCGGCAGATGTCCCGGCAGAACCGTCTGACCTCTCCGACCTGGAGCACAACCTGGTCATGGCCGGCGTCGTTGGCATCATCGACCCGCCCCGTCCCGAGGCGGCCACCGCCGTCGCCGAGGCCCACCGCGCCGGGGTGCGCGTCCTCATGATCACCGGGGACCACCCGGCCACCGCAGGGCGCATCGCCGCTGACCTGGGCATCGCCGAGCGTGGGGCACGGGTGGTGACCGGCCGCGAGCTGAGCACGATGGACGAGGGCGCGCTGGACGTCGCCGTCGCCAAGGCCAATGTCTACGCCCGGGTGGCACCCGAGCACAAGATGCGGATCGTCCACGCACTGCGGTCCCAGGGCCACACGGTGTCTATGACCGGTGACGGCGTCAACGACGCCCCCGCCCTGCGAGCCGCCGACATCGGTGTGGCCATGGGGATCACCGGCACCCAGGTAACCAAGGAGGCCGCCGCCATGGTGCTGGCCGACGACAACTTCGCCACCATCGTGGACGCAGTGCGCGAGGGGCGGCGCATCTTCGACAACATCAAGAAGTTTCTGCGCTTCCTGCTGTCCTCCAACATGGGGGAGGTGCTCACCGTCTTCGGTGGCGTGGTGCTGGCGGGGGCCATCGGACTGTCCGAGGGCGCGGGGACTGACGTGGTGCTGCCTCTGCTGGCCACCCAGATCCTGTGGATCAACCTGGTCACCGACTCGGGGCCGGCCCTGGCCATGGGAGTGGACCCCAGCGTCGAGGACGTTATGGGGCGCCCGCCGCGCAGGCCTGACGACCGCGTGGTAGACGGCGCCATGTGGGGCGGGGTGCTGCTGGTGGGAGCGGTCATGGCTGTAGCCGCCCTGGCAACCCTGGACCTTTTCCTGCCCGGGGGCCTCATCGAGACCAGCCTGTCCACCGACGACCTGGACACGGCCCGCACGGCAGCCTTCACCACGCTCGTGCTGGCCCAGCTGTTCAACACCGTGAACTCCCGCTCGGAGCGGGTGAGCGCCTTCAGCCACCTGTTCGTCAACAAGTGGCTGTGGGGCTCTGTCCTCCTGGCCGTGGCGCTCCAGGTAGCCGTGGTGGAGGTGCCCCTGCTCCAGGCAGCCTTCTCCACCCGGCCCCTGGACCTGACCCACTGGGCGGTCGTGGTGGCCATGGCCTCCCTGGTGCTGTGGGCCGACGAGCTGCGCAAGGTGGTGGCAAGGGTCGCAGCCCGAGGGGCCTGAATGGCGTGCCCCCGTTGGGACGGGCTGGCAGAACCTCATCTCCCCTTTGCTGCACATCTTCACCTGGTAGGCCCAGTGCTCCTGTCCGCCCGGGGCATCTCGGACACGCCTTCACCCGCTCTGTTCCGCTAGACTCCCGAGAAGACGTGGTCGGCGTCCGCAAGGGCACAACCCTGTGCTGAAGTCCAAGATGTGCAACGACAACCACGTTGCACATCTTGGACTCAACACCTGTCGGCACCCATCTTGCCTCACCCGCTTGTGGCGCATGAGTCCGGGGTAGCCCGGTCCCATCCCGACGGACGCACGGAGCGACTTCGGGCTGAAGATGTGCATCAGGGGGTGACGGATGTCAGAACCTGCAGGACCACCCCGCTACCGGCCCTGGTGCTCCTCCAGGAGCACCTGGTACACCTGGGTGTCGTGCTGGGAGAAGGTGTCGATGACGACGAGCATGCCTTGACCGCCCCCCACCGCGTGACCACCGGCCTCCGCCGCTTCTCCGCCGTCCTCGTGCTCGCCCAGCCAGTCGAGGATCTCACGCAGCGCCACCCTGGCGGCCAGCTCGACCGGATACCCGAAGGCCCCGGTGGACACCGAGCACAGGGCGATGCTGCCCAGCCCGGCACTCCAGGTTGCCTCCAGGCAGGAGCGGTAGCAGGAGGCCAGCAGGCGGGCGTCCTCCTCCGTGGGCTCACCGCCGGAGACGACCGGGCCAACCGTGTGGACAACAGCCTGGGCGGGCAGGCTGAAGCCGGGGGTGAGGACGGCGGTACCGGTGGGCTCAGGCGCCCCCTGGGCGCCTACGTGCTCGGCGCAGGCATTGCGCAGCCACGGCCCGGCGGCGGCGTGGATGGCGTTGTCGATGCAGGCGTGACCGGGGACCCGGCAGCCCAGCAGGGCGCTGTTGGCGGCGTTGACGACGGCGCCCGCACGCAGACGCGTGATGTCACCCTGCCACAGGGCCACTGCGGACAGTGGCCCGCTGCTGGCCACGCGCGGCAGGGTGGCGACGTCAACCACGCCCCTGTCCCGGGTCTCGGCCGCCAGGAGGGCATCGATGGCGTCAGCGGCCTGCGGCGGCACAGGACCGGGCTCGCGCAGGGTCAGCAGTGCGTCCAGCAGCCGACGGTCAGCCTCGACCTGCCCGGTGGGGGTGAGCCGTCTGAGCCCGGAGCGGGCGAGGTAGCGCCTGGCGTCGTCAACGGCCCAGGCCAGCGCCTGGGCCAGGAGCGTCCCGTAGTCCCCGACGTGCTGCCCGGTGGCCCCGCTCATGACGCACCCGCCGCGTCGTAGGCCTCCCGGGCGGCCAGGACCTGGCCGGCGTGGTCCTGCGCCCAGGTCCGCAGTGTCGTCATCGGCCCGCACAGTGTGGCCCCCAGAAGGGTCAGCTCGTAGTCCACGCGTGGCGGCACACCACCGGTCGCGGTGCGTTCCAGCAGGCCGTCGCGCTCCATGGAGCGCAGCGTCTGGGTGAGGACCTTGGGGGTCACCCCACCGACACGACGGCGCAGGTCAGTGAAGCGCAGGGGGCCGTCGTGCAGGGCCACGACCACCAGGGGCGACCAGCGGTCCACGACGTGGCGCAGAACCGTCCGCGAGGGGCACTGGGGCGACATGACGTCATAGTCAACAAGCGGGCTGCGCGGGCCGTGCAGGTCATCTGGACGACCCGCGACAGTGGGATACGCGACATCAGTCACAACAACCTCGGACCTTCCCTTAGTTTCCTTGAGGTATCTAGTATCTGGAACATACCATCACGGCACCTGCCCCACAGCAGGAGCGGGAGCAGGACAGCCACCACGGCCTCAGGAGGGAACCATGAAGATCGCAGTCATCGGCGGAACCGGCATGATCGGGTCACGCACTGTCGCCGAGGCGGCCTCTCGCGGCCACGAGGTCACCAGCGCCACCCGCTCGGGCAGGCCCGCCGAGGGCGCAGCGGCCAACGTCGTCACCCGGCTGTCCGACGTTGAGGTCGTGCGCCGCCTGCTGGCTGACAACGACGTCGTCATCATCACGACCTCACCCGACCGCACTGGCGGGCCGGTCCAGCCCACGATCGACGAGCACCGGGCCCTGGTGGAGTCCCTGACCGCCGAGCCGGTGGGACGGCTGGTCGTGGTGGGCGGCGCGGGGGCGCTGGAGACTGAGCCCGGCTCGGGCCGGCTCATCAAGGACACGCCCGGCTTCCCGGCGGAGATCTACCCTGAGGCCAACGCCTACGCCCAGGTCCTGGAGCTCTACCGGGGCGCGGGTACCGCCTTTGCCTGGTCCGTCGTGGCCCCGGCCCCGACGATCGAGCCGGGGCGGCGCACCGGGACCTACACCCAGGCCACAGACAGCCCCGCCGGCCCCCGGGTCTCCGCAGAGGACATGGCCGTGGCACTGGTGGACGAGGCCGAGTCCGACGCCCACCGCAGCATCCGCTGGACGGTGGCCTCACAGGGCTGAGGCGCGGACGGCTCCCGGCAGCCGGGCCGGGAGACCGCTCACCCGCCCCCACCCACCTCGGCAGGCGGCCTGCCAGCCCCGGTGGCTACCCGAGGACCTGCCCCAGCAGCCCGGCCCGCTCCGCCAGGACGGCGAGCTGGACACGGTTGCTGGCGCCCATCCGCTCCTGGGCGCTGCGCAGGTGGGTCTTGACCGTGGAGGCGGAGACGTAGAGCCGGGCCGCGATCTGCTCGGTGGTCAGGCCCTCCGCAGCCGCCTGGACCACCTCACGCTCCCGGTCAGTCAGCCTGCCCCCGCCCCCACCGGACGGCACGGTCCCCTCAGACCACGACAGCCGAGTGCGGGGCGCCCCGGCACCCGCCTGCCCGCCAGGCAATCCGCTACCAGGCAGCCCGGCGCAGGGGCTCCCGGCCTCCGCCAGGCTCCCGGGCCCGGCAGCGGCCCTGCCTACCCCGCCCGGAGCCACCGCCTGCCCCCGGGAGCGCACGTGCGCCAGGAGCGTGCGCATGGCCCCGGGCGACAGGGGGCTGTCTCCAGCCACGACCCGTCGCAGGCCGGGCACCAGTTCCTTGGGGGCAGAGACCTTGAGCAGGTAGCCCTCGGCCCCGGCCTCGATGGCACGCACCACCGCGTCGTCCACGTCCCACGTGGTCAGGGCGACCACGTGGGGGTGGCCTGCGGCCGCGCAGATGCGCCGGGTGGCCTCGATACCGTCCATGACCGGCATCCCCAGGTCCATGAGCACCACGTCTGCGGGGTGGTGGGCGACGACCTGGACCGCCTCCTGACCGTCGTCGGCCTGCGCCACGACCTCAAACTCCTCCCGGGGGCGCAGGAGAGGCAGGATGGCCGACCGGGTCAGCGGGTCGTCGTCAACGACGATGACCCGGACAGGCCCCGAGGTGGTCGCACCGGGCTCCGTTGTGTGCACCTGCCCAGTCTACGTACCAGCAAGGCAGCCCGCTCCCATTCTCACGTCGGGGCGGGCCACCACGGCAGGTGGCTGCGCACCACAAAGCTGCCCTGGCCGTCCAGACCGGCCTGGAAGGTGCCCCCACAGATCTCGGCACGCTTGGCCATCCCGCGCAGCCCCGTCCCGCTGCCTGCACCTGCATCCGTTCCCCGTGCCCCGCCCACAGCCTCAGCCTCCCCTGCGACCTCACCTGCAGCCTCACCGACTGCCTGCGCCCCGACGTCCACCGGGTTGGAGCAGGTGATGTCAATGCCAGTGGTCGGCCCTCCCTCCACCCGCAGCCTCACGGTGCGCCCCGGGGCGTGCCTGCGGGCGTTGGTCAGGCACTCCTGCACGATCCGGTAGACGGCCCGGGACAAGACGTCGTCGGCCTGGTCAGCGCGGTCAAGGAAGATCGAGGAGGTGACAGGCTGCCGGGCAGCCAGGACGTCGTCCACCATGCCAGCCAGGTCCGCCAGGCGCGGCGCAGGCTCGGCAGCGCCCACAGGCTCACGCAGCACCGTCAGGAGCGAGCGCAGGTCCCGCATAGCGGTCTCCGCCTCCTCACGGACCAGTCGGGCCGCCTCCCGCGCGTGGTCCGTGGGCACGTCCTGGTCCGGACCCACGGCCCGGGCCAGGATGTCCGCCTCCTGCGAGCCACCCGCCCCTCCTGGGCCGCCCTCCGCCCCCGCCTGGCCGTCGGCCTCCTCCTGCGGCTCACCGGGCTGGGCTGCGGCCTCAAGGACTGCGGCGTGCAGGGCGAGCAGGGACAGGCGGTGCCCCAGCCCGTCGTGCACCTCCCGGGCCACGCGCTCCCGCTCCTCCTGCAGGTCCACGCGCTCAGCCAGGTGGGTGGAGACCCTGGCCTGCTCCTGGGCGGTGCGCGCGGCCTGGGCGGAGGCGGCAGCGGCGGCTTGGGCGCGCTGGCGGGCACTCCGCTCGCCGTCGCGGGCGCGCAGCAACAGCCCGGTGACCACGGGCAGGGCCATGACGAGCAGGGTCAGGGCGGGGGCGGTGCTCCCGTGGAGGGTTCCCACACCGTTGCTCTGGTCAAAGGCAAAGATCCCCACCACGGAGTTGCCGGTGACTGCCTGCACCGCGTCGCGACCGATGGCCCGCCAGGTCCCGGCACCCAGCACGAGGCCGACCACCCAGGGAGCCGGGTCGCGCACGGAGCCGGCCCGCCGTACGACGGTGGTCATGGCGACCAGCCCTACCGTCGTGTCCAGCCCGGTGAGCAGGCCAGCGACGGAGGAGACCACGGTGACGGCGACGGGCCACCTGTGACGCGCGAACAAGGCCACCAGGAGCACCAGGGCGAGGCCTACGAGCCCCAGGCCGGGCAGTGCCCGCATCGGGCGGCCAGTGAGCACCTCCTCGTGGGACATGATGGATCCCAGGCTTACCAGGCTGGCGAACAAGCACAGGAGGAGCAGCCCGGTCTCCCGCACCACCCTGCCCACGACGGCTGCGAGCCGAGGCCGGGGGGCCGGGGCAGGGAGGTGGTAGACGGGGTAGGGAGACCCTGCCAGCGCACCCGTACCAGGGGCAGCCGCACAGGGCGGGGCCGTCGCAGAGGCACCAGGGACAGTCGCAGAGGCACCAGGGACAGGGGAGGCAGGCGGGGCTGCCGGGACCGGGTAGGCAGGCACACCCGCCCGGGCCGGGTAGGCAGGTGCACTCCCCTGGAGGGGGTAGGCGCCGTGCCCGGGGATGAAGCCGGGTGAGGTCATGCGGACACTGTAGAGCCTGCACCGGCCGCCGACCTCCACCGATGAGGCAGCCACCTGGCCACGGACCTGTCGGCAGGACGACCCGCACGGGGCTGCCCACAAGGCTGACTCAGGCTGACTGCGGCGGCAGGCGTGGGCACCCAGAAGCCCTGTCCGAACAGACAGCCTGCTCAGACCGATCGGTCGATGTGGCCGCACGCCCCTGTGGCGCAGCCTTGACCCTGTCATCAGCCAGCGCTGGACGCCACCGCCCCGGGCAGCCTGCCGCCAGACAGCAAGGCCCTCACCGGTCCCGGGCGCGCCCCTGCTGGAGCAGACCTGACGCAGACCTGGCACAGATCCTGACAGGAAGGACCCGACCATGACCACCACACCTGGCACACCGCCTCAGCCCACACCGCCTCAGCCCTCCGCCCCCTATCCCGGACCTGGGGGACAGGTGCCTCCCGTCCCCGTGCCCGGCGCTCCTGTGCCCTCTGGACCCAGGCGCTCGTGGTTCGCCAGGCACAAGATCCTCACCGGCCTGGGCGCCCTCGTCCTCGTGTCCGCCCTGGCCTCCGCCCTCGGTGGGGGTGAGGGGTCCTCCACAGGCGCGACCACGGCACCCGGCGCAGCAGCCGACGCAGCCGAGACGGACCAGGCCGCCGCAGGCCCTGGGGACAGCGCCGACACCGCGCAGGCTCCTGCCGAGGACAGCCAGTCCGAGGACAGTCAGCCGCCGTCCGGTCTCACCTTCCCCGGCATGGCCGACGACGACATCGTCGGTCGCACGGGCGACACCCTGACAAGCAAGGACGTGAGCGTCACCACCACACCGGTGACCGCCGGGGACGCCACCCTCGGGCCGACGGCCTGCACCACGGTCACCGTCGTCAACGGCTCCACGGACCCGGTGGACGTCAACGCATTCGACTTCACGCTCTTGAACCCTGAGGGCGCCATCACCGACCCGGGCTTCAGCGGGACAGACACCCACCTGACCTCCAGCACCCTGGTCCCGCAGGGGAGCGTCAGCGGTGACGTGTGCTTCGACGTCGATATCTCCGCAGGCGGGCAGTACGTGGTCATCTACGACCCGGTCCTGACCCTGTTCACCGACCGCGCCGCCTGGGTCAACGAGCTCTGAGCAGGCCGCGCGCGGCGGCGTCGGCCCGGCCGTCAGCCAGTACCACCAGGAGTACCGTGGCTGACGGCTGGGCGCTCAGCCCACAGGCTGTGAGGCCGGGGCGGGACCGGTCTCGGCGCCAGGACCAGAGTCAGTGCCGACGTGGGAACCGGGCACCTGGCCGCGCACCCTCATGACCACCCAGTAGCACAGGGCACCCAGGGGCGCGGCAATGAACCAGGAGAAGGGGGCCAGCACCTGGCACAGGCGCAGTGGCAGCAGCGCGATGCACAGCGCCACCACCGCTGCGGGGACGAACGCCACCAGCGCGTTCAGGTTGATCCCGCACTGGTAGTAGTACCGCCCGCTGCGGGCCGGGGAGTACAGGTCACGCAGGTCCACCCGGGAGCGCTTGTAGTAGAAGTAGTCGATGACCAGGATCCCGAAGAACGGCCCCAGCAGGGCACCCAGCGACCCCAGGAAGTAGGTGATGGCCACAGGGCTTCCGTACAGGTTCCACGGGGTGACGGCCACCGAGGCGACGACGGCGACGATCCCACCCATGCGGAACGACAGCCTGCGCGGGTTCACGTTGGACAGGTCGAAGGCCGCCGAGACAAAGTTGGCGACGATGTTGACGCCGATGGTGGCCACGATGAATCCCAGGCTCACCACGTAGAACACCAGGTCGTTGTCGATACGCGACAGCAGGTCGCCCGGGTCGTGGAACGCCTCGCCGTAGACCTTGATGGCCGCGGCCGAGCACAGCACCGAGGTCATGGCGAAGGCGGTCCAGTTCAGAGGCAGCCCCAGCACGTTGCCCAGCACCATGGAGCGGGCGCTGGGCGCGTAGCGGGCGAAGTCAGAGAAGTTCAGCATCAAGGTGGCCAGGGTCCCCACCGTCAGTCCCACGGTGACCATGACCTGGTACACCTGGTGGCCAAGGTCGGGCGTGTGCCCGTCGGCGTTGACCGTCCAGTCGAACTCCCACCCCGCCTGCCACAGCATCCAAGCACCCAGGCCGATCATGATGACCCAGATGACCGGTCCGGCCAGCCCCTGGAAGTGACGCACGGCGTCCATGCCCCGCCACACGATGACCAGCTGGACGGCGGACAGGATGAGGAAGGCCACCCACCCTGAGGCACGCAGCCCCAGGACAGGGGTGTCCAGGTCCCCCATGACGGGCAGCACCCGTATCATCAGCAGCTCCAGGGATATCGAGGCCAGGTAGGTCTGGATCCCGTACCAGGCGATCGCCACGATCCCACGGATCACGGCCGGGAAGTTCGCGCCCCACACGCCCCAGGTCACCCGGGATATCACCGGGTAGGGGGCTCCGGTCTCATAGCCCATGAGCCCGGAGACGCAGCACGCCGCGAAGATGATCAGCGTGGCGAGGAGCACGCCGATGACGATCGCCAGCGGCGTCATTCCCATCAGCGCCCCCGTCCCGATGAACAGGGCGGCTGCGAAGGTGTAGTTCGAGGCGTTGTGCGCGTCGTTCATCCACAGGGAGAACAGGGCGTAACCGCCCCAGGTGCGCTCCTGCGCCACCGCCGGGGCCAGGTCGTCGTTGAACAGCCGCCCGTCCGTGTCACCGCGACGCAGCTCGTCGCGGTCGATCTCCACGGCTTTCATGGTCGTTCTCCTCAGGCCTGGGGCACCGCACCCGCCGTCGCACCCAGTGCCACGGCCAGGGGGGCGTCAGCGGCAGGGTCGTGCGCCAGCGGCTCGAACTCGTTGACGGCGTCCAGCGAGGTCCCCATCGAGATGTTGGTGACACGCTCCAGCACCGCCTCAACCACCACCGGAACCTGGTCGCGCAGCGCGGTCTGGCGCGCGGTGGACAGCGCCTGCGCCAGCTCCTCAGGCGTGTGCGCCCGCACGGCCCGGCACCCCAGCGCCTCTGCCACACCCACGTGGTCCACCCCGTAGCCCTGGGTCTGGGGGGCGTTGATGTTGGCGAAGGACAGCTGCACCTGGTAGTCCATGTCGAAGGCGCGCTGCGCCTGCCGGATGAGGCCCAGGTAGGCGTTGTTGACCACCACGTGCACGTAGGGGATCTGGAACTGGGCGGCCACCGCCAGCTCCTCGATGTGGAACTGGAAGTCGTAGTCCCCGGACAGGGCCACCACCGGGGTGGCCGGGTCCGCCACGCAGGCACCGATCGCCGCCGGAAGCGTCCACCCCAGCGGTGACGCCTGGCTGGCGTTGACCCAGTGCCGGGGGCGGTAGACGTGCAGCATCTGGGCCGCGGCAATCTGGGACAGGCCGATCGTGGTGACGTAGCGGGTCTCGGGCCCGAAGGCCCGGCACATCTCCTCATAGACCCGCTGGGGCTTCATGGGCACCTCGTCAAAGTGGGTCCTGCGCAGCAGGGTGCGCTTGCGCTCCTGGCACTCCTGCACCCAGGGTCCGTAGCGCTCCAGCGGGGCAGAGTAGCGTTGACGGGCTGCCTGGAGCAGGGTGCGCAGGGCGGTGCCCGCGTCGCTGACGGACCAGAGGTCGGGCGGGAAGACCCGCCCGACCTGCGTGGGCTCGATGTCCACGTGGACGAACCGGCGCTGGCCCCGGTAGGTCTCCAGGTCCCCGGTGTGGCGGCTCGCCCAGCGGTTGCCGATCCCGATGACCAGGTCGGACTCCAGGAAGGTCGCGTTGGCGTAGCGCTGGGAGGTCTGGATACCTACCAGGCCCTGGGCCAGCCGGTGGTCGTCAGGGACGGCTCCCCACCCCATGAGGGTGGAGACCACCGGAACACCCAGGTACTCCGCCAGGGCAACCATGTCGTCGGCGGCCTCGGCGCTGATCACCCCGCCGCCGCAGACAAGCAGCGGGTGCCTGGAGGTGTCGAGCATGTCGAGGACCCGCTCTGCCTGGTAGGCGGACATGGCGGGACGCTCCACTGGAAGCGGCTGGTAGGCGTCGATGTCGAACTCGATCACGGTGACCTGAACGTCAAGGGGCAGGTCGACAAGGACGGGACCCGGACGGCCAGAGCGCATGAGCTGGAAAGCCTTGGCCATGATCCCAGGAACCTGGGCGGCCTCCAGGACGGTGACAGCCATCTTGGTGACCGGCGCGGCCACCGCAGCGATGTCGACGGCCTGGAACTCCTCGTTGTGCAGCATGGGGACGGCAGCCTGGCCGGTCAGGCACAGGATGGGTACGGAGTCCGCCGACGCGGAGTACATCCCGGTGACCATGTCGGTCCCCCCGGGACCGGAGGTGCCGATGCACACCCCGATACGGCCTCCCCCCACACGGGAGAATCCCTCGGCCATGTGGGAGGCGGCCTCCACATGGCGGGCCAGGACGTGGCGGATGCCCCCGTGCGCCCTCATGGCCGAGTACAGCGGGTTGATGGCAGCGCCTGGAACCCCGAAGGCCTGGGTGGCTCCCTCCTTGGCCAGGATGAGGGCGATAGCGTCCACTGCTCGCATTCGTGTCATGTCTTCCGCTCCTTATCTGTTCACGGCACTGCTCACAGCGTGCGCCAGGCCTCGCGCAGCACCCGCTTGGCGTCAGCGACCACGGCGCGCGAGCGCTGCGCGCCCAGGGGCTGAACCTCGAAGGCGACGACAGCGCGCTCAGCGGCGTCCTCGCGCAGGTAGCCGATGTCCAGCAGGCAGCGCAGGAACTCCCGCACCTCGGGGACACCGCTCTCGCCCTTGGGGTGGCTGAAGTAGGGGTGCAGGTCCCCGTAGGCAGGGTCGTCCAGGTCGCGGATGACGCAGGTGCCGATGTGGGCGTGGTTGATGAAGTCCCGAGTGGCGGACAGGGCCTGGCGCGGTGTCTCCCCCTGCATCGGCAGGTGGGAGAGGTCCACCATGAGGCCGAAGTCCGGGACAGCCTTGCGCACCTCGGAGGCGACCTCGCAGGCCAGCCGGTTAGTACCCACCAGGGCGCGTTTGTCTGTGGAGTCGTCAAAGGTCTCCAGGGACAGCACCAGCCCCCCGTCCCCCTGGGACCTGGCGTAGCGGCCGACCTGGACGACGGAGTCGACCAGCAGCGCCAGGGCCTCGTCGCGGCGCTGCGGCGGCCTGGGTCCGGAGAGGAACCCGATCTTGCGCGCCCCCACCTCGTAGGCCTGGTCCACGGCTGCCTTCATGGCCGCCACGGCCTGGGCGCGCCGGTCCTCGTCAAAGGAGTTGAGGTCGTAGCCGCCCTTGAGGAGCCAGGGCTGGGCGCCGAACCCGACGTCCACGCCGGAGGTGCGCAGCAGCCCCGTGACGGCGTCGCGCTCCTCCCGGTCATTGATGCGGGTGATCTCGATCTCCTCAAAGAAGTCGTCCTCGACGACCTCGGCGACGGAGGCGGCTACGGGCTGGTCCCCGCCCGCGGCGAAGGGGTAGGCCATGAAGTGGACGATCCCGACCTTCATGTAGTCGTGCAGCGACTCCTTCACGATCATGCACCTCTTTTCCGTTTCTCTTTCCCTGTTTCTTTTCTGTCTTCCTGACTGCCCTGCCGCCTGACCACGCTGTGCCCGGGAAGCAGGCTGTGGCGGTACCCCGTCGTGCCCGGGACCTGGGACCCCTGGTCCCGACCGGGCGTGCCAGGTCTCAGCCGCTGCGACGCCCCACCGCCCTGAGCGCCGCCTGGGCAATGTCCCCGGCCCGCAGGCCGAAGTAGTCGAAGAGCTCGTCCATGGTCCCGGACAGGCCGAAGACGTCACGGGTACCGACCCTCTCCATGGGGACTGGACGGTTCTCCACCAGCAGCTCGGCAACGGCAGAGCCCAGGCCACCGATCACGGAGTGCTCCTCCGCAGTGACCACGCACCCGGTCCGCCCGACAGACTCGAGCAGGGTCTGGGCGTCCAGGGGCTTGACGGTGTGGACGTGGAGGACCTCGGCCTCGACCCCCTGGGCGTGGAGCCGGCGGGCGGCTCCGAGCACCTCGCTGAGCATGCAGCCTGTCGAGACCAGGGTGACGTCGGAGCCCTCGCGCAGGCGCAGAGCCCTGCCGATGTCAAAGGGGGTGTCCTCCCGGGTGACCACGTCCACCGCCAGCTTGGCGACCCGCAGGTAGACAGGCCCGTCCAGCTCGTAGGCTGCAGCCACGGCCTTGCGCGTCTCGACCGCGTCGCACGGGCAGACCACCGTCATCTCCGGCAGGGAGCGCATGAGGCTGACGTCCTCCAGGGGCAGGTGGGTCGCGCCCTCCTGCGCCGCAGTGGTGCCCGCGTTGTGCCCCACAACCTTGACGTTGCGCCCGGAGTAGGCCACGCTCACGCGGATCTGGTCGAAGCCGCGGCCGGTGAGGAAGTTGGCGTAGGCGTTGACGAAGGGCACCTTGCCCAGCAGCGAGAGCCCGGCAGCGGTTCCCACGATGTCGCACTCGGCGATTCCGATGTTGAGGAACCGGTCAGGGAAGGCCTCCTGGAACCGGCTGGTGTAGTTGGCCTTGGAGCAGTCGGCATCCAGGACAAACACCTCCTCGTGGCGACTGCCGACGTCCAGCAGACCCTGTGCGTACCCGTCGCGAGGCTCCCTCCGGGGCGCACGGTCCTGCGGCCCGCCCAGGGCACCCTGGGTACTGTCCTGCGGCTCCGTCTGCTTTCCTGCGGGTGTCATACCGGCTCCTCCAGCTCCTCCAGGGCCTGGCGCAGCTCCTCGTCACTGGGTGCCTTCCCATGAAAGGCCGAGGTGTTCTCCATGAAGGAGACTCCCTTCCCCTTGACTGTGCGGGCAATGATGATGGTGGGCACCCCCCGTGCCTGGGCGGCCGTCTCCAGCGCGGTGTCCACCGCACGCAGGTCGTGGCCGTCCACCTCAATGACGTTCCAGCCGAAGGCCCTCCACTTCGCGGAGACGTCCCCGACGGACTTGACCCCCTCGACGGCCCCGTCCAGCTGGATCCCGTTGGCGTCCAGGACGGCGCACACGCTGTCCAGGTGGTGCGCCGCCGCCGTCATGGCGGCCTCCCAGACCTGCCCCTCCTGAATCTCCCCGTCACCGAGCATGACGTAGTAGCGCGCCGTGACGCCGTCGTGGCGGGCGGCCAGGGCGGCGCCGTTGGCCACTGAGAGCCCCTGGCCCAGAGACCCCGAGGAGGAGTCGACCCAGGGCAGGTGGGTGTTGGAGGGGTGCCCCTGGAGCCTGGTGCGCATGGCCCGGAAGGTCATAAGCTCCTCGTGGGCGATAAGGCCCCTGGCGGCCATGGCCGCGTAGTAGGCGGGCGTGCAGTGCCCCTTGGACAGGAAGAACATGTCCCGCTCGCGCCACAGCGGCTCCTTGGGGCGGATGCGCATGTGCCGCAGGTAGAGCACCACCAGCACGTCGATGGCTGACAGCGACCCTCCCGGGTGCCCGCTGCCGGCCTTGTGCGTCATGAGGACGATGTCGCGTCGGCACTGGCGTGCCACCCGGCGCATCTCCTCCAGCTCCTGGTCGTTGAGCATACTTCTCTCCTCTGGTCCGACGCTGCGTGCACCAGGTCCTGTCCTCCCAGTCCCGTGACGGGCCCGGGGGCTCGTACCCGGTCCTGCTCACACCTCCCGCAACGAGATGTCCTGGGCTCCCTCCCAGAGGAGCCTCTCGCCCAGGGCCGGCAGGTGCTGCCCACCCTCGACGACGGTGGCGAAGTGGTTCCCGGCCAGCTGTCCCGCCTTGGAGGCGAAGTTGACGTAGCCGTAGGCGATGAGCAGCTCGGTCTCGGAGACGCCACCGGGGTAGATGACGATCTCACCCGGGTGCGGGTAGCAGGTCCCGTTCTCGGCCTCCAGCCCCAGGTCCAGGTCCCCGAAGGGAATCCACCCTGCCTGCCCGGACCAGCGCACGTGGATGATCTGGGACTCCAACGGCAGGAGCCTGTCCCGCAGCGCCGCCACGGTCCTGGGAGCAGCCTCCTCCTCGTAGCGTGCACGCAGGCTGAAGCCGCCGACGGTGATCTCAAGCCCTGTCATCATGACTGCCTTTCTCGTAGCTGGTAGTGCTCCCGGTCACTGCTCCTGACCGGCCTTCCTAGTCGTTCTTAGTCGTTGCTCCTGCTGCTCCTGGCGCTCACGGCAGCCCCCGGCCCCGTAACGACAGGCCAGGCTGGCAGGAGGCTCCCGCGCTCGCGGCCACGCATCCGGCCCCTCACTGAGCAGGCCCACGCTCACAGCCCCAGGATCGCGGTCACCAGAGCCATCCGAATCGACACGGACTGGAGGATGGCCCGGAAGTAGAGCTGGTGGGGGCTGTCGTCGATGCGCAGGTCCATCTCCCCCGCCCGGCGGGGGAGGGTGTGGGTGACATAGATCTGGTGACCCTTCTCCGCCTCCTCAGCCAGCGTCTCGTAGCGCACGAGGTAGCGCTCCATCAGCGTCTTGAACTCCTCCGCCTTGGCTCCCGCCGGGGCGGAGCACCCGGGCAGGTAGATGAGGTCCTGGGTGCGGACGAAGTCGTTGAAGCGGTCCTGGTCAAAGTCAGTCTCCTCACGCAGTCCACCGTGGAGGGTGGAGCGGATGAGGCTGGTGACCTCCTCAGGGGCACGGCGGTCGGAGTCCGAGCAGATCGTCACCTCCGCCCCCAGGCGTGCCAGGCCGTAGGCCATGGAGTGCCCGGTGCGGGCCTCCACCATGTCAGGGGAGACCACCGCGACGCGAAGGCCCTCGACCCGCCCGAAGCGGCGCCACATGGTGTACAGGTCCAGGAGCGCCTGAGTGGGGTGCTCCCAGTGGCCCCAGCCTCCATTGATCACGGGACAGGTCGCGGCCTGCGCCCCTCTCCTGGCCTCGTCCTCGTCGTGGTGGCGCAGCACCACCAGGTTGGCGTACTGGGATATGCAGCGCATGGTGTCCTCAATAGACTCCTCCTTGGCCACCGAGGAGGTGACACCGGGGTTCGCCTCGACGATCGTGTGGCCGCCCAGGCGCTCCATAGCGGTCTGAAAGCTCATCCGGGTCCGGGTCGAGGGCTGGAAGAACAGCAGGGCGAGCACCTTGTCCGGCAGCAGGTCGATCCTGGAGCGGTTGAACAGCTCCAGGACCCGTCCCAGCTCGAAGAGGTTGTAGAGCTGGTCGTCAGCCATGTCGTTGATGGAGACAAAGCTCTTGCCAACATGGTCGACGGCGCTGACGAGCTCCTCGATCGAGCGCATGTACTGGGGCATTGTGTCCTCCTTGTCGGGTCCTTGTCGGGTCCTTGTCGGGTCCTTGTCTGGTCCTTGTCTGGTCCTTGTCTGGTCCTTGTCTGGTCCTTGTCGGGCAGTGGCGTCGGGCAGTGGCTGCGCCGGGGGCTGTCACGAGCCGGGACCACCTGCCGCCCACCTCGTTCAGCCACCGGCCCGGCAGGGGTCAGCAGCGCCTGATCACGCGACCGCCCATGGACTCGCGGTCCACCAGGCGGCCACGAAGGAAGGTGCGGTGCACCACCCCGCGCAGCCTCCGCCTGTGGTAGGGGGTGACCTTGTTCCTGTGCTCCAGCCGCTGGGCATCGACGACGAAGGTCTCCCGGGGGTCCATCACCACCAGGTCGGCGTCACGTCCTGCAGCGATGGCACCCTTGCCCGGGATACTGAAGGCCTGGCAGGGAGCGGTAGCCATCCAGCGGACAAGGTCCTGCGGACCCACGCCATGCTCCTCGCCAGCCGTCAGCACGGCCGCAGGCCCCACCTGCACGGAGGAGACACCGCCCCACGCCGTGGAAAAGTCTCCGGTCTGCCGGTTCTTGAGGTCCTCGGTGCAGGGAGAGTGGTCTGAGGCGACGTGGTCGATAGTGCCGTCGAGCAGCCCCTCCCACAGCGCCTGCCTGTTGGTCTCCTCCCGCAGCGGCGGGGCACACTTGTACTCGGTGGCACCGTCAGGCACCGTGTGCGCCGCAAAGGTCAGGTAGTGGGGGCAGGTCTCCGCAGTGACCTGGACGCCGTCGTCCTTGGCCCGACGGATCGCAGGCAGGGCCCGGGCGGAGGACAGGTGGAGGATGTGCACCCGCGCCCCCGTGGCACGGGCCGCCTGGAGGACCCGGTCGATGGCCTGGACCTCCGCCTGGGACGGTCGCGAGGCCAGGTAGCCGACGTACTCCCGCCCCACGTTCTGGGGAGCAGCCGCCAGCACCTGGGGGTCCTCGGCGTGGACGAGCAGGACCGCTCCCAGCTCGGCCACCTCGGCGGCCACCCGGTCCAGCTCCGTGTAGCTCAGGTGGCCGTACTCCGTGATACCGGAGAAGGAGGTGAAGCACTTGAAACCGAAGACCCCACGCTGCCACAGGGGCGCCAGCTGGGCGGTACCGCCAGGGACCGCCCCTGCCCACAGTCCGACGTCCACCGAGAGCCTGTCGCGAGTGGCCGCCTCCTTGGCCTCCAGCGCCTCCACTGTCGTGGTAGGAGGAGAGGAGTTGAGCGGCATGTCGATGATCGTCGTCACACCTGCGGCCAGAGCGGCCCGGGTAGCGCTCTCGTAGCCCTCCCAGCTGGTGCGGCCCGGTTCGTTGACGTGGACATGGGTGTCCACCAGGCCGGGCATGAGGACGCAGGTGCCCGGTACGCTCACCTCCGCGTCAGCACTGACAGGGGCGTCAATACCCGCTACTGCGGTGATGCGCTCCCCGTCGACAACAACGGCGGCCGGGCGGGTGCCCCCCGGCAGGACGACCTGCTGGGAGCGGACGACCAGGTCGTGGTGCGACGGCGTGGCGGACGTGCCTGGCAGTGGTGGTGCAGGGGCGGTGGTCTCCATGGCGGATCTCCGTGTCTGGTCTGTCTTGTCTGTGTGGGCCTGTGGGTGCGGTCTGGTGTGCTCTGTGGTCCCGGATACCCACCGATGCCGCCCGGTACTGTCCGGGGCCGCCGGTGCCTCGCGGCTGGTGACGGGCGTTAGCAGGTTCGGGCGGCACCTGTCCTGCGAGTCAGCGGGAGACAGAGTCCCGGTCTGCCTCCAGGTCCACAGACTCCGCCTGGCGAACCGCGCGCAGCACATAGGGGTCGTGTCGGGACAGGAGAAGGTGCACACCCAGCCCCAGCGCGGCGCCGATGAACCAGGAGAAGGGGCTGAGGAACCTGCAGGGGTCGGTCGGTACCACCGCCACGGCTACCGAGGGAGCGCTGGCGACGACGAAGGCCCACACCGCCCTGAGGTTCCACCCCCGGGTGAAGGAGTGGAGGCCGTCAGCGCGGAACAGCTCGGAGACCTGAACCTTCTCCCGGCGCAGGATGTAGTAATCGGCGATGATGATGCCGAACAGCGGCCCCAGGACGGCACCCAGGGCAGCCAGGAACACGTTGATGATGACCGGGTTGCTGTAGAGGTTCCACGGGGTGATCACCAAGGCGATGCAGGCCGAGATGACACCTCCCCGGACAAAGGTGATCCTCTCTGGCCAGGCATTGGCCAGGTCGTAGGCCGGGGAGACGAAGTTCGCCACCACGTTGATCCCTAGCGTCGCCACCGTGAAGGTCACCGCACCCAGGATGATGGCTACCGGGTGCTCGATCCGCGCGACGAGCTCGATGGGGTCAAAGATGTAGTCCCCGTAGATCCTCAGGGAGCCCGCAGTGACCAGTACAGAGACCACGGAGAAGGCGATGAAGTTGACGGGCAGGCCCCACAGGTTCGCCATCCACACGGCCCGGCGTGTCGGAGAGAACCGGGAGAAGTCGCAGAAGTTCAGCAGGAGGGTGGAGAAGTAGGACACCGTCAGGGCCACAGCGGCTCCCACGGCGTGAGCAGTTCCCCAGCGGGCTGGGGACGTGGCAAGGTTGAGCGAGATGTGCCAGTCCGCACGCATAAGGATGTAGACGGTCAGGACGAGCATGACGACCCACACCGCAGGACCAGCCCAGTCCTGGAACCGGCGGATGGTATCCATGCCGTTGCGCAGCAGCAGCAGCTGGAGTGCCCACATGAAAAGGAAGGCGGCCCAGCCCAGAAGGCTCTCACCCAGGAACCTGGCCTGCCCGACCTCGGTGACACCGGGCCATATGCCCCCGACCAGCACGATGACGGCCCTAGAGGCCAGCCAGGTCTGGATGCCGTACCAGCAGATCGCCACGAATCCTCGCAGCAGTGCGGGCAGGTTGGAGCCCAGCGTGCCGAAGGTGATCCGCGCCAGGACGGGATAGCACAGGCCTGTCCTCTGCCCAGCAAATCCCACGAGATTCATGAGGAGGAAGACCACGATGATGCCTACGGTCAGCGAGGCAAACACAGAGACGGCACCGATGCCCAGGGCGAAGAGACCAGCGGCAAAGGTGTAGCCACCGATGGAGTGAATGTCTGACATCCACATGGCGAAGAGGGAGAAGAATCCCCAGTCCCGGCTCCTGGCCGGCGCCAGGTCGTCATTGATCAGGCGGGGATCGACCGACGCGGTCGACTCGGTCGGGTGCCCGGCTAGTGTGTCGTGTTCCACCGCAGCGTCCTTTCAGTCTTGTGAGATTCGCTCCACCCGCTTCAGGCGCCGTTGCCCGACCGGGTGCACGCAGTCAGGTGACCTCAATGGCCTCAGCGGACAGGGGCCAGCCACTGAGCCGCTTGGGACGAGGCTCGGCATAGGTGCGGACCTTGGAGGTACGCAGGCCCAGGTCCACCAGGAGCTCCGCAGTCTTGACCGCAGCAGCCACCCCCTCGACCACCGGGACCCCCAGCTCCTCGGCGAGCACGGCATCCAGTCCCGCCATACCGCCACAGCCCAGGACGACGACCTCGGCGAGGTCCTGCTCCACAGCCAGCCGGGCCTGGTGGGCAATCGCCTCCCGTGCCCGGGCAGTGTCCTCGAGCTCCAGCACGCCAAGACCGGTCGCCCGTACGGAGCTGCAGTGGTCCAGCAGGCCGAAGCACAGGAGGCGGTCCTCAATGTGGGGGACGGTGCGGTCCAGGGTGGTGACCACCGAGAAACGGCGGCCCAGCACCATCGCTGTGTGCACGGCCGCCTCAGTGATGTCAACAACCGGCACCTCTAAGAGCTCCATGAGGCCCTCCTTGCCGTGGTCACCGAAGCCGGCCAGGACCACAGCGTCAGCACCGCCCTGGTAGGTGACCACCGCGTCCATGACGGCAGCGGCAGCAAGGTAGGACTCAAAGCCCCCCTCTACGGAGTCCGCGCCAACGGCGGGGGTCAGGCCCACGATGTCCGTGCCGCTGCGGGCCACTGCGGCGGCAGCCTGGCAGATGCTTTCGGTCATGGAGGAGGTGGTGTTGACGTTGACGGCGAGGATCTTCATTGTTCCGCGCTCTCAGGAGGTTCGACGGTTTGCGTATCAGCACCTGGGCTCTCAGGCTCCGGGCTGCTGGGGTCCTGAGCAGCCCGGAGCCTGCGGCGGGATGACGCGGTAGCGCACCCACACTGCGGATCCACGGCGAGCAGCTCACCCGCACTGGATACCTAAGAACTCAGTGCTCTGAGGTCTTGTGCATCCATTACACCACCGGCTGCGGACCTTGGCAACCCCCCATCCTGACCCGCTCCGGCCCCAACCATGACCACAGGGGCCGAGCACTGCCCCCCGCCTCCAGCCCGGCCTGTCAAGAACCGTGGACGCCCCCTTACCTGGCAACCACCCCTGAGGGGTTCTCCTGGCTGGCTCTCCCGCGTCGGTCCTGGTAGCGGACAGAAACGTCAAGGAGGACGGCCACCGACGCGGCCGTCCTCCTCGCTCCCTTCCGCACGACCCCCCCTTGCGGCGTACCCATTCACGGATACGCAAATATGGCGACAATCACATTCCGGAGCGGTGAAGCAGTCGGAAGGCAGTCGCCACACAGACCACGACAGACACAAAGGCGCAGGCAAGCACCGTAGGCAGGGATCCTGCGGCCGCAGCAAAGATAATGAACATCCCCAGCACCGCCAGCACCGCCAGCACCACAGTCACCGTGGTTACCACGGCCTCCACATCAGCCGTGCTGACTGCGGCGCCCTCCGTCTGGCTGGCCCCCGGGGACTGCGGGACCCCCACCGCCTCGACGGCGGAAGGACTGATAGATGCGGTTGTTGCTGACATGGCTCCTGCTCTCTGGCATGGGCGGGAGCGCGTGAGAGCCGTGCTCCCGCACAGCCTTGTACGTCTCGACAGTCCAACCGAGCATAAACCACCTCAGAGCACTGAGCATTGTCAGATACCTCTCACCCCTCAGGTCCTAGGGCCCTTCACAACCTGACCGGGGTGGGCGAGACCCCTCCTTGGCCGCCAGGTCCTCAGAGGCCGTCAGACAGCTCCCCGCCCTGGCGGTCACGTGCTGCCAGGATGTCGGCCCGCGTCTGCGCCATGTGCTCACGCATCAGCTCAGCGGCCCGGGCGGCGTCGCCGACAGCAACCGCCTCCTGGATAGCACGGTGCTGCTCAGCCACACGCGTCCGCACGCCCTGAGCCTCTGCGGCTCTGAACCTGGCACCGAGCAGGGCGTCACGGTAGGGGTGCACCGCAGCGGGGACGAACTGGTTGCCGGCAGCGCTGAGAACGGCGTCGTGAAAGGCGTTGTCCAGCCCGACCACAGCCTGGACGTCGTCGGTTCTCGCGGCCACCTCGTACTCCTCCACGCACCGTGACATCTCCGCTAGATGACTGTCCGAGCGGTGAGCAGCCGCCAGCCGGACGGCACCGACCTCCAGCATCTCCTGAACCCCCAGGACGTCGAGCTCCACCTCCAGCACACGCCCCTCGTGCGCGGCCACGTACATGAGGTAGCGCAGCTCGCGCCACCGGAACCGCGGCAGGAGGAACGTGCCCCTCCCGTGCACAACGTTGAGGACCCCGCCCATAGAGAGGTTCCTCACCGCCTCACGCATTGTTGGCCGCGAGACCCGAAGGAACCGGGCCAGCTCGGCCTCGGCGGGAAGCGGCTCGTCCTCCACGAAGGTTCCGTTGGCAACCGCGTCGAGAACCTTCTCAACGGCCCCTGCCACCATGTCATTGGCCACGCAGACTCCTCACGCACAGGCTCCCAGGATGTGGCAGCGTAACTGGACGACCGCGCACGAAGGGGCCTGACCGACATCCAGTACTATCGCTCGCAGCCTACCCTCCACCCTGAGCAGTACGCTCTTCAGCGCGCTGCGGGACCGCCCAGCGGCTCCGCCTGCTGCTGCCGCGACCCGGTCTCGGCCTCTGCCGCCACCGCCCTGGGCACCCCGCCCAGGGCACGCACCAACCACCAGTAGGCAGCCGCTGTCGCCCACACGAGCACCACCAGCGCCGCCTGCACCGGTGCCGACCAGCCGGTTCCCGGAAGCACCAGGACCGCAGCTCCTGCCGCCGCGCACTCGGCAGTGTTGAACAGGACGTCGTAGATACTGAAGGCACGACCACGGTAACGGTCGGCCGTGTCGCTCTGGACTATCGTGTCCACAGCGATCTTGGCTCCCTGTACCCCCGCACCGAACACGAGGAGACCGCCGGTCATCCAGTGCTGGTCGTAGGTCGCCACAAGAACCAGCTGACCTGCGCTGCCCCCCGCAAGGCAGGTGACCACCCACGCTGACGGCGAGACCCGCTCGCGGGTGAGGGGGGTCAGGACCACCGCCACCCCGTGACCTGTCACTATCGCCCCCATGAGGACGCCGAACAGCACCAGGCCCCGGTCGGCGTCCTGCGGGGCAGCCAGCAGGTTGCGTGCAACCAGGATGACGGTGACGACCTCCATGCCGTAGACAAACCGGTGCAGCGCCATCGTGGCCAGTGCCAGGCCCGGGGTACCTCGCCGGACCAGGTAGCGCGCGGCGTCGACCAGGTCAGCCACAGCAGCCACGAGCCCAGCACCCAGGCCGGTACCCCCGTTGCCCTCCCGGCCGTCAGGCCCCAGCTGGTCAGGCTGCAGCCGGCTCACCACCAGGGCCGCACCGCAGTAGAGGAGGACTGCCGCCACCAGGCTGCCCGTGTCCTGCGGGCTGCCCTCGGGCAGCAGGAGCCTCAGCACCACCCCGATGACGGCACCCAGCGCGGTGGCCGCCCCACCCAAGGTGGGCACGACGGAGTTGGCCACCAGGAGACGCTCACGGGCCACGACCTGGGGCATTCCGGCGCTGAGCACGCTGAGCAGGAACCTGCTGGTACCCAGGGCCCCGAGCACGAGCAGGTAGAGGGGCGCCCCCGTACCGAGGACCCGCAGGACGACAGCGGTGGCAGCGACCAGGCCTGCCCGGGCCAGGTTGCCGTACAGGAGGGTCTGGCGGCGCCGCCACCGGTCGATGAGGGGGCCGGTCAAGGGACCGACGACGCTGAAGGGCAGGAGCATGACCACCAGGGCGGTAGCGACCCCGCCGGCTGTGGCCATGTTCTGGGCCTGGAAGAAGAAGAGGGTGGCCAGTCCCACCTGGACCATCCCGTCCCCGGTCTGGGACAGCAGCCGGACCGCCAGCAGAGTCCGGAAGGCCCGGGTGGAGGCAAGGTCCCTGAGGTCGGTCATCAGCCGCATGGGCGCTATGGTTCCCGGCCCGGGGGTCCAGGTCCAGCAAGCCTCGGAGCACCTTCTGCACAGCGGACCGAGTGACAGGACAATAGAGATATGAGCGATAGAACCACGACTGACGCCACACCCCCTGCCGAGCACGTGTCCTCCACCCCGATCGCGGTGCCTGTCCCGGGGACCGGGCCCCTGGTCCAGGCACCGTGCGGGCCGGTACGCGGCCTGTGGCGCACCATCGTCCCGCCTGGCCCCCCAGCAGCCGCTCCTGTTACCACTCCTGGTACCACATCTGCCTGCCGAGCCCCCGACCGCACCAGACAGCCGACCGGCTACGGGCGCTCCGCCGCGTTCTACAACATCCCCTACGCCGAGGCTCCGGTAGGCCGACTTCGCCTTATGGCCCCCGTCCGGCGCACCCGCTGGAAGGAGGAGCGCGCGGCCCTCGCTCCCGGGCCGACGCCGCAACGGGGCTCGGTCTTCGAGGACCCCGCCATCCCAGAGCCCTCTGTCCCCGGCGAGGACATGCTCAACCTCAACGTCTTCACCCCGGTGCCCGGGCAGGTGGGAGCCGGGCTGCCGGTCTACGTGTGGATCCACGGCGGCGGCTGGTCCTCCGGGTGCCAGGCCAGCCCCTGGTACGACGGGGCCGCCTTCAACCGGGACGGTGTGGTGACTGTCGTCCCGTCCTACCGGCTTGGCTTTGACGGCTACGGCTGGGTGGACGGGTCTGACGCCCCGCTCAACCGCGGTGTGCTCGACCAGGTCCTCGCCCTGGAGTGGGTGCGCGACAACATCGCCGACTTTGGTGGTGACCCCGCTGATGTCACCGTCGGAGGGCAGAGCGCTGGCGGGGGCAACGTGCTCACCCTGATGACAGCACCCCGGGCTGAGGGCCTGTTCTGCCGCGGCATCATCGAGTCGGCGGCTGTCACTGACATCCCTGCCGACCGGGCTCGGGACACGGCCCGGCAGATAGCTGAGCTCGCCGGGGTCACCCCCACCCTGGAGGGGTGGCACACCCTGGACTACGACCAGCTCTTCGCCACCACCACGGGCTTTGAGGCCCATCGCACCGAGCTGGCCGCGACGCACACGCCGCCGCTGGCCCACAGGGTCCGAGCCGCCCTGGTGCCCGGCGAGGGCACCACCATCACCTACGGCCCCACTGTGGACGGTGACGTCCTGCCTCTGGGCGTGCACGAGGCGGTCGCCCGGGGCCACAGCGCCGGGGTCCCGCTCCTGGCCATCAGCACGACGCACGAGTTCCTCGCCGCAACGTCGGAGCTGGCTGATGAGATGGAGGGGCGAAGTGCCGCAGAGGTGCTGACCGAAGCGGGGGTGGACGCCGGGCTGGCGCGCGACTACGTGGCCGGGCACCCCGAGCACACGGACAGGCAGCACCTGCTTCTCGGCAACGTCTTGTCTGACGCCATGTTCCACCTGCCGCTGGTGGCCTGGGCCGAGGCCCGCCACTGTCACCGCAGCACCCACGACAGCACCGCAGGCACGTGGATCAGCCGCTTCGCCTGGGAGTCGCCCGCCACCGGCTGGTCCACTCACTGCTTCGAGGTACCCTTCGCCTTCGACTGCCTGACCCACCCCTACTGCGACCACACCCTGCAGGGCAGACCGCCGCAGTCACTGGCTGACGCTGTGCACGGCGACTGGGTACGGTTCATCACCACCGGGGACCCGGGGTGGACCGCCTGGGACGAGCGCGGCCTGGGGCGCACCTACGGCGACCCACGCGGCCCCCGTCCTGACGGCGCCGCCGACGGCGAGGTGTACAGGCTCCAACGTCGGCTGCTGGCCGCAGGCAGGAGCCTGAGGCGCCAGGACACGACCCAGGGGCGCAGCCCGCAGGGCTGAGGTCGTGGCTGCCCCGGCTAAGGCCTCGCCAATACCCGGGCGTGTGCCCTGTCATAGCACGTGGTACCGCGCGGTACCACGCTCAGATGCAGCGCGCCGACAGTACCCCGTCTATCGCGCGCACCTCAGCAAGAACCTCGGGGAGGCGCTCACCCTCGATATCAACCAGGGTCACCGCCAGGTCGTCGCGGGACTTGTTGAGCAGGTTGGCGATGTTCTGCCCGTGCTGAGCCACGATCGTGGAGACCTGTCCCACCATGTTAGGGACGTTTCGGTTGACGATGACCAGGCGGTGGGTACCCTCCGCGCGGGCCATGACAGCCTCAGGGAAGTTGACGGCGTTGTGGACCTGACCGTCCTCCAGGAAGCCGCGTAGGGACTCCGCCGCCATAATGGCGCAGTTGCGCTCTGCCTCCTTGGTGGAGGCGCCCAGGTGCGGCAGGGAGATGCACTTGGGATGCTTGTGGACGGCCGTGGAGGGGAAGTCACACACGTATCCGCCCAGCTGGTCCTCGTCCAGGGCAGTGACGACAGCGTCGGTGTCGACGATCTCCGCCCGGGCGAAGTTGAGCAGCACAGCAGTGTCCTTCATGAGAGCCAGACGCTGAGTGCTCACCAGGCCCCGGGTGGCGGGGACGAGGGGGACGTGCACCGTGAGGATGTCGGCGCGCCGGAACACCTCCTCGATCGAGTCAGCCCGCTCCACCTCCGCACTCAGGTGCCAGGCGTGCTCCACCGAGATCCCCGGGTCGAAGCCGACGACACTCAGCCCCAGCCCTAGTGCCGCGTTGGCGACCTGGACCCCGATCGCCCCCAGGCCGATGATGCCCAGGGTGCGTCCGGGCAGCTCAAAGCCCACGAACTGCTTCTTTCCCGCCTCGACCGCCTTGGCGATCTGCGCGTCGTCGCCCGACAGCTCGTGGGCGAAGCGGGCGGCGGGGATGAGGTGACGCGAGGCGATGAACAGCCCTGCCAGCACCAGTTCCTTGACGGCATTGGCGTTGGCTCCGGGAGTGTTGAACACCGGGACGCCCCGCTCGGTCAGCGCCGCCACCGGAATATTGTTGGTTCCGGCCCCGGCGCGGGCCACCGCCATGACGGAGTCCCCGATGGGGGTGTCGTGGAGGGAGGCCGAGCGCACCAGCAGCGCGTGGGGCTCCTCCACACCACCACCGACCTCGTAGAGCTCGTCGGGGAAGCGCGACAGGCCAGCCCCGGAGATGCCGTTGAGTGTCTGGATGCGGTAGGTCTTGTCAGTCATCTGTGCAGTCTCTTCCCTGTGTCTGGCAGGTCTGGCCCTAGTCCTGGGCTCAGGTCCTGGTCGCCTCAAAGTCGGTCATGTAGTCCACCAGCGCCTGGACGCCCTCAATGGGCATGGCGTTGTAGATGGAGGCCCGCATCCCTCCCACGGAGCGGTGGCCCTTGAGATTGGTCAGGCCCGCAGCCTGGGCGCCGAGGAGGAAGTCGGCGTCTAGGGCCGGGTCAGCCAGGGTAAAGGGAACGTTCATCCAGGACCGGGAGCGCTCCTGGACAGGGTTGGTGTAGAAGTCTGAGGCGTCGACGGCACCGTAGAGCAGCTCGGCCTTGGCACGGTTGCGCTCACCCATGGCTTCCAGGCCACCGTTATCCTCCAGCCAGTGAGCGATGAGCCCCAGGAGGTAGACGGCAAAGGTGGGCGGGGTGTTGAGCATGGAGTCGGCGGCGGACATCCTGGTGTAGTCCAGGACAACGGGGGTCGTGGTGCGGGCGCGCCCCAGGAGGTCCTCACGCACGATGACCACGCACAGCCCGGAGGGGCCCATGTTCTTCTGCGCCCCGGCGTAGATGAGCCCGTAGCGGCTGACGTCCAGGGGACGGGACAGGATGGTGGAGGAGGCGTCGGCCACCAGGGCGACGTCGCCCGTGTCAGGGACGTAGCCGAACTCGACGCCGCCGATGGTCTCGTTGGGGGTGTAGTGCAGGTAGCGGGCGTCCTGGGGGACGGAGAAGGAGCCCTCCTCCGGGGTGGTGGTGTAGGAGGAGGCGGCCTCGTCCGCAGCGACGACGACGTCCAGGTCGTAGGCGCGGGCCTGCTCGACAGCCTTGGCTGACCACTGGCCGGTGTTGAGGTAGGCAACCGTGTCACCGGGTGCGGTGAGGTTGAGAGGGATACCTGCGAACTGGGCTGTGGCCCCGCCCTGGAGGAAGAGGACCCGGTAGTCCTCGGGCACGCCCATGACACGACGCAAGGTGGCCTCGGCATCAGCGGCGCATGCCACGAAGTCCTTGCCGCGGTGGGAGACCTCCAGGACGGACATCCCCGACCCGGACCAGTCGGTCAGCTCGGAGGCAGCCCGCTCCAGCACGGGCAGGGGCAGCTGGGCGGGACCGGCGGAGAAGTTGTAGACGCGCACGGGCACATTGTGTCCACTTGGGCCAGGGGCAGCAATCTCGTACACCCGTGGCGTGGTGCCGGAAGCCCCCACTGTGAGGTAGTGCTCCACCGGGCAGCCCGGGAGTCGTCAGCCTTACCGGGGGCACAGGGGCTCGTGGCAGATGGTCGAGGCCACTCACCACCCCAGAGGCAGTCGCGCCCGGGGTGCAACGGCTTGCGCCCACCAGGACCTGCTACCGCTCTTGCCCGCTCCTGGCAGGTAGCCTGCGAGCACAAAGGCGGCGGCAGCCCACCAGGACCGGCGAGGTCGGTCTCGTGCGTCGGGCTGCCGTCCCCTGACCTGCCCCACCCCCGTGGTCCGGGGCACCGACCCAGCACGTCCCAGCAAGGCGGCGAGAATGACCCAGCTCCCAAGCGACGGCGTACCTGCCGAGGACCCCGGCGACGCACCGGGCACCCCCGGCTCGCGCAGCGTCAGGGCGCTCTGGGGCCGGGTCGCGGCCAGATGGGGGCGCCGTGGGGGAAGACGCCGAGCCATCGTCGTCAGCGCCGTCAGCGCCGTCGTCGTGGCTGTCCTCCTGGCTGCAGGCCTGCGTGCCTGCCTGCCCCTGGGGGCGTGGGAGGAGCTGCCCCGGGCCGCCGCTCCCACGGCCAACCCGCTCAAGGGCATGCTCCCCTATGCCCCCCAGGACCCGCAGGCCGACCCCGAGCTCTCCGACTCCGCCCTGCCCCACACGATGGAGTGGCTCTACCTGCCTCTCAGCGACGTGGTCACAGGACCTGGCACCTACGACTGGACGGCACTGGAGTCCCACCTGGAGGCTGTCGCCGCTCGCGGGCACCATACCGTCCTGCGCTTCTACATGGACTTTCCCGGTCGTAGCAGCGGCATCCCCCGCTACCTGGTGGAGGACGGCCTGGCCACCACCCGCTCCTACACCTTTTACCACAACGGGGCGCAGGGCTCAGCCGCCTCGGTGAGCCCGGACTACAACGACCCGGACACGATGGAGATGCTCACCGGCTTCGTCTCCGCCTTTGGGGAACGTTACGACGGCGACCCCCGCCTGGGCTTCGTCACCCAGGGCCTGGTGGGCTTCTGGGGGGAGGGGCACACCTGGCCCATGGACGGCACCGTCTCCTCGGACAACCCTCGGGGTGAGGACTGGATGGCCAGCGAGGCCAACCAGAAGACCCTGGTCGAGGCCTGGGACGAGGCCTTTGACACCACCCCGACCCAGGTGCGCTACCCCACGTCGTGGTCGGCCTCCCACGACGTGGGCTACCACGACGACTCCTTCGGGTACGCCACCCTGGACACGACGGACTGGCACTTCATGGCGCTCATGCGCGCGGCCGGGACCACGCAGGCCTGGCAGACCCAGCCGATCGGCGGGGAGGTGTACCCGGGCATCCAGGACTGTGTGCTGACCGACCCTGACAGCTGCGGCTCCGCCCAGGACGCGGCGGCGGGGCACAACGCCGGGCACGACATCGACCTGGCCGCCTCCGTCCAGGCCACGCACGCCACCTGGTTGCTCGACGACTGGGTCTTTACTGGGGACATGGGGGAGCGCGAGCGCGGGCTCGCCGCCGAGTCGAGCGCGTCCACCGGCTACGAGCTGGCGGCGACGCGGTGGCGTGCACGCGGCAGTGAGGTGGAGGTGGAGCTCGTCAACGACGGCGTGGCCCCCTTCTACTACGACTGGCAGGTGGAGGCCGTCGTCCTGGACTCCGGAGGCACCGTGGTGGGCCGCACGCCCTTGGACGGCGACCTGCGCGAGGTCCTGCCCGGCACGGCGGTCACCTTCTCCGGGGAGCTGGACGTGCCGGGGGAGCAGGCGACGGTGCTGCTGCGGGTCGTCAACCCGCTGGAGGGCGGTGCGCCGCTGCGGCTGGCCAACGCGGGCCAGGACCAGGACCTGGAGGGCTACCTGACCCTGGGCCACCTGGGGCCGACGGGCTCAGTCCTCCCCGAGAAGGTGGAGGGCTGACCAGGCTGACCATGCGGAGCGCTGCCCGCCCGTGGAAGTGGGTGCCCCTCCCGCAGTGGGCACGCCTGCGGAGAGAAGGTCTGCACGAATCCGGATAGGCCACGTACCCAGACAGTTTCGGGCAGCGAGGGGGACCAGGGAGCAATGGACACTGAGGCGGTGCTGGGCCACCACTACCTGGCACGAGCAGTAGACGACGAGCTGCACCGCCGACTCCGCATCGCAGGCGCGGTCGTGGTCGAGGGCCCGCAGGCTGCCTGGGAACTCGTAGAACTCCCTCAGGTTATCGACCGCCTAGCCCGCTCAGGCTTTCCCGCGCTGCGCGACCTGGACGGCGGCGACTCGATCCTGGCCATGGCAGGCTACCTGGAGGACGTGACCCGCACCGACATCCACCGGCTGGCGCCGATCCGCCACGCCCCGGAGGTGCTGGACCACCTGATCCGCTCACTGGCTAGGCAGACAGCGGCCCAGGTGCGGGTGTCCACGCTGGCCGCAGACCTGGAGCAGCTGGCGCCGGGGATCCGCGCAGAGACGGTCACCTCCTACCTGGAGCTGCTGGAGCGGCTCTTCGTGGTGGAACGCGTCCCCGCCTGGACCCCCAGCCTGCGCTCACGAGCGCGCCTGCGCACCACCAGCAGGCTCCACCTCGCCGACCCGGCACTCGCGGCATCCGCCCTGGGCGCCTCCCCCACCACACTGCTGGCAGACGTGCGCACCACCGGATTCCTCTTTGAGAGCGCCGTGGTCCACGACCTGCAGGTCTACGTCTCCGGCCTGGGCGGGCGCGTGCACCACTACCGAGACTCCAGCGGGCGCGAGATCGACGCGGTCCTCACGCTTCCCGACGGCCGCTGGGCCGCAGTCGAGGTCAAGCTGGGAGGTCAGCAGGCGAGCGCGGGAGCGTCGTCCCTGGCCAGGGCGGTGGACCAGGTTGACACCGAGGTCCGCGGAGAGCCGGTCCTCAGGCTGGTGGTCACCGGGACCGGACCCGTCCTGACCATGGACGACGGCACGGTCACCTGCCCCCTGTCAGCCCTGCGACCATAATAACACCACAAATGACACCACAAAGGGGTCGCGTCAGGACTCAGGGGCGCTCTTACAGCGGGTACGGCGAGGAGCTCTCCTCGACGGCCTTGGTGAGGTCAACCTCCCGCCCGCCCACGCGGAAGCGGTAGCGGCCCAGGAGCTCGACCTCCTCCTCCCGGGTGGCCCACTGCCGCAGCGCCTTCTTCTCCACCTCCTCCAGCCAGGCCATCCGGTCTGAGACGCACCGGAACCGGCAGGCGGCAGCCAGCTCACGCAGCCAGAGCATCTGGGTGTCGTCCAGGAGGTTGCGATAGTGGCGGAAGAAGGCCACGTCCGGGTCGATCCCAATGACCTCGCCCAGCCACAGCCGGCTCACACTGGCTCGCAGCGCGTTGCGGGCCGTGGCGTCACTGGGGTCATCGGTGGCGTAGTTGTCCCACATGGGGGCCACGTCCGGCCCGACCCGCACTGCGTCGAGGACACCGACAGAGGGCATGAGCAGGGCACCCGAGCCCAGCAGGAACACGTCCTCCCCTGCCGCCTGACGGACTACCCGCAGGCCCTCCCGGTAGGCCTGCTCCCGGTCGCTGTCCTGGGACCGGACCCCGGGGACCGCCGCAGCGTTGAGGAAGTCGAGCTTGAGGTAGGAGAAGCCCCACTCGTGGACCACCCGGTCGATGACCTCGTAGACCAGGTCCTGGGCACGCGGGTGGGTCATGTCCAGGGCGTGGTAGTGGGAGCCCCAGTTGGACCCAGCCACAGCCAGCGAGCCGTCGGCGGCTCGGACAAAGGCGTCGGGATACTCCCGCACCGCCTGGGAGCCGGGCAGAGCGATGAAGGGGGCCACCCACAGGCCGGGGGTCATGTCCGCCTCCCAGACGGCGTCGGCGACCACCTTCATGCCGGAGGGGAAGCGTGGCCCCGCGTACCAGTCCCCAACCCCCTCCTGCCAGCCGTCGTCGATCTGCAGGGTGGAGAACCCGCATCGGGCCACATCAGGGATCTCGGCAGCCACAGCCTCCTCAGTGACGCCCTCGTAGTAGGAGTACCAGGAGCACCACACGCTCTGCGGCCTGATCTCACGACGTCCCTGGTGCGCCCCCAGCCGCCGGGCGTAGGCGGCCATGACCTGCGGGGCCGACCCGGCCAGGAGCACCCACGTCCCCGGTCGGCCGGTCTCGGTGAAGGCCTCCAGGGCGGCCTCGTCCACGCGTACCCGGGGGGTCTCACCCTCCAGGCAGCCCACGAGAACGGCGCTGGGCCAGTCTGGTACCACCTCCCCGGCAGCCTTCCCTCCGGCGGGTCCGGCGTCCTCGACCACGGCCACCCAGGAGGAGTGATGACGGACCTGGTCGTCCCAGGCGTCGTCGTCAGCGGTGCGGCGGCGAACCGGGTTGGCCACCCGCAGGGGCGGGTCCGCCAGCCGCCGCCACCCCGAGGGGGACCACGAGGTCTGGCCGGTGCGGTAGACCTCACCACTGCGCATGTCGTGGAGAAGACTCAGGTGTGCCGCGCGCACGTAAACCTCCCCGTCCCTGCGGGTGACGGTGCCGTCAGTGGCCAGGGCGACGCTCCGGCCGCCCAGGTCAATCTGGTGGATCACGAGGCCTCTCCTGCCTGCCGGTGTCTTCGTGGTCCTCTAGTCCTTCTGGACCCTCCTGGGTCCTCTTCTGTCCCGCCCACGCCGCCAACCTACCGGGTCCCACGGTCCAGTGGCAGGCTCCCAGGACGTCCTGTGGACAACTCCCTTCTTGTCAGCGGCCCCCGATGGAACAGACCGCCTTCCCGCGCCGCCGTAGCGCGCCGTCACCGCCGCTCAGCCCCGGCTCTCACCCTGACTGTGCCCGGCTCAGCCCTCCCGCTGGCCCTGCTCGAAGTAGGCGGCTAGGCGGTCCTCGACCTGGGGGACGTCGCGGGGCACCGACCCCGAGCGCAGGGACTCGGTGGCCAGAGCGCCTGCGGCCACGGCGTCGCGAGCGCCCACGGGGGAGGTCTGCGTGGGCCCGCCGTCACGCACGAAGCGCAGGAACTCGTCCACGGTGCGCTGGTCGGCGCTGTCGTGACCGGTCCCCTCCTCCTCAATGGGGTACTCGGCGCTGCCGTGCTCGCGGTACCCCGAGCGCCGTGTCCACACCCGCACCACGCCCCCCGCGCCGTCGCCGAAGTTCTCCGCCCGGCCCCGCGTCCCAATGACCGTGTAGCTGCGCCAGTAGTCGGGGGTGAAGTGGCACTGCTGGTAGCTGGCCATGACCCCGTTGCGCAGGGTCATGAGGACCATGGACAGGTCCTCGACGTCAATGACCGGATTGAGCCCGGTCAGCGCATCGGGCGGCCAGTGGTCGTGGCTGAACCAGTCGCCCATGACGGTGCCGGGGCTGGTCTCCGCAGGGCGCCGCCCCCCGGTGCCGTAGACCATGAGGTCACCCATGCCCACCACCCTGCGGGTCGTGGACCCGACGATCCAGTGGATGACGTCGATGTCGTGGGCGGCCTTCTGCAGGAGCAGCCCGGTGGTCCTGGCCCGCTCGGCGTGCCAGTCCCGGAAGTAGTAGTCACCTCCGTTGCCGACAAAGTGTCGGCACCACACCGCCTTGGGCTCGCCGATCTCGCCGCGGTCCACCACGTCCTTGAGCAGCCTGACCACGGCCATGTGCCGCATGTTGTGGCCCACGTACAGCCTGGTCCCGCTGCGCCGCGCCACCTCCAGGACCCGGTCCGCCCCCTTGAGGCTGACGGCCAGCGGCTTCTCCAGGTAGACCGGCACACCGGCGCGCAGGAAGGCGCAGGCCACCTCCTCGTGGGTGTCGTCCGGAGTCGTCACGACCACGGCGTCCAGCCCGGAGCGCCCTGCCCCGACCAGCTCACGGTAGTCGGGGACCACCTCCACGCCCTCGGGCAGGAGCCGCGCCGCACGCTGGTGCCGGTCGGTCGCGGGATCTGCCGCTGCCACCAGCCGGGCAGGCACAGGGGAGGAGTCAACCAGGGCAGCCAGAGGACTGCGTGCGCCGACCCCCACGACGCCGACCCTCAGCTCTGTCACGGTACCGCCTCCTCACCAGCACGTGTCCCCGGGCACCTCCCATCCTGGCACAGACCCGGGCACGCCTCCGTCCACACCCTCACGCCAGGACAGGTCTGCTGTAGCATTCATCCTGAAGGTTCCTCCGTCTCTTCTATCTCGAGACTGACCTGGACAACGCCGTCACCTGCACCTGTAACTAACCCCTTGTCGAACAACCACGGTTAAGCCTATGACTGCACTGCTCGAGCTGGAGGATCTCGTCGTCTCCCGAGGGAGAAGGTTCCGCCTCGCCCCACTGACCATCCGCTTTGACACCCCTGGTGTCGTGGGTCTCTTTGGTCACAACGGGGCCGGGAAGACGACCCTGCTCAAAGCCCTGGCCGGGCTGCTGCCCCTCCGGTCGGGCTCGGTAAAAACCCCGGGCGCGGCACTCCCGACCCTCCTGCCGGACTCCCCGTTCCTCTACACGTTCCTCAGGGTCGGCTCAGTCCCCGACGTCCTGGAAGACTACTTCGAGGACTTTGACCGCGACCGCGCCCGGTCCATCATCAACAGCCTCTCACTGGACACCTCCAAGAAGGTGGGCGACCTGTCGAAGGGCATGGAGGAGCAGCTCAACCTCGGCATGACGCTGGCCAGGAGGTCGTCGGTCTACCTCCTTGACGAGCCCCTGGCAGCAGTGGACCCCGTGACACGCGACCGGATGCTGGAGCTCATAGGGCAGCACAGGCCCGCCGACGCTCTGCTTGTCGTCAGCACTCACCTCATCGCTGGCCTGGAGCCTCTTTTCGACGAGTGCGTCGTGCTCCACGACGGCAGGATGCTGCTGCGCACGCAGGCCTCGCAGGCAGCCTCCGGGCAGAGCCTGGAGGCACGGATCAAGGAGGCGATGCTGCGTGCGTGACGTCCGCACCGAGGCGCGTAAGCACCTGGGCTTCTTCTCGGTGTGCGCCGTCGTGCTCGCCACCACCCTCCTCCTCAGGGAGCTCCTGGACTCCTACAGGTCTGTGACCGAGGTGGTCTGGGTCTTTGCCGTCATCCTCGTGTCGGCAGCCACCACTTTTTACGTGGGGGCACACGTCTTCGTCTTCCTGGTGCTCAAGGGAGACGTCCTCCTCCAGCTCTCCACCCGCTCGCCCCTGAGGAAGCTCCTGGTCAAGACACTCCCGCTCGCTGCCGGCTTCTGCGCCACCGGTCTCATCACCCTGCTGACCTACGCCACGACGTGGCCGGAGCAGGGCAGAGCAGGGGCGGTAGCCTACGCAGTCTGCGCCAAGCTCGTCTCGTGCGCGGCCCTGGTGTCCCTGGCGTGGCTCCTGGGGCTCGCCGCCGCAGGCCGCAGGGGGTTCTACCTGCGGCTCCTGGTCTACGCGGGCGGGCTCGTCGTGCTGGTCGGCCTGCAGGCCGCTGCGGTGTGGAGCACGGCCGGGCTGGAGGGCACCGGGTGGACGGTGGGCGCGTCCACCTCCTACACGGGGTACCCGGTGTACTACGGGCCTCTTGGCGTCTGCCTGGGAACACCGTTCACCACCGACTCGACAGGACCCTACGTGCTCAGCCTGGTCCTCAACACCCTCTGGGTGGGGGTATGCCTGCTGGCCGTCGGGCTGACCTCCCGTCTGCGCCACCGGGGCGCTGTGCGCCTGCACGCCTCCTAGCACAGGCCGTGCCCGCGCATCCCGTCCAGCTCCACCCCTTACTCCTGCTCCTGCCGGGCGGCCCACCAGGAGCGCAGCGCCTGGCGGGCGAGGTCCTCACCCAGGGGTCCCTTCTCCATGCGCAGGTCCAGCAGGAAACGGTAGGCCTGGCCCACGACCGGCCCGGGGGCGACCCCCAGCTCGGCCATGATCTGGCTGCCGTCCAGGTCGGGGCGGATCGCGGCCAGCTCCTCGGCCTTGCGCAGCTGGTCGATGCGTGCCTCCAGGTCGTCGTAGGCGTGGTCCAGCATGGCGGCCTTGCGCCGGTTGCGGGTGGTGACGTCGGCACGCGTGAGCCGGTGGAGGCGCTCCAGCAGGGGACCGGCGTCGGTGACGTAGCGGCGCACCGCCGAGTCCGACCACCCTGCGTCGGCGTAGCCGTGGAAGCGCAGGTGCAGCTCGACCAGTCGCGCCACGTCCTTGACGGTCTGCTTGTCAAAGCGCAGTGCTCGCAGGCGCTTGGCGGCCAGGCGCGCCCCCACGTGGTCGTGCCCGTGGAAGGTCACTGTCCCGCCCGGCAGGAAGCGGCGGGTAGCGGGCTTGCCGATGTCGTGGAGGAGCGCGGCCAGGCGCAGCACCAGGTCGGGTCCAGGCACAGGTCCCTCCGGGCCGGTCTCCAGGTCGATGGCCTGGTCCAGGACCGTCAGGGTGTGCTCGTAGACGTCCTTGTGGCGGCGGTGCTCGTCCACGGTCTCGCGCAGGGCCGACACCTCCGGCAGGACGACGTCGGCCACCCCGGTGTGCACCAGCAGCTCCAGGCCGCGGCGGGGCCAGGGGCTGGTCAGCAGCCTCTCCAGCTCGGCACGCACGCGCTCGGCGGAGACGATGCCCAGCCGCGACGCCATCTGGGACATGGCGCTCACCACGTCGGGCTCGACGTCCAGACCCAGCTGGGCGGCAAAGCGCGCGGCCCGCATGATGCGCAGGGGGTCGTCGTCAAAGGACTGGAGGGGAGACACCGGGGTGCGCAGGACCCCTGCCCTCAGGTCCACCAGCCCGTGGTGGGGGTCGACGAGCTCCAGGTCGGGCAGGCGCAGGGCCATGGCGTTGACGGTGAAGTCCCGCCGGGTGAGGTCGCCCTCCAGTGTGTCACCGTAGGAGACGGTCGGCTTGCGCGAGCCGACCTCGTAGTCCTCGGTGCGGTAGGTGGTCACCTCCACGACCACCTCCCCCTTGCGGGCACCGATCGTGCCGAAGTCACGTCCAATGTCCCAGCAGGCGTCCCCCCAGGCGCGCAGCAGTGCCTCCGTCTGCTCCGGACGGGCCGAGGTGGTCAGGTCCAGGTCGTGGGGGGCGGTCCCCATGAAGGCGTCACGCACCGGCCCGCCCACCAGGGCGATCTCGTGGCCTGCCCGGGCAAAGGTGTGGGCCAGGGCTGCCAAGGGCACCGGCAGGGCCGAGAGCGCGGAGCGTGCTGTCGGGGTCAGGCCGGAGGCGTCTGGCTCCCCGGAGAGCGGGGCGCGGGAGGGGGGACGGGTCTGTGCAGTCATCAGGCCAAGCCTGCCACGCCGGGAGCCGTCAGCGGCGCCCCGGTCGGCGTCCAGTCAGCACCCGGTCGGCTCCGGCCGCGCCAGTCCTCACCGACCCACGCGGAGCTCTCGTCCACATCCATTGACACCGCTGTTGGACCTAGAGTATCCCTATGTCCTCCCGTCGCACCCGCACGCCCCGCGCCGCCTCGGCGGCTCGCCGGGCGGGTGCGCGCAGCCTCCCCGTCGTCGACGAGACAAGCGCCGGCGGCCTGGTTGTTGACGTCCAGGCCGGTCAGGCCTTCACTGCGGTCATCGCGCGCCGCAACCGCGGCGGGCGGCTGGAGTGGTGCCTGCCCAAGGGGCACCTGGAAGGAACAGAGACACCGGAGGAGGCCGCCGTGCGAGAGATCGCCGAGGAGACCGGTATCACCGGCCGGGTGCTGCGCCACCTGGCGACGATCGACTACTGGTTCGCTGGCGACGCCCACCGCGTCCACAAGGTGGTGCACCACTTCCTCCTGGAGGCTGTCGACGGGTTCCTCACCACCGACAACGACCCCGACCACGAGGCGGAGGACGTCGAGTGGGTGGCCCTGGACGACGTGGCCCGCCGTCTGGCCTACCCCAACGAGCGTCGTATCGTGGCGGCCGCCCGGAAGATCCTTGTAGGTGACGCATGAGGAGCCGGAAGGCACCTCGTCGGCGCAGGCACTGCCCCCAGACGGCAGGACGGCGCCTGCCAGCAGCAGCGCTCGTGACCGCGCTGACAGCACTGAGCCTGCTGGCCCTGGTGCTGGCTCCTGCCAGCGCCCTGCCGGCAGCGGCCCCGCCCCCCCCGGCACCCGTGCCCGCCGCCTCTCCTGCGCTGCCAGGTGAGGCAGAGCTGGTCTCTGGCCAGGTGACGCTGAGCATCGACGCCCTGGCCCCGGAGGTGATCCACGACGGGGAGGACCTCCTGGTCACCGGCACCATCGCCAACGGCACCGACGAGACCCTGTCAGGCGGCTCCCTGGTGGTCCAGGTCCAGGAAGGCACGGAGGTCACCTTCGAGACGCTGTCCCTGTGGCTCGCCAACGAGCGGGACACCACCCTGTCGTCACCGTCCACCACACGGCTGCCACAGGTCCAGCCCGGGCAGACGTCCTCCTTCTCCGTGATGGTCAGCGCTGAGAACCTGCCGCTGTCCGCCCACGACCAGTGGGGTCCCCGCGGCGTCCAGGTCGCCCTGACCCAGGGCGGAGCCACCGTCGCTGAGGACCGCAGCATCATCGTCTGGGACAGCGCCTCAGGTGTGGACGCGGCCCGCGTGACTACCATCGTCCCTGTCACAGCCTCTGCTGAGGAGCTGACGGTCCTGACTCTCCCGGCGTCTGCGACCGGTGACTCCTCGGCCGCAGGGGTGACCGTGACCGAGATCCAGCAGCGGGTCCAGGCCCTGCTGGAGCTGGCAGGTGACGGAGTGGTCCTGGCGGTGGACCCAGCCCTCCTGGAGGCTCTTGGTGTTGATGCCAGCTCCTTCCAGGGGGACCTGTCCGGCTCGACACCACCAGACGCCACCAGCACAGCCCTTGCGCCCAGCACCTCGGCCCACACGGCACAGCCCTCCGGGTCGCCTCCCGCAGCCACCTCCACGTCGGCAGCACCCGCTGCGGATCCCTCCCCCGCACCCCCAGGCTCTGACTCCTCCTCCGCCCCGGCCAGTCCGGCGTCGCTGACCGCAGCCCTGACCCGTGCCATCGCTAACGGCGACGTCGCGACCCTGCCCTGGGACGACGCCGACACGGCAGCCCTGTCCCACCTGGGGGAGACCAACCTCCTGGCCACTTCCATCCAGAGGTCCCAGTCCTCAGCCGTGGCTGGTGCCGGGGCACACCCCACGCTGGCCTGGCCCGCCTCCTCCCAGCTGGACGCCCAGACCTTGGAGGCCCTTCCTGGCTCCGTGACGACCCTCGTCGCCCCCGTCGGCTCCGTCCCCGTGGCCCAGGACCTCACCTACACGCCCTCGGGAACGACAACAATCGGAGGTCGCACGGTACTGGTACCCGACGAGCCTGCCTCGCTGACCCTGGCTGGGCGGCAGCCCGAGCCTCTCGACGACCAGGAGCTCAGCGACCTGGACACGCGCCAGCTGCTGCGTGCACGGACCGCGATCTTCACCCGCCAGGCGCCGTCCGTGGGGCGTGACCTGGTCATCACCCTGGACCGGGCCTCGGCCGCAGCGGTAGAGCCAGAGGTGCTCGCGCAGCGGCTGGCAGCCCTGCGGGACACTTCCTGGGTCACTCCCCAGGATCTGGAGGCCCTGAGGTCCCGGACCACCGAGGGGGAAGAGGCTGAGGACACCGGGAGCACCAGGAGCACCACGAGCCCGGACCCGGCAGGATCACGCAGTGGGAGCAGCAGGGACAGTGGGGACGTGGCCCGTACGGACCCGCCGGACCAGGTGAGTGACAGTGACGAGATCGCCTCCGGGCTCCTGTCAGAGGCCTACCAGTCGGGGAACCGCTTGGACTCGATCGCCTCGGTGCTCTCCGACTCCCGGGCAGCCCTGGGGCGGGCCAACGACGTCGAGAGCATCGTCTCCTCAGCAGCCTGGCGCCGCGACCCCCAGGCCCGCCGCACCTACCTGGACTCTGCCGTTGCCGCCGGGGAGGCGGTCATCGACGCGCTGAGCGCTGCTCCCTCCTCCACCATCAACATCATCAGCTCGCAGGCTGACCTTCCGGTGAGGATCGTCTCGACCCTGAACCAGGAGGTGACCCTCCAGGTGCGCCTGGTCCCGGACAACCAACGTCTCCAGATCCCCGACACTGTCACTGTCACGGTCCCTGCGCGCGGCCAGGCCACGACGACGGTCCCGGTCAAGGCAGTAGGGTCCGGTGACGTCGACCTGACGATCGAGGTCCTTGCGGACGACGGTACGGCTGTGGGGGCCCCGACCACCGTGCACATGCAGGTGCGAGCGGCCTGGGAGTCTGTCGGCACCTGGGTGGTCGGCGGTGTCCTGGCCCTTGTCCTGGTCTCCGGCGTAGCGCGTACCGTGCGCAGAGGACGCCGCACCGTCACACCGGCCATACCGCCACCAGCCCAGGAGAAGGCATGACCCCGCCCCGGCACGCCCGACCCAGACGTTCCTTCCTCTCCCCGAGCCCGCACCGCTCCCAGGCCTCGCTGGCCCGCTCCTCGGCGATTATGGCCTCGGGCACACTGGTTTCCCGCGTGCTGGGACTGGTGCGCAACGCCCTCATCGTCATCGCCCTGGGGGCTACCGGCTCGGGAGCGGCAGACGCCTTCAACACCGCCAACAACCTGCCGACAAACCTGTACAACATGATGATCGGTGGCGTCCTCAACGCCATCCTGGTGCCTCAGATCGTCCGGGCGCTGCGCAAGCGCAACGGCGAGGAGCTGGTCAACCGGCTCCTGACCACCGCCGCCACCCTCATGCTTGCCGTCACAGTGCTGATCACCGCTGCCGCTCCCCTGGTGTTCTACGTCAACGCCTCCTCCCTGGCCTCGGGTCGCTGGCAGCCGGTCTCCTACGCCTTCGCCTTCTGGTTCATGCCGCAGATCTTCTTCTACGGCCTCTACGCCCTGTGGGGCCAGGTCCTCAACGCCCGGTCCAGCTTCGGCCCCTACATGTGGTCGCCGGTGCTCAACAACATCATCTCTATCGTCTCCATCATCGCCTACATCCGGGTCTACGGGGCCTACACCGACGGACAGGGGCCAGAGGTGTGGGACGCGGGCCGCATCACCTTGATCGGGGCGACCACCACCCTGGGCATCGCGGCCCAGGCCCTGATCCTCTACATCCCCCTGGTACGTTCCGGCTTCCAGCCGCGCATCGTCTTTGGCATACGGGGCCTGGGGCTGGGGCAGAGCTCTAGGGTCGCCCTGTGGGCACTGCTCGGTGTCGCCATCATCTCGCTGAGCACCTGGGCCACCACCAACCTGGGCTCAGCCGCAGTCACAGCCTCTGAGCTTCCTGAGTACGCCGACGTCGTGGTGCCGTCAACGACGATGTGGTCCAACGCCTACCTGGTCTACATCCTGCCCCAGTCCCTGGTGGTGACCTCCATCATCACCGCCCTGTTCACCCGTATGAGCGAGAAGGCCTCCTCAGGCGACCGGGAGGGCGTGCGCGACGACCTGTCGCTGGGGTTGCGCTCCGCCGGGGTGTTCACGGTGCTGGCTACAGCGGGCATCTGCGTCCTGGCAGTGCCAGCGCTCCAGGTCTTCACCCCGTCGATCTCCCTGAGGGTGGCCCAGGCCACCGCACCGGTTCTTGTCCTCCTGGCTCTGGGAATCGTCCCGCAGGGGATCTGGTTCACCACCCAGCGAGTCATGCTGGCTTACGAGGACACCAAGCGGCTTCTCCTCGCCGACGCCGTGGTGGGCCTGCTCCCCGTGGTCCTGTGCGCCCTGGCCTACCTCCTGGCACCGGCCAACCACTGGATGGCCTGGGCGGCCTTTGCCAACACCCTGAGCCAGGTCGCCGCGTGCGTCGTCGTCGTCCCGCTGATGCGGCGCCACCTGCCGAGCCTGGACGGGCGCAGGGTCGCCACCACCCACCTGCGCCTGTGCCTGGCCGCAGCACCTGCGGTAGTCATCGGCCTGGTCCTGGTGGCGCTGATGGGAGAGGTGGATGGCGCCTCGTCCCTGAACCGCCTCCTGGCTGCCTCGACCCAGGTCGTCATTGTGGCCTCGGTCATGTCCTTCATCTATCTTGTCATGGGGCGGATAGTCAACGTCGAGGAGATCATCGTCGCCTTCCGTCCGCTGTCACGGATCCTGGTCAAGGTTGGTCGGCGCCTGCCGGGTCCGGCAGGTCGGCCGGTACTACGCCTGGCAGAGTGGATGACACCAACGTCGGCTCCCACCAGGGGCACCTCGGGAAGCAGAACCGCTCCGCCAGCACCTCCTCCGCCACAAGCGGCCCCACCGCCCCCGCCTCCACCTGCTGCAGCCCCCACGGCCACGCCACAGCCTGCCCCCGCACCACCGCCCCCGTCCGCGCCGACTACCGCCCCTCACGGCGCGCCAGCACACGGACAGCCGCAGGGCACCTACCCCCCCAGCTTCCTTCCTCACGCCCCCTCCTCTGCTGGCCGCAGTGGTCGGGCACCTGTACGACGCCCTGTGGTACCCGCTGTACCACCGACAGTGCCTCCGTCGGTCCCGCCCGCCCCCCGCACCTCTCCAGCGACTGCGACCACGCCTCCAACCGAGCACGCGATGCCCCTCGCCTCGCCTCCACCACCAGCCCACCCTGCTGGCGCTGCAGCCACCCCCCGGGGCACTGCTCCCGCACCACCTCCGGACAGCCCCTCCCTGCCCGCCAACCTGTCTGTCAGCATGGAGCCCTCGGCCGCCGTGCCCCCATCAGGTCACACCACCGAGCAGGCACAGAGCCCACGGACCGCTACGATGGGTCCATCAGTGTCTGACGGGCAGTCACCCCGAGGAAGGAGACGCATGTCTGAGGCGACGCCGATTGGCAGTGGCCGCTACGGACTCCTGGGGACCCTGTCCACCACGCTGCCTCGAATCGTTCGGCACCGGGGTGTTGACACCATCCTCGACCGCGAGGTGACCATCCTCGTGCTCACAGACGCCTCGGTGCACCGCGACAGCATCATGGACGCGGCAAGCCGCGCCGTACTGGTGGACGACGAGCGCCTTCAGCGGGTGTACGACGTTGAGCGCTCCGAGCCCTCCATCATCATCACCGAGCCCCTGGCGGGCCGTACCCTCAGCTCACTCGTGGCCCGCGGCATCACCTCGGCACAGGTCAGAGCAATCATTGGTGAGACGGCCCAAGCGCTTGACGCTGGGGCCCGCAAGGGCCTGCACCACCTCAACCTGTCTCCTGAGTCCATTCGGGTGCTCCCCGGGGGAGAGGTCAAGATCAGCGGGCTGGGGATTGAGGCCGCCGCCCTGGACCTGGAGAGCAAGGTCGCCAAGAACGACCCCCTTGCCGCCGACCGTGCTGACGCCCGCGCCCTCGTGGAGATTCTCTACTACGGCCTGACCGGCCGTTGGCCAGGGAAGCGTCCCGGGATCCCTTCCGCGCCTCGTCTGGGTGGCGCGCCTGTCGTCCCGTCCACACTGGTGGCTGGTATCGACCCGGTCCTGGACGACCTGTGCGTACGTACGTGGAACGGCCAGCCTCCCATCTCGGCTGCCGAGGTCGCGCGGGCGCTGGGAAGCTGGGAGCCAGTCAGCGGCTACGTGGTCGACCCCGCTCGGGACTACCCGGCTGCGGTGAGAACCACCGCCCAGCACAGCGGGCCGGACTCCACCTCACATACAGCAGGGACCGGGGTCGCCACCGCCGCTCGCGGGGTGCTGGATCGCCTGCGTCGCTCCAGCAGTGCGAGCGGTGGAGCCTCGGCTGCCACCTCAGCGTCTGCCACCCAGGCCCCGCAGGCTGCCGTGACGGACTCCTTTGCCCAGCATGGTTCCGCTCACGACGCGACGGGCGACGGCACCGTCGTCACTGACGACCTGCGTGCTGAGGAGGAGATGACCCCCCGGGCGGGACTCGGTTACGTCCAGGTCACCGGTCCGGTCAACCCGATGCCAAGTATGCTGACAAACGCCTCGGAGACGGCCCCAGGCGCCGCCCCCGTCCCCTCCGAGCCCTTCACGGGCAGCTTCGAGGTCAACTTCGACGACTTTGAGGACGAGGAGGACGAGGTTGATGAGGAAGTGGTTCAGTCTGTCAGCCGTACCACGACCAGCGTGATCCTCACCCTGATCGTCCTGGCTCTTGTCGGTGTTGTCATCGCCGTACTGATCCTGCAGCAACTGGTAGGAATTCGCTTCACCGACCCCGACGAGCCGGCTGCGGACACGGTTCCCTCCACGACGTCGGCTCAGTCGGCCCAGGACGGCAGCGGGGAGGCCGACAACCAGGCTGGGGGCGAGGAGGGCAGTGAGGACAGCGCACCCATCACCGTCAGCGGCGCGCAGAGCCTGGACCCCTTCGGCGACGGGAACGAGCACCCAGAGCTGGCGGACCGCCTGGTGGACGGAGACACCTCCCAGGAGTGGTTCTCCCGGTACTACAACGACCCCGGCATGGATGGCAAGGGCGGAGTGGGAGTCGCCGTGACCCTGGAGGAAGCTGCCGAGGTATCCGGCATTGACATCCACGGGACTGGGGAGGGCGGATCGGTCCAGATCCGTGCCACGAGTCCCGAGGACCCTGCAGGAGGCGAGCTGCTGGCTGAAGGTCCCTTCACCTCGCAGGCCACCTCATTTGACTTCGACTCCACGGAGACAGCATCAGTTGTCGTGTGGATCACTGAACTTCCCAGAGCCGCTGACGGCTCCAACAAGGCTACTATCACCGAGATCACTCTCCGATAGACCCTCATTCGGGAACAACCGCTTTTCATCGCCAGTTTGCTCTAGTGACACTGGTTCCTGTCAACTGGTGTGCACCGCGTGCTACTCCCGTACCAGGAGGATCATGATTCACGACGTCGTCATCGTCGGTTCCGGCCCTGCGGGCTACACCGCCGCCATCTACGCGGCTCGCGCTCAGCTGGCACCCATCGTCCTGGCAGGCTCGGTGACGGCCGGGGGAGCACTGATGAACACCACGGAGGTGGAGAACTACCCTGGTTTTGTCCAAGGTGTGATGGGGCCGACCCTGATGACCCAGATGCAGGAGCAGGCAGAACGGTTCGGGGCTGAGGTCCGCTACGAGGACGTCACCGCCCTGGAGCTGGAGGGCACGACCAAGCGTGTCGTCACAGAGGAGGGAACCTATGAGGCCCGCACCGTGATTATCTCCACCGGCTCCGAGTACAGACACCTGGGGGTGGAGGGTGAGGACCGTCTTTCCGGCCACGGGGTGTCCTACTGTGCGACATGTGACGGATTCTTCTTCAAGGACCAGGACGTCGTCGTGGTTGGTGGGGGAGACTCCGCGATGGAGGAGGCCACGTTCCTGACTCGGTTCGCCAGGTCGGTGACCGTCGTGCACCGTCGTGACGAGCTGCGAGCCTCTGCGGTCATGGCGCAGCGAGCCCAGGACGACCCCAAGATCACCTTTGCCTGGAACTCCACGGTGGCTGAGCTGCGCGGTCAGGACTCTCTCACTGGCGTGACGCTTGAGGACACAGTGACTGGAGAGCGGCGCCAGCTTGAGGTAACCGGGTTGTTCGTGGCCATTGGCCAAGTTCCTCGTAGTGAGCTGGTAAAAGATGTGCTGGACCTGGATGGCGCCGGGTACATCCAGGTTGAGGCCCCGTCACAGAGGACTCGCCTACCAGGCGTCTTTGCCTGTGGCGACGTGGCAGACCCGTCCTACCAGCAGGCTGTCACCGCAGCCGGGTCCGGTTGCCGCGCAGCCTTAGACGCAGAGCACTACCTGGCCACGCTGTGACGTGGAGCTGTGACCCGGACAGGCCCGCCCTACGGCATACAAGGAGGCGCGATACCCATCACCGGCTCTACCTGCACATATGCGCGCAAAGGTTAGGAGACACCGAACCTTCCACCCGCGCAGCACGTCGGAAGGACATATCAGCCCAGGTGCCGCCAGACGTACCGACGGGCCACGCCACGACTCATTCAAGGAGAACACCATGTCTGCTGCTCTTGACGTCACCGACGCCACTTTTACTGAGGAGGTTCTCGGCTCGGACAAGCCCGTTGTCATTGACTTCTGGGCCGACTGGTGCGGCCCCTGCCGTCAGATGGCACCGATTGTCGACGAAGTCGCGACTGAGCTGGGAGACCGAGTGAAGTTCGTCAAGATCAACGTCGACGCCAGCCCAGCCACCGCCCGGTCCTTTGGGATACAGTCCATTCCCACCTTTGCAGTCATCCGTGACGGCGAGACATTCCATCAGTTCGCCGGCTCACGGCCCAAGGCCGCGTTCAAGGCCGAGGTGGAGAAAGTTCTGGACTGAGGGTCTGGGTCGGTCGGTGTACCAGCCCGGTCTGCGTTGGGCTGGCACACCGACTCTCAGATAGCTACCTGCTTCTGGAGCAACAGGTTGTTGGACACGTGCACGTCACAGGCCTGCACTAGCCGCCTAGAATGGCAGGTGTTACGACAACCCGGGCACGATGGGGGGACGGCTCATGCACTACATCTCCACCCGAGGCGGGATGCGCGCAGCCCGTTTCACCGAGGTCCTGCTGTCCGGCCTGGCACCGGACGGGGGACTGGTGGTTCCCGTCACGCTACCGGCACTCAGCAGGGACCGTCTGGAGACATGGCGGTCCCTGGACTACGTGGCCCTGGCTGCTGAGGTGATCGGCCTGTTCGCCACCGACGTCCCTGAGTCAGACCTTCAGAATATGACTGCCGCAGCTTATGGACCGCAACGGTTCCCTGCGCCCGTGGTACCGGTGCGTGACTGCAGCACGGTTGCTGCGGGACTGCACCTCGTAGGTCTGTCTGAGGGTCCTACCATGGCCTTCAAGGATCTGGCGATGCAGTTCCTGGGGCAGGCTGTGCCCTACGTCCTGGGCAAGCAGGGCCAGGTACTCAATATCTTGGGTGCTACTTCCGGGGACACCGGATCGGCCGCCGAGCACGCCTTCCGAGGTCAGGACGCAGTCAGCGTCTTCATGCTCTCACCAGCAGATCGAATGAGTCCCGTCCAGCGGGCGCAGATGTATTCTCTGCACGATCCCAACATCTACAACGTCGCCGTTGAGGGTGTGTTCGACGACTGCCAGAACCTGGTCAAGGCCCTCAGCAACGACCCTGCCTTCAAGGCACAGTACTCACTAGGCGCCGTCAACTCAATCAATATCGGGCGGATCGTGGCTCAGGCGGTCTACTACGTGTGGGCATGGCTGCGTGTCACAGACCGGACGGAAGAGCGACGACCCTCTGACCTCCAGGTCGACGTGTGTGTTCCCTCAGGCAACTTTGGCAATATCTACGCAGGCCACCTGGTGCGCAGTATGGGGTTGCCGGTGCGTAGGCTCATCGTCGCAACTAACGAGAACAACGTACTGGAGGAGTTCTTCTCCACCGGCATCTACACACCGCGCAGTGCCGAAGCCACGCTCGCCACGTCTAGTCCCTCCATGGATATCTCCAAAGCCTCCAATCTGGAGCGGTTCCTGTGGTCTCTCCTGGGACCAGGGCGGTTCTCCCACGCCTGGAAGGAGCTGGAGGACAGCGGCTCACTGGATCTGTCGGACCAAGTAGAACGTATGCGTGAAGAGCTCGGCTTTGTCGCCATGTCCTCTTCCCACGCTGAACGCCTGGAGACGATCCGCCTTATGAGCAGCCACGGTGTCATCGTCGACCCGCACACCGCTGACGGCATCACCACGGCCCTGCGCCTCATGGAGCCCGGCTTCCCTACTCTGGTCCTGGAGACCGCGAGGCCAGAAAAGTTTCTCGACACTGTCGAGGAAGCCCTTGGGTGCCCCCAACCGGTCCCGGATTCTGTCAGCAAGCTTCTAGCGCTTCCTCAGCGAAAGACAACCATACCCAACGACGAGAAGCCGCTGAGAGCCATTATCGCTGAGAATGCTGTCACTGCTTCCTCGCCGATCCTTCGGTAGCCTGTCCCAGCAGCCGGACGCTGTCGCCAAGACGACGCACAGACAACAACAGACGTGGCCTTATATTGGTGCGGACGGAGGCACTCCTGCCCAGTCTCTTGACAGCGGTCGGCACAAAGAGGCTCCTGTCGGCCTAGCAGACCGCCCTTCACGGACCACTCTGTTGGGCGAGTGGCTACCAGACGAACAGCATGAGGGAGTTGGGTCCAGCCATGAGACGTTCCCGACATCTGTCCGTGGCAGACTTGGCACCGAACGCAGTACCAGAGATCGTCATGGAAGGAGCTCCTGGTGGGCGAGATGAACCAGGTCAAGGGAAACCGACTTGACCCATGGCTAGACAACTATGCCACACGTGCCCACGGCCTGAGGGCGTCCGAGACACGTTCCCTGTTTGCGGTCGCCTCGCGCCCCGAGGTAGTCTCCCTGGCAGGAGGAATGCCCAACCTCAAGGACCTGCCCCTTGACCGTATTGCTGAGGCCACTGCTCAAATGATTCGCAAAGACGGCGGTAGAGCACTGCAGTACGGTAATGGTCAGGGACTGCCACGGCTGCGGGAGCACGTCACCGAGGTTATGGCGCTGGAAGGAGTCGACGCCAACGCCGACGACGTTATTGTCACGACGGGCTCGCAGCAGGCTGTCGATATAGTAACCGAGCTGTTCATCGACCCAGGTGACGTGATTCTTGCCGAGGCGCCAACCTACGTTGGCTCTCTGTCGATCTTCTCCACCTACCAGGCTGATGTGCAACAGGTAGCCATTGATGCTCACGGCGTTGTCCCCGAGGCCTTGGAGGAGACGATCATCCGGACGGAGCGAGAAGGACGCAGCATCAAGTTCTTCTACTGCCTCCCCAACTTCCATAACCCCGCTGGCGTCACTCTCAGTGAGGAACGCCGCCCCCTCGTTATTGATATCTGCCGTCGGCACCACATTCTTATTGTCGAGGACAATCCTTACGGTCTGCTCGGCTTTGAGGGCCAGACATATACTGCGCTTAAAACACTTGCCCCAGAAGACGTAGTCTACCTTGGGTCATTCTCTAAAATTTTCGCACCAGGATACCGTGTGGGCTGGGCCGTCGCCCCGCCGGCGGTAAAGGAAAAAATGAAGCTTGCCTCGGAAGCGGCTATCCTCTGCCCCTCCTCGGTTGGCCAGTACTCTATCTCGATGTATCTTGAGCAGTTCGAGTGGAGGAAGCAGATCGAAGAGTTTCGCGCGATGTACAGGGAACGGCGCGACGCTATGGTGGGGGCGCTGGAGGAATATCTACCGGTATGCCACTGGAACGTCCCAGACGGAGGATTCTACGTGTGGCTTGGGCTCCCCGAGGGTGTTGACGCCAAAGAAATGCTTCCTCGCGCAGTAACGAACCTTGTGGCCTACGTATCCGGAACTGCTTTCTATGCAGAAGGAAAAGCAGGTCGGGACCATCTCCGACTGTCTTTCTGTTACCCGGAGCCCGCCGACATCCGGGAGGGAGTTCGACGACTGTCCGAGGTCGTTAGCCGGGACGTGGAGAACTACAGACTGTTTGGTCCCACCGTACACCGGGTCTCAGAGGGTATAGCTGCCCCGGGACCCGATCAAATTTAAGGAGAGTCATGAGCAACAGTCCTCAGTCAGAGTCACTACGTGTCGCCGTTCTTGCGGGAGGCCTCAGTCACGAACGGGATATCTCCCTACGCTCTGGCAATCGCGTGGCCCAAGTTCTCAAGCATGCTGGACACTCTGTACTCGTCCTTGATGTCGATGCCCGTATGATTAGTTCCCTGCGGGCTTTTGGTCCTGATGTGGTGTGGCCGCTGGTACATGGAAGCCACGGTGAAGATGGAGGTCTCCAAAACACTCTCATCGCACTAGACCTTCCTTACGTTGGCACGCATTCAGATGGCTGCCAACGTTCATCATTCAAGCCAACTGCCAAGGCCACCGTGCGAACTGGCGGCGTTGTTACCCCGGACTCCCTGACGCTGCCACGCGAGTACTTCAGCCAACTGGGCGCCCAGGAGGTTCTCGGCGTCGTTACCGCGCACCTAGGTTTTCCACTTGTTGTCAAACCGAATCAAGGCGGTTCTGGTCTTGGTGTATCCATCGCTTTCAATGCTGACGAACTGCGAGCAGCAATGGTCGCCTGTTTTTCCTATGATGACCGCGCTCTTATTGAGCAATACGTTGAGGGCACAGAGATCGCGGTGTCTGTCGTCGACACTGGGGAGGGACCACGTGCCTTGCCGCCGGTGGAAGTGGTTTCCCAGGGCCAGTATGACTTCGACGCCAGGTACAATCCTGGCCGGTCCGAGTACTTTGTGCCAGCCAGACTTGACGCTCGCGACACGGACAAGGTCCAAGACACGGCTCTTGCAGTTCACCGCACGCTAGGTCTCGGTAACTTGTCGCGGACCGACTTGATCCTTGACACTCACGGCACACCTTGGTTTATTGATGTCAACGTTGTCCCTGGGATGACAGAGAACTCCCTCCTCCCCATGGCTGTAGAGGCAGACGGGGAACTTGGTCCTCTCTATGATGCTCTGGTGAAAAGTCCTCTGGTCCAGCCCTAGTGCCTCGCTCTCAGCTGCTATAGCTTGCGCGCTGCATGCCGCAACGGCTGAGCAGGCCCTGAGGTTCGCTAAGATGGCGTGGCGGTATCAATCTGTCGGAATTTAGCCTGTATTCTTCAGTGTCCCAAGTTCCACTCCCGGCAAGAATCAATTGCAGTGAACTCACGGCAATAGTTTATGTGTTGGACGCGAAGCCGAGGATAGCGACTGTTTCAGTTATATAGTTGTTTTCTTCTAACATCTGCGACGGTCGACCTTATTCTGCTTGACTCTTGGTGGATGAACTGCTTTATTTAAGCTCGAGAACTCTCCGTGAAACATGTTCCGACTGCACAGTTTCTAAACGGAAACAAGAGACGCGAACAGTTGTTGAGTCTACATGAGCAATGCTGTTAGGACATCGCGAGAATGGTATCCGTAGCCCTATTATCAACGCACCGAGCCACGGTAGAGCGTTTTTTGGTTTCCATGAATTGTGTTGACGCATGAAGGGATTTTCCCGACAGAGACTGTTCTTGACGCACGGAATACACAGTACTTGACCTTCATAACTCTTTCCTCAGTATTTTTTCGGCATCTAGTGGTTGTTAGAAGAAAATGACTGTGCGAAGTGCAGGTTCCGTTGATGCTATTCTGCCGACGTAGGGCTAGGCTATCAATATGTACCTGTGATACCCGCCAGTTACTCCAAGTAAACACTTGTTAGACAGTCAGCCAGAAACAATACTCATCATATGCATGTTGCCTGTGTGAAACCATATTTGTCCACATAGTTTCTTGCCATGGGAGTATTCGGCCATACGTTATTCCGCATGTCCTACACTTCCATTGATGTTACACACATGCTGTCGTCATACTTAGCGAGTTCCTGTATCAACATGTGGTGATGCGATCAGCACTGTACTCGGGAGGATGCCCAGATGGCGTCCTTATTCATCTATTCTACATGCAGGATGGTCCATGTTTGAGAGTGGTCCCAAACGCAAGCCCAGGGCAGGGAGCGATGATTCACGGTATCCAGACTCATACAAAGATGGATGTTCCACGTGAAACACTGGCACATCTGCAGCGGTCTTGTTGAGATCGTGAGTGGATCATCCGCTGACACGAATTGGTCGTCAAGCCACCTACATAGTTCGTGCCAACGGCGCCATCGCGCAAGTAACTGTATTCGCATACATAACTATGTTTACTGTGTATATGTGATTCTGTGCTAGATAAAGTGGCCAAGACACTACCAAGGATGCGCACGCTACAGAGTCAGAAGTCCGCAGAACACTGAGTCGCTTGAACCACCGATCGCCTTGCGGCATCGTCAGTGTGCTAGCATGGATGCAGTTTATGCACAGGGACCACAGCCACGAGTGGCTAAGGTTATTCCTCGCGCCACGGAAAGCGAGCGAGTCCATACATGGACGCACATCTGTGAACCGGCTTCCCGATGTATATAACTACATGTGGGCGAGGTGCGCCCGGTACTATCACACATTTACTAGTGCCAACAGGTCAGGAGCGCAACATGAACAACCACGGGGGCTTCATCTATTTGGATTAGGTCCATGTTTCACGTGAAACCACTAGGAACTTCTCTGATGAAATAGACTGTCTCCGCCAGTCGCAGACTTACTCGACATACCTGGAAGATAACTGCCATACTGGTCCCAGATATCCACGTTAAGAATAGGCGGTGTACTTGCACACACCGCGACGACACACTAGCGCACTAAGCATCGTGCTCCGCACAAGGTATGCTGGCACGTGTTGGAACAGTTCGCACTACAGCACACCTAGTGTTACTACTAGTCTCCGTCAATCAGCCGTGGTTTGGGCCCGCAACGTATCGGTTCTGTTCTTTACAGTACGGGCACAGCTGCCATAATGGGTGTGGAGTGCTCGCACCCGTCGCCCTGTTTCTACGTAGACATGTCGTTGGCTGTGCACTTGACTCAACACAACCGACCCCATACACGGTCCTAGCAGGGGCAGAGAGTCAAGGTAATACTCATACGATCCGAAGTCGTTCAGCGCCAGCCGTTGCATCGTTGCCAGTGTGTACATCGAATATATATAAGCCATACGCAGTGAGCACGTTCAGTATACGAATACTCGCGTCCATCGATACCTGACAGCGCTAAAAAGCATGTAGAATGGCCAGAGATATCGTGCTGAATAACATCTGCGCTGACAAGAACATACCTGCCCCATGCACAAGTTCTGCGACATGCCGCCTGGCCTAGTGCCATAACGGCAGAGTAAGCAGGTGCCGACAGACTAGGCAATCCATCACATATCCGGACAATCCAGTCACAGATCGCAACCATGCACGCCGACCTCCAAGAGCAAGCAAATGAAGCAGACTGACAGGTCCGTTGCAGTATGCGGCTAAACATCCTGAGTGAATGCAACCCGCAGTGGTTTCGTATGGGCACATACAATCTTCACCTACCGCACCTGTCGAGTCGAGCACTTACATGCGTAGGAAAAGTTCTTCCTACAACCACCACTGTCCACGAGTTCAACCAACTCACACGGATGCTCAAATGGCGGTATGTTCGAGACAAGTAGATACCTTTAGCGTCTGAATCTGCTCCACAGAAAGTATCCTCGGCAGAAGACGATCTGTTGAAACTGCTCGCACTTCTACACCAAGGACTGGAGCAGCCAGCACGAGTCAAACCTAGTCTCCTGTGTTGTAACGAGGCGCGTAGATGTGTGTGCTCAGAGACATGGCGCAACCAATACGCGCTAACATGCGATTCCCGACCGGACAACTTCAAACCAGCGTTCTTGACATGACGTGCGGTAGTTTGCAACACGAACTGCATGTCGATCGTCCACTCATCTTCGTCCCTGAAGGGCAGTACATCATAGTTTCACGTGAAACACTTACACGAACTGGTCGACAACTGTCGATTCCGATCAGGTAGGTCCCAGTATAGAAAACATACTCAGCAAGACACGTCTGTCAGCACTCAGAGCCATAGTGACAAAATGACGAAGTAATGAGGCGTGAACTTACCTCACTCTCAATAAGACAAACTCTGTATCAACCGTTATGCGCAGTAGTGAACAACTCCCAACCACCCACACATATGCGTGAAAGAATCCGAGTAGAACAGGTACCAACTAGCCTGAGCACAAGGTGCGCATACAGAGCACCACACCTATAGTCCCGCAGTTGAGCGGCGCGACTCATGTGCCCTCCGTGTTTGGCTGCTTGCACATGCATTCGCCCTCACAGGTTGCGACATCTATGAAGGCCTACACCCGAACCGTGTCGGAATAGAATCAGTGGCGGCGAGTTTCATCATCAGGGGAAGCACTACAGCACGTACAAAGTGAAACATGTATGGAACAAACCCCCACAGTTGGCCAAAAGCAAAACCATATGTACGAATATCGTCCCGCATGCATACATGTCGCCCGGCGCTAATACCAACCATGAAGCAAAGCGGGAACACAAGTAACCGTCACGAGTACCACAACGACCAGGATCGCAATATGCGCGGAGAAACTCACATGGCACCGAACCCGGAAAGTGGCCACATGACGATCACACCTATGCTCCTCAGCGGAAAAGGCGGTTCACATACGAGAACCAGGTTCAAACTGGTGCTTAACACGACAACAGGTTGTCTAACTAGTCCTCGTCAAGAGAAGTTCCAGGCGCTAGCGTCCTTATGATACGAGCGAGGTCGTCATCTCCTGCAAACTCAATAGTGATACGACCTTTCTTCGCCCCCCTAGTCACCTTAACCCTCGTATCAAAGGCATCAGACAGTCGAGTTGACAACGCGGGCAACGGAGTACTACGAGCACGTAACGTCTTGGTCTGCTGACGAGATGAGTCGGATTCCTCGTGAAGAGCAACCAACTCCTCAGTCGCGCGGACAGAAAGTCCTTCTGCAACAACACGCTGAGCCATACGTTCCATCGCATCTACGTGCGGAAGCCCCAGAAGAGCCCGAGCATGACCAGCCGACAGCACACCGGCCGCCAGTCGACGCTGTACCAATGGGGGAAGCTTCATCAACCTCAATGTATTAGAAATCTGTGATCGCGATCTAGCGATCCTCTCAGAGAGTTCAGCCTGAGTACAGTTAAAGTCATCAAGCAGCTGTTGATAGGCAGCAGCCTCCTCCAAGGGATTCAGTTGCACCCGATGAAGGTTCTCCAACAATGCGTTACGCAGCATGTCGACATCGTCTGTATCTCGAACCACCGCAGGAATAGTGTCGAGCGACGCCTCTTTCACAGCCCGAAGCCGACGTTCACCTAGAATCAGTTCGAAACGTTCCTCCTCCTGCCGTTCTCGAGATGAAACGCGGCGTACGACAACAGGCTGCAGCAATCCAACTTCTACGATAGAAGCAGCGAGCTCAGTAATCTCCTCCTCGTCAAAAACCTGCCGAGGCTGTCGGGGATTCGGATCAATACGATCCACCGGAATATCAGCATAAGTTGCGCCGGGAACTGGAACAAGCTCACCTTCTTTGACGACAGAAACCTGAGCATCATAGTTACCTTCCGAATTAGTTACGTGCTGATCAGAGGCAGTCTGACTACTATGAACGGCAACGTCGCCAGAATCTCCTCCATCACCTATGGGGGTGGCTTGTGATCTAGAGGGACGGCGATCGGCAGCATGAACGTCATCTGCCTGCTGAGAAGACTTCGAAGCCGTTTCACGTGAAACATGAGTCGAAGTGCCCTTACCTCTATCCTGGGCCGCGCCAGAACCCGAGGAGCCGTCGATGCGACGACCCGACCCTGAGCCCCGAAGGGTCTTCTCAGCAGTACTCCTAGCCCGCCTGGACTGCTTCCTCTGTCGTGTCGTCGCAGTCTCGGACTTCAAGTCGTGTTCAGCTGGTTCTCCTTGTCCGGTCTCAACGGCTACATCAACGCCTTCTGAATAGGCATCACGCGAAGAATCTGAGTAAGAGAGACGCTTCAATGCCCCCTTTGGAGTTGATTTGTCCTCTGAATCAACCGAGCCGCTGCTATCCAACTGACTGAATTTTTCCTGGCCGACCAGTACCTCCGAGCCTTGAAAGTTACCAGTATGTCCTCCCTGGGACTCGTCCATCGCAGCGACATCATTTTCCCGATTCTCTGGGAAGAAAACGTCAGAAGGCCTACCTGAACTTACAGTCTCTCTTTGAGTATCAGGAATAAGGGCCTGGAGACCCCGCCCAAGTCCTCGCCTCTTCTGAGCCATCAGGCCTCGCCACCTTCCTTAGCAGGGACGCCCCTAAAAGCGACCTCACGTGCCATCTTCATATAAGCTACCGCACCAGTAGAACGTGGATCCCAGAACACAACAGGTGCGCCAAACGACGGTGCTTCAGCAACTCGGATAGAACGAGGTATCTTGGTTTCAAGAGTCGCATCAGGGAAATATGTTCGAACCTCAGATTCAACCTCGCGCGACAACGTAGTCCGCCCGTCAAACATAGTCAGCACTATCATCGAAACACCAAGACCTGGATTGTGGATCTGTGCTATTCGGTCAATAGACCTGGTAAGAAGCGCCAGACCCTCCAAAGCATAGTACTCTGCCTGCATTGGAATAAGAACTTCATGGGCGGCAACGAATGCATTAATAGTCATGATACCGAGACTAGGCGGACAATCTACAATAATATAGTCCAAGCGTGGCTGATCCTCTCGCTCACGGAACCTTAGGTACTCGATGAGCGCATTACGCAGCCGAGACTCCCTTTCCCTAGTCTCAATTAGCTCAATCTCAACAGCAGCGACATCTATGGTTGCCGGTACACACAACAGTGTGTCGCTAAATCGTGTCCTGGCCACGACGTCACTGATCGGAGCATCGTCAACCAGCACATCATAGATCGACTGGGTACCTTCATCATGCTCGACTCCTAGAGCCGTGGACGCGTTACCCTGTGAATCAGCGTCGATAAGCAAAACGTGCAGTCCACCCTGCGCTAACGCCGCAGCGAGGTTAACCGCGGTAGAGGTCTTGCCCACGCCACCCTTCTGATTAGCGACAGCCATGATACGCGTCTGCTCAGGACGAGGGTGACCCTCTTCGGTCATCTCATCCAGCGCAACACGGTCGGCCTGGAGCTGATCGAAAATAGACGAACCAGACAACCTGCTTCTCCTCGGACGACAGTCCAACTGCTGGAGCCAGCCGGACACTAGCAGTCTACGCGAGGAGTCCGACAGTTACCTGATTTGCGCGCCGAACTTCACCGGCTCTTCATGGACTGCTTCGCCGCCGCAGCTCGACAACCCGTGTCCCACCACCACCCGGCAGGGCAACCTCATGGATAACAGGAGTCGATAGCTGGAACTTCTTGATGGCTTGTTTCGTCTTGTCGATCTCCGCCTCTACCTTGGCCCCCTTGAGGGCAACGAGGCACCCGTCGCTGCGCATGAGAGGTGCCGTCAGATGAACCAGCTTCGGAAGGCTAGCAACCGCGCGAGCTGTTACTACGTCAAACTGGTCGCGCATGTCCTCAGCACGACCGTGCCGCACCGTCACACGTTCTAGGCCCAACTCATCCACTACGTCATGAAGCCACTTCACCCTACGGTCCATCGCATCAACAAGAACAATATCGAGATCAGGCCGGAAAAGTGCGAGGACCACTCCAGGAAAACCCGCTCCCGAACCAATATCGGCGACCCTGCCGCTCCTGGGAAGAAAAGGTAGCACCGCCGCAGAGTTGACGAGGTGCCGACTCCAAAGCCTTGGAAGCTCACGGGGTCCTATAACTCCTCGCACCCGACCTTCTCGCGCGAGCATGTACGCAAACTGTTCAGCACCCGAAAACGCAATGCCAAAGAAGTCTCTGACGTCCTGGCGGGGAACCTCGAGCGTAGCACTGGTTTCTTCCTGTGCCACGTCGCCACCGTTGGGGCTAAACACATTTTCGCACAAAGTGCTTTCATCGCAACCAGCACCACCTCCATCGAAACTACTCATACGCATCTCCTCCCAACATTTTTGTGACCACGGAGAACATTGACCGTCGTGGCCTCAAATCCGCATCACCACCAACTCAGAACCAGAGTCATTGCTACCTGTTCCAGCGCGTACCCAAGGCCAGTGAGTCTATCAACTCCCTATTCCGGCAACAGAATGATGTCCGGTGCCATCTACCAACTTGTGTGACGCATGTACATCTACCGACACGGAATCTGCACCAAAAGCCGCACCGTTGCCTATGTCTTCTGTCCGCGTCCCCGCTGCGGTAGCACTACCATGAGTACCAGGTGTGCTGACATCATCTTTAGCAGGGCTGACCACAACATGGCGATATGGCTCAGCACCCTCAGACTCCGAGGCAAGTCCAGCTGCGGCTACAACATCGTGGCAGATCTTTCTCTCAAAAGGATTCATTGGCTCTAGAACCACTGGCTCACCCACAAGAAGGACCTTGGTAATTGCCTCCTCAGCAACCTTAGTCAACTCATGTCGGCGAGAGGCACGGTAGCCATTAATATCAAGCATAAGTCGCGACCGGCTACCGGTACGTGCCTGCACAGCAAGACGAGTGAGATCCTGAACCGCCTCTAGGACCTCGCCTTCATCTCCCACAAGATCCGCCAGCTCATGTTCATCGCCCTCGTCAGAAGCGACAACTGCAACAGATGCTCGACCGTGGTCTATATCAATATCAATATCACCCCCGATGTCAGCAATATCCAAAAGCTCCTCAAGATAGTCCGCGCCTATCTCACCTTCTTCCTCCAGACGGGATACTGCCTCAGCCCGAGCCGTGGTGTCGCTCATCGGTTATCCGTTCTTTGTGGGGTCAACGAACACTGCTAATAGGTCTAGCCTGCATAACAAAACATAAGAGTTCAAGCTGTTCATCACCGGTGGCGCCTCTTTTTGCGCCTCGCCGCTTCTTGCCTCCGGGCACGAGCACGTTTCTCGTAGCGGCGCCGAGCAATTTCCTCATCAGTCAGGCTGTCATGCTTGGATGAGGTCCCTTCGATACCACCACCGCGATAACTGCCATTCTGGCTCCTCCGAGGACTTGCGTCCTCTCCTTCTGCTGAAGAGCCCCCCGAAGTATGGTGTGCCAACGCAGCTCGACCAGACTTCCCTCGCCGTTCCTTACGGGTCGGCTGACGCCGCTGACCGCGAGCCCGTCTATCGGCTTCAGCCTTGGCGGCAGCCTCTGCACGCTCTTCTTCTTCTAGTGAAGGCAGTCCCTTACGAGCACGCCTGGCGTTGACACGCGCGCGATATTTTTTTTCTGCTTCCGAGCCAGGTGCTGGCATATTACGAATAGTAAAGAACTGCTGTCCCAGTGTCCAGATATTAGATGTCACCCAGTATACCAGGACTCCGATCTGGAACTGGACCCCGCTGATGGCAAAGATAAGCGGCATCACCATGATCATTATTCTTTGAGAGCGGATCATGGGGTTGTCTGAGTTCTTGGCGGACTCCGGCATGTTCTTCATGCTCAACTGCGCCATGGTGTACCATTGCGTCACCGACATAATGATAATCATAATGACTGTGACAACTCTGACTTGAACGTCCGGCGTGCTCACGAACGAGTCTGAAAGATGAGCTCCGAACACGTTGGACGCCTGAATGTCTGACGCAATATCGGCAGTCAACGGACCGATGGAACTTCGGCCGTTATACGATCCTTCCGCGACGCGCTGCAGTGAAGCAAGCACCCGAAAGAGTGCTATGAATACCGGCATCTGCACAAGAAGCGGCAAGCATGAGGAAAGTGGGTTAGTACCATGCTTACGGTACAGCGCCATCATCTCCTCCTGCTGGCGCTGCTGTGACACGGGGTCCTTCTTGCCTTTATACTTTTCTCGAAGCGCCTGCATCTCGGGCTGCATTAGCTGCATCCCACGAGACGACCTTATCTGCCTAAACATAAGCGGCATAATAAGGATACGGACCACCACGGTAAGACCAATAATCGAGAGGACCCAAGCTATCCCTGGGCCGTCCTGAAAGCCCAGAAAGACTAGAAAGTCATGAATATGAACCATGACCCACGCGACTACAACACTGAGGGGCCATAGTATGTTGTCCATGTCTGCTCCTAGCCTCCGAGTAGTTGTTTAACTTTCCGACGGGCCGACTGCGGCCCTGCTCTCATATCCGTAACTGCATCATATTCAAGTTCAGTTCAAACTTGGTGGCCGTAACGTTGCCTCTATAATGCGGGAAAACTTGGCCAACCGCTACTGTTTAAGGAAGAAGCGTGGAACATCACGGGGCAGAGCGTATCGCCACTGACCTTTGTCGGGGACATGATCAACTCCGCCTAAGGTCATAGGGTTACACCGCAACAGCCTCCAGGTAGTAAGCAGCAGACCCTTAAATGCACCGTGCGTCCTGACAGCACCAACCGCATATGCGGAACAAGTCGGGTAGTAACGGCACCTCGCCGGAAACGCGGGGGAAATACGCTTCTGATAAAAGACCAGAAGAGACAAGACGACAACGTGTGCAGCGTGACACAGCCGAAGGGTTACTGCACTTACTATGAGCAGGACCGAACCACTCATCGCCGCCGACCTTTTGCATGTAGGTACTGGCACCGCTGAAGAAGGGAATCAAAGTCCCTACCGAGGTCGGTACTGGTGACACCGTCTGCATCAGACAGGACACGGACTACCAACTTTGACCCAGGCCGTATCCTATTAAGACGGCCGGACAGAAGACTTCGCAGTCGGCGCTTGACGCGATTACGGTGCGTCGCCAGAGGAATCTGCTTTTTAGACACTGTTATTCCGACACGCACAGGAGAGTTATCCCCATCGGCACCGGAACAGAAGTAAAGTAGCATGTTCCGGCTCCCGCTGCGCACACCACTTCGTACCACGGAGGAGAAATCCTCACCCCGGATCAGACGATGCCTCGCGCTGAGCACCTCAAACGGCGAGACGCGCGCGGCCCTTACGGCGACGCGAGGCAAGAACTGCGCGACCTGCTCGGGTCCGCATGCGCTTACGGAAGCCGTGAACTCTGGAACGACGACGGTTGCTGGGCTGATAGGTCCGCTTGGTCACGACTTAACTCCTGACTCTGGGTATGTTCTTGCAGTATCGCAGAAAATCCTGTGACACTGCCCCATGCGGCTGGCCCATGGATTGGGACGGGAGACCGCACGTCCACCAGTGGTACTGTACGGTTCACGTGCCCGGGGGTCAAACACACCAGCTTCTCACCGACATGTCGTCCGGTCGCTGCGGTTGACACGCCGGGGTCATACCCATGGCGCTCGGCGCCAGCGCTGGGGGGCGCATGCGACGGTCATTATTTATTAGTGCTTTCTATCATATCCATGTTCTCACCGTCTCCTTCCTTCTCGCCGTGCTCTGTAGGGCGACGGCGTCCGTACCGAAACAAGCGCTCGCACCTCCGCGTCTTTCCTGCCTGGCCGCAGTGTGCCAGTGTGCGCAAGCCTTAGCAGGCCGGCAGCACCGGCAACGCCTGGGCAGCGCCCAGCCGGTACGTGCGCGGACCTTAGGGATGCGCCGTCACGAACATTATAAGATTCCCTGCATTGAGTATCAACTTTTATAAGTTTCACCTGTTTACGCGGAGGATGCCGACCCCCATGACTCCCTGTGGACACCACGCCTTGTTGCTCCTGTGCAGCCTGTGGACACCACGCCCGAGTGACGTCTGCTCTTTCCATCGGCTACCTGTGCTGAGCTAGAAGAACACCCACCAGCGTGGGCATGCACTGCCTGACCGCCTCACTGTGACTCAGAAC